>NZ_JBYUOW010000002.1:0-489644 GCF_058136395.1 Pseudoflavonifractor sp. HNCC25GI2
ATTCAAAGCTTTAAAACAACCATCACCTTCTGGTGCTTTTCGTGTTTGTCACGTTGTTTAATTTACAAGGTGCACACCGCTCATCGCGGCGGGTTTTTATTGTAGCACTCGGTTTTTCCTTTGTCAAGAGCTTTTTTCAAGTTTTTTCAAACTTTTTTGAGCTCTTTCATTCGCCGGTCGTCCGGGGCTATCGCATGTCGCTCTCACAAGCGACCTGCTTATTTTACCACAGCTTGTTTCGCTTGTCAAGAACTTTTTTCAAGTTTTTCAAAACTTTTTGAAGTTCTTTCAGCAGAAACTTTGCTGTGCTGCGCGCCGCTCTCGCGAGCAGCTTAACTAGGTTACCACATTCGATTCCGCTTGTCAAGCACTTTTTTCGAGCTTTTTCAAACTCTTTTGTGCTGACCGGTCTCGGTGGGGCCCCTCGTTGGAGCGCTTGCCTATACTACCAGAACATTCCTCCTTTGTCAACACCTTTTTTCAAATTTTTCATTTTTTCTTCGTCCACATCAGGCGGACACTCATCTGCCAAAATCTCGCTTGCGGAAAGACACCTTTTGTGCTACTCTCTATATACATATTATATAATAAGTAGGAGTGGCTGCCATGCCCATTAAAATCCCTGATTCACTGCCCGCCCGCGCCACCTTGGAGGGCGAGAACATCTTCGTTATGACCGAATACCGGGCCATCCACCAGGATATGCGTCCGTTGAACCTGCTCATTTTAAATCTGATGCCCACCAAGATTGTGACGGAGACCCAGCTGCTGCGCAAGCTGTCCAATACCCCTCTCCAGATTCAGGTGGAGCTGCTGCACACCTCCAGCCACGTCTCCCAGAACACCGACGCGGACCACCTCTCTTCCTTCTATACCACCTTCGACCAGATTCGGGACCGGAAGTATGACGGCATGATCATCACCGGAGCTCCGGTGGAGAATCTGGATTTCACCGATGTGGACTACTGGGATGAGCTGTGTGAGATTATGGAGTGGACCAAAACCCATGTTCATTCCACCCTGCACATCTGCTGGGGCGCTCAGGCCGGTCTCTACTATCATTATGGGATCCCCAAGTACTCCCTGCCCAAGAAGCTGTTTGGTGTCTTCCCTCACACGATTATAAAGAAGCAGTCCCCCCTGTTCCGGGGCTTTGACGACGAGTTCTATGTGCCCCATTCCCGCTACACCGAGAACCGGCTGGAGGACGTGCTGGCCCGGCCGGAGCTGGAGCTGCTGGCCGTATCCAAGGAAGCCGGCGTCTTTGCGGTAAAGAGTGAGGACAACCGCCGCTTCTTCATCACCGGACACCCGGAGTACGACCCGGACACTCTGGCCAACGAATACTTCCGGGACGTGAAGAAGGGGCTGCGCATCGACGTGCCCGCCCACTACTTCCCCAATGACGACCCCTATCAGGCTCCCATTGTCCGCTGGCGTTCCGCCGCCCAGCTCTTCTACACCAACTGGCTCAACTACTACGTCTACCAGACCACGCCCTACGACATCACCCAGATCTAAGCTGACATCACGGAGGTCACCATGAACGTCACCTTTCAGGATGTGAAAAACTCCCCGGAGATCCGCACCTATATTACACAGGCGGACGCCTCCCTGCTGGCCCTGGGCTTTACGGAGCACTCCTTTGCCCATGTGAGCAAATGTGCCGACGTGGCCGCCCGGATTCTCACCGCTCTGGGCTATGACGCCAGAGAGGTGGAGCTGGCCCGCATTGCCGCCTACATGCACGACATCGGCAATGTGGTCAACCGCCACGACCACGCCATCAGCGGAGCCACCATGGCCTTCCGGATTCTGGACAACATGGGCATGGAGCCCTCCGACGTGGCCGCTGTCATTACCGCCATCGGCCACCACGACGACTCCACCGCCTTCCCCGTCAACGCCATTGCCGCCGCCCTGATTCTGGCGGACAAGACCGACGTGCGCCGCAGCCGGGTACGCAACGCCGACATCACCAGCTTTGACATCCACGACCGGGTCAACTACGCCGTGGAGCGCTCCGAGGTACTGCTGGACCTGACCGCCAAGACGGTCACTCTCTCCCTGTCCATCAACACCCAGGTGTGCGCCGTGATGGATTATTTCGAAATCTTCCTCCAACGCATGGTGCTATGCCGGAAGGCGGCGGAGTTCTTCCACCTGCGGTTCCATCTGGACATTAACGGTCAGATTTTGCTCTAATTCCATACGTTTTCCCGCCGGACAGCCGTTTGGGCTGTCCGGCTTTTTTGCTGCGATCTGTAACCACACTGTAACTTGCTTTGTATCTACTTCAAGTGTAGTATATAATTAACAACTACAATTGTAGAGGATAAGGAGCATCCCGCTATGAAACGACTGCCTGACACCGAACTGGAGGTCATGAAGGCCCTGTGGGCCTCAGGGCCGGACACCCCCCGGGCTCAGCTGGAACAGAGCCTGGAGCCCTTTCACTGGGCGCCCAACACCATCAACACCTACCTGACCCGACTGGCGGAGAAGGGCTTTGTGTCCGTGCGCCGGGAGGGACGGGGCAACCTCTATTCTCCGCTGGTGAAGCTGGAGGACTATCAGTCCTTCGAGAGCCGCAGCGTGCTCTCCCGGCTGTACGGCAGCTCCCCCAAGAATTTCGTGGCCGCTCTGGCCCGGGAGGGGCTGGCCCGCCGGGATCTAGAGGAGTTGAAGCAACTGGTGGACGAGCTGAGTGGAGGAGAGAACGATGCCTGATTTTCTGCCCGAGCTGGGCGCGCTGACGTTGGGCGGCAGCGCCGTGGTTCTGATTCTCTCCCTGGTGTCCCGCTCCACCCGCTCCCGGTATGGGGCCCGGTGGCGCTGCTGGGCCTGGCTGCTGCTGTGCCTGCGTCTGGCCATCCCCCTGCCCCTGCTGCCCCAGGGGGAGCAGGAGACCAAGGCCCCCATTCAGCTGACCGTCCCCTCCGACCCCATTCTTTTCCAGGGCCGCCCCGCCCGTCCCAATCCGGACGGTGGCCCATCTTCCTCCGGCGATATCTCCGTTCCGGCGGATCCCAATCAGGGGGAGCAGGGTTCCTCCACCGCCGTCTCATCTCCGGGGCAGGGCCAGACAACGTCCCCCGGTGCCTCCGTCCAGTCCCCCGCCTCCTCCGGGTTTTCCCTCTCTCTGTCCCAGGTGGTGACGGCGGTGTGGCTGGCGGGGGCCGCGGCAACGCTCATTTGGGCCTTTGTCTCCCATCTTCGCTTTTTGCTTTATCTGCGGCGGTGGGCCACCCCGGTGACCAATCCCGCCACCATCCAGCTGTTCAATGAGCTGGGCAACCAGCTGCACCTGGACCGCCGCCCCCGGCTCATGACCTGCCAGGGACTGCGGGTGCCCATGCTGGCCGGCCTCATCCGTCCCGTACTGCTGCTGCCCGAGTACGTCCCATCCGACTCCGCTCTGCGGTACTCCATGCTCCATGAGCTGACCCACTTCCGCCGCAAGGACATCGGACTGAAAACCCTGGCCCTGCTGGCCAATGCCCTGCACTGGTTTAACCCCCTCATGTGGTACATGACCCGACTGGTGGAACGGGACACGGAGCTGGCCTGCGACGAGGCCGCTCTGCGGACCTTGCCCGCCCAGGAGCATCGGGCCTACGGTCAGACCATTCTGGACGCGGTGGCCCAGCTGAAGGGCACCTGCTCCACTTCATCCTGATTTTTATCATTTTGCAGCCGTTACAGAAAAAGGAGGCCGCTATGAACTCCCCTGTTCCCACTCCGCCCCGCTCCCCCCTGAGCACCCGCCTGTCCGGCTCAGCCAGGGAGACCGAGCTGCGCATCCGCAGCATCTTCCAGTGGAAAAAGAAGCGCCCGCCGCTTCTGCTCATGGCCCTGATGGGGGCGCTCATTCTTCTGTGCGGCTCCCTGGTGTCCTGCCAGGTGAAGGCCGCCGCCCCGCCCGCCGGGCCGGAATTTACCCTCACCCAGCGGGGCACGGAGGCCGTCCCCTTTGAGCACCTGCTGGGGTACAGCGGCACGGTCTCCCACACCGTCTTTGACGAGGGCCCGGATCAGTATGTCTATGAAATTACTCTTCCCGATGGAACCGCGTTCACGCTGGCGGAGCACAGCGGCGACGTATCCCACCTGGATCTGGACGGCGACGGAGAACTGGAGCTGATCTGCAGCAATCCGTCCGGTTCACTTACCGTCTTCCGGCGCTGGTCCGATGGCTCCATCCGCTCTCAGGAGCTCTCCCAGGCGGCGGCGAATCTGCTGGGTCTGGAGGGGGAGGGCTTGCAGCTGGTCACCCTCACCTTCCACCCGGAGGACCAAACCGTGACCGTTCAGCCCACCTCCGGCCAGGAGGCGGCCGTTTTCCCCCTGTCTCAGCTTCTGGAGGCGGCCCACACCGGCGACATCGTTCTCCCGGCCGACCAGCAGCCCCTGGAAGAGAGCGCAAGCATCGTGTTCTGCGACCGGGTCAATCTGGACGGCCAGGGCGGCGAGGATGACAGCGTGGTGGTCACCTCCTGCCGCGTGGACAACGCCTATGGCGGCCGGACTGACCTGGAGGTCACCCTGGGCAGCGGGGAAACTCTGAACTGGAGTCTGGATCTGGGCGCCTACTGGCCGATTCTCTCCCCCGCTTTTCTCACCTCCGCCGAGCACCAGTGTCTGGTGCTGGAGCTGGATGACCGCACCTCCAACTACGGAGGAGCCATTTACTTCGTCCTGGAGGTGGTGGACGGCCAGCTGGAGGAGCGGTTCTCGCTGGATTGGGAAAACCAGGAGGACATTACCTCTATATATGGCGCCTATGTGCGGTCCGGCCCGGATGGCCTGCAGGAGCTGCGCCTGCCCCACTTGGAGGACAAGTGGCATAATCCGGTGTGGAACACCCTGTCCTGGTCTCAGGAGAAGCAGCAGTTCCAGCTGAGCTCTGACGGCTACTTCACCGACACACTGGAGATTACCGTGGAAGAAACCCGCACTCTTACCCTGGCGCTCCGTGGGCGGCGATTCGTGGATCACAACAGCCTCTACGAGTCCAGTTATCTCTACTATGACCAGATCGAGGTGTGGGACAGGGGGCGGCTCCTTCAGACCATTCTCCCGGAGTTTCCCCTCCCGGCCTCCAATGTCTTTGACGCGGACACCCTGGCCCGGACCACTATTCCGTCGGAATGTTATCCTCCCTCTGGATTCTCCGCAGAGTCCTACAAGGAGGTCTATGTCCAGGACATCAACTTTGACGGCGCGGAGGATCTTGGCCTGCCCTGCGACACCACCAATCGGGATATGCACGCCTGGTACCTGTGGAATCCCATCACCGAGCAGTTTGAGTATTCCTTTGCTCTGGCGGGAGCGATCACTGCGGACGAAGAAAACCAGCAGCTGATTGAGCGCCCCTTTGACTCTGAACACCCCGAGGGCTCCCCCGCCGCCTACTCCTACAATGCCCGTGGGCAGCTGGTGTGGTCGGGCGCCCCGGAACAGGAATGACAATCAAAGCCTCGAATTTTAAAAAGGAGACTGTTATGACCCGGAATCCCCCTTCCCCGCCCCGTTCCCCCTTTGCCACCCGGCTGTCCGGGCGCGCCAGCGAGACGGAGCTTCGCATCCGCAGCATCGTTCACTGGAAAAAGAAACGCCCGCCGGTGTGGAGCATGGTTCTGGCGGGACTGCTGATTCTCTCCTGCGGCTCTCTGGTGTCCTGCCAGGTTCGCCGGGAGGTCCCGTCCGACACTTCCGTCTCTGCTCCTGCGTCCGACCCCGCGCCCACCACCCACCAGGAGACGGGGCGCACCGTCCGCACCCTTCGAACTGCCTCGGGCCGGGAACTCACCGTAGCGCTGGAGGAGCAAAAAATGGAGGGGGAATACCTGGAAAACTGGTATCAGGTAACCGGCATCCAGGTCTATGACGGAGAGTCTCTCATTCAGACTATCGATCCCGCCTCCCTGGAGTGGCCCCAGCCCGCCTCCCCGGACGACGGCCTGTACGTCATGGGGGAGCACGACTATATGGAGCCCCAGGTGCTGGACCTGAACGCTGACGGCTCAGAGGACCTGGGAGTCATGGCGGAGCTTCTGCCCCCCAAGTCCCCCAGTTTTGCCTGGTTTCTCTGGGACGAGGACCGGGAGCAGCTGGTTCTCTCCGCCTGGCTCAGCGACTTTCTCATCACCGCCCGGCGCGGCACATACAGCCTCTCCCCCGATCTGGAATTCTACTGCAATTTCTACACCTATAACGCCGACGGGACCTGGGAAACGGTACAGGAGAGGCAGCCCTACCGCCCTCTCATTCCCGACGATTCCTGCCCCTTTGCCTGGGCCGAGCTTTACCAGGTAACCGGGGGCAAGGAAGTTTACTTCGGCCAGGTACTCCAGCCCACGGACTGATCCCCTTCGTCTCTCCCCCACTCTTTTCTCTTCATTTGCCAAAGGAGGCCTTTATGAAACGCCTGTCCCAAACACCACCCCGCTCCCCCTTCGCCACCCACCTGTCCGGCTCGGCCAGGGAGACGGAGCTGCGCATCCGAAACATCTTCCAGTGGAAAAAGAAACGTCCGCCCCTGTGGCTCATGGTCCTGGTGGGAGCCGTCATCCTGCTGTGCGGCTCTCTGGTCTCCTGCCAGAGCCAGACGCAAACCGTGTCCCTATCCATGGACACGCAGTACTACGACGCCAAGGAAAACTACATTGAAATCCCCGTCCTCACTGGCTCCGACGAAGGGGTAACCGCCATCAACGAGGCCCTGACCTAGCTGAAGGCGAACTACCAGCCGGTGCTGGACGGCTCCGACCAGACGCCCGGAGAGAACCAATGCCTCCTCTACCCCTCGGAAACGGAGCGCTATCTCAGCCTGGTGTTCTTCCGGACGGAATACCGCACCGACCTGGTCACCGGCCACGTCACCACCCTGGTCTGCGACAAAAAAACCGGGCAGCAGGTGACCCTGGCCCAGGCGCTGGAGCTGGCCGGGCAAACGGAGGAGGGGCTGTGCCAGGCCCTGGCCCAGCAGTTTGACCCCATTGTGCAAAAGGACAACCCTGACGCCGACGTGTGCATCCAGAACCAGGCGCTGGAGGGCTTCCGCATGGGGTCGGACGGCCAACCCGTCTTCTACCTCACCGCCCGGACGGACGACCGGGACGACAGCGTCCAGGACATGGTCAGCGGATGCGAGGACCTCTACATCTGGCAGGGCGGGAGCTTTACCCGCTACGACCAATACAATGTAACCCAGCCCCAGCCCCTGGTGTCGGCAGAGGAGTGTCTCGATCTGGAGCCTCCCCTGTGGCGGCAGTGGTACTTTGCAGGCGGTCAGCCGGAGGGTGGGTTCTCCTCCGCCTCCGGTCTCAGCAACGCAAACCGCCCCCTTCTTCAGGCGCTGTATGATGCTTTAAATGGCAATATCGCCGCCGACACCATGGACGAAGCCGCGCCTACCCTGCTCCAGTCTGCCAGTCTGGACGGCTACACCTTGGCCGCCGCCTCCTTCCGGGATGACTATTCCGTCTATCTGGTCATTGGCTCCTATGAAGAGGCCTCCGGCAAACTCACCGACCCCACCCTTGTGGCTTCTACCCGGGGTGGAGCCCCTCACACCCGTCTCTTTCTCCAAGACGGGACACCCAGTCTCCTCTATACTCTGAACGGCATATCCCAGGGCCTTCTTTACGGAGACTCAGGCGCGGTCCAGCTCCAGGACGGAAAGCTCTCCTGGATTTGGCCCGTGGAGGGCAATATCATGCAGCTGGGCACTCAGGCTCAGGCCGACTATTTTTCCTACTGGGGTGATCATCTGGCCCTCATGTCTCCCGGTGGGGTGGATGTGTTCGTCCACACCAACAACGCTGTGGTCAACGGGGACGGCCCCCAGTGGGTCCCTGACCACAACGAGCAGTTCTACGCCGTTCCGGAGGACCGGCTGACCACAGGCATCTACTACCAGGTCCGGGCGTGGCTGGAGGAGTATACCCGCAGCCAATATAACCCCTGGGACAGTCAAAACGCCTCCGCCGTGTGGCAGATTGTCTCCCTCACCCCAGAAGACGGAGTGTACCGGGAGCGGAATTTTGAGGGCCAGGTCTACTACAACCTGGTGGCCCGGGCGGACAACGGCGAGGACCTGTACCTCAACGCCTCGGTCCTCTATGACCACGGCAGCGGCAGGGTCGTGGATGTCAGCCGCTGTGTCATGGGCACCGGCCCGGAGCTGGGAACGGCGGAATTCTCCGGCCTGACGGCCGATAACGCCTCCCGGGACATCCTGATCCGCACCTACCTGGAGGCCTGCCTGGACGTACCTCAGTGGTACTATCTGGAGGATCTCCCTGACAACAGCGTGGAGGGAGCCATGAGTGTGGATGCGGTAACCCCGATCAACTCCGGAGAGACAGATGGACAGCGCTGGACTGTCTTTGAGCTGGATTTCGGCATCTACTATTTTGACGGTGCTCCTCTTCGCCTGGGCTGGCACGGCGGCATCAACCACACATACATCAGCCTGGCACAGGACCAGAACGGAAGCTACACCCGGGTGCTGGGCTTTGGGAGTGACATCGGCGATCAGCCGGCGTCCCAGCCGGCCAGTTCCCTGCTGAACGAGCAGGTCTGCCTCTACCGGGACGGCTTTGATCTCCCGGTGGGTCCTGGCCTGTCCCTGTCCTTCTCCTGCCTGGACACCATGTCCATTGAGGAGGAAACGCTGGCGGACTACGAGCCCATCTACAATTCCGGCGATTACTGGTTCCGCAGCAGCGGCCAGGTGGGGGGCAAGACCTTTACCGCCCTGAGCTACCACGACAGCACCACCAATCAGGACACCATCAACACCCTGGACACCACCATGACCGACCTCCACACGCCCCAGGGCATCCAGGTGGGGGACAGCCGGGCAGAGGTGCTGGAAGCCTACCCCACCGCCGTGGCCGGGAACTACTGGGGCCGGTACCCGGACAAGGACCTGCTCTACTACATTCCCGGCCTGGCCCCGGAACAATCCGATGGCTTTTATGACGAATTGGGCCCCGCCATTCTGTTCTTCTTCGAGGGGGACACTCTGTCCCAAATCACCCTGACCAATATGTTTAACTGAAGCCTTAACTGCCCCTGATAGGAAAGGAGAGCCCTATGAACCGCACCTCCCCTACGCCGCCCCGCTCCCCCTTTGCCACCCACCTGTCCGGCTCGGCCCGAGAGACGGAGCTGCGCATCCGAAACATTTTTCAATGGAAAAAGAAGCGTCCGCCGGTGTGGCTCATGGCTCTGGTGGGGGCAATTATCCTGCTGTGCGGTTCCCTGGTCTCCTGCCAGAACCAGACCAAACAGACGTCCGCAGTTGAGCTCCAGCTTCAATACTACGACCAGCTGGGCAACTATGTGGAGGTGCCCACCCTGGCGGTACCCGAAACAGAGGATTCCCGGGCCGTCAACGGGGCACTGTCCGCCCTGGCGGAGGAGTACCGCGCCGCCATCGACCAGATCTCCCAGGGCCAGCCTGGGGACTGGTTCCGCTGTCTGTGCTACCCCACCCGGACGGACCGCTACCTCAGTCTGGTGCTCTACCAGTACGATCAGGGGGCAGCCGCAGGGCTTGCCGGCTTCTCCCCCACCCTGTCCACCTGGGTATACGACCTGCAGGAGGGCAGGCTCGTCCCGGAGGACGAGGCCTGGAGGATGGCGGGCACCAATTTGGAGGAGCTGCGTGCCCAGTTAGAGGAGGAGACCGCAGCCGCTCCCACTGACGGTCAGGCTCTGGAGGAGGTCACTCTGGCCGGTTTCCGGATTGGCGCAGAGAACCAGGTCACTTTTTATCTCTCCTCCGTCCACACCGGGGAGGACGTGGAGTTTGACCGGCTCTACCAGTGGCAGGGCGGAACACTGGAGCGCTGCCCGTCTCCTGGCGTCACCCCTCAGGCCGAAGAATATCTGGTCCCGGCGGAGGAGACCATGGAGTTCTCTCCCGCTCTGTGGTGCCGGTGGAGCGCCGACGGCGGAGAGCCGGAGGATGGCTGGGACCCAGTCCCCATGAGCCAGTCGGTACAGAACCATCAGCTGGCCCGACGGACCATCCAGTCCTATGAGTATCTCTACGGCACAAGTGAGTATCGGCTGTTCTCCCACACCCAGGGCTCCCGCACCCTGATGCTGGTGGAAAGCACGGGCGCCCCCCACGTTGCCGGTCTGGACAATCTGGTCCTGGGCGTGTGGGATGAGAATGCCCAGGATTTCACAGGAGAAAGCTATCTCATCGGCGGCGACAACGGCCTCTGGTCCACCTGGGCGGAGGACGGGGACCTGTGGCTGCTGTGCTCCAACTCCACCACCTACCAGGGGGATGAGACCTGCAGCGGTCTCGGCCTGTTCCGCTTCGCAGACGGCGAACTGGAGCGGGTGCTGGAGCTGCCCCAGGCTGCCCTGGACAGCGGCATTCTCCCCGACACCGAGGAGGCCCGATATCTTCTGCACCCCCAGGGCGACTCAGAGACGGGCTCCCTCTCCTACAACTTCTGGTTTGGCCGTCTGGCCATTCCCGGGGAGGGCGGCTTTGATCTCTACGAGAAGAATCCCGCCTGGTCTTCCCTCCAGTCCGACCAGAACCAGTGGCTGTACCGGGGCTTTGTCCCCCTTTCCGACCAAAAAGCCGCGGCCTTACCCGGGGGCGATCCCCAGGCGCGGAGCTACTACGCCTCTCTTCTGGAGGACGTGCTGACCGGTCAGCCTCTCCCGGATGCTCTCTACGACTTTTCCGCTGAAAGCCCCGCCTCCCCGTCCCAGTATATCGAGAACCGGTTTGGGGTCTATGATGTGGACGGGGACGGCCGTGAGGAGCTTTTGCTGTCCCTCTACACCACCATTGTCGCCGGGCAGGGCACCTATGTACTGGACTACCGGGCGGACACGGACACCCTCCTGCTCCAGAGCCCGGACCGGTTTGGATTGGAGCCCAGCTTTTATCAAAACGGTGCGGTATGCTCCCCCTGGAGTCACAACCAGGGCTGGGGCGGACGGTTCTGGCCCTATACGGTGTACCGGTATGAGCCCGGGAGTGACAGCTACTCCTACGCAGGCTCGGCAGACGCCTGGGACCGGGAGATTTCCGACCAAAATGCGGACTTCCCCGCCTTTCCGGAGGATCTGGACGTGAGCGGCAGCGGTTTTCTCTACTATCTGGACGGAGACGAAACACCGGTGGATGAATCAGTCTATCTCCAGTGGCTGGAGGGGCACACGGGGGGCTCCGATCCCATGCCGGTGCAGTGGTTCGCTCTCACCGAGCAGAACATTGCCCGGCTGTCCGGCTGAGCAAGTGCAGGCTCCGTTCCCTTTGCCCTATCATCTCACTAAAACATTACCGCACTTTCCTCTTGCACCGCGGCAAAAAAACAGGTATACTGTGTTTCAAGAGAGCGGGACCGGTTTATCCGGTCAGACCCTGCCAGAAGGATGCTGGCAACCATTTTACATTATTTTAGGAGGAACACAGTATGAAAGTCGCACTTTTCGGCGCCGGCACCATGGGCCGCGGTATCGCACAGGTCTTTGCCGCCAAGGGTCACACCGTCCTGATGTACGCCAGCAGCCCCGCGTCCGCCCAGCGTCATAAGGATACCTTGGGTAAGTCCCTGCAGAAGCGGGTGGAGAAGGGCAAGATGGCTCAGGAGGCCGTGGACGCCCTGATGGCCAACGTCCTCATTCCCCAGACTCACGAGGAGGCCGCTGACGTCGATCTGGTGATTGAGTGCGTCAAGGAAGAGATGGCCACCAAGAAGGAGCTGCTCCATGAGCTGGACGGCTTCTGCAAGGAGGGCACTATCTTCGCCTCCAACACCTCCTCCCTGTCCATCACCGAGATGGGCAACGGCCTGAAGCACCCCGTCATCGGCATGCACTTCTTCAATCCCGTCCCCTCCATGAAGCTCATCGAGATCATCCGCGGTGCCAACACCACCCAGGAGACCTTCGACTTCATCTATAACCTCTCCAAGGAGATCGGCAAGGAGCCCGTTGAGGTGGCCGAGGCCCCCGGCTTCGTGGTCAACAAGATCCTCATCCCCATGATCAATGAGGCCATCGGCCTGGTGGAGACCGGCGTGGCCAGCGTGGAAGACATCGACAAGGCCATGATGCTGGGCGCCAACCACCCCATGGGCCCCCTGGCTCTGGGCGACTTCGTCGGCCTGGACGTGTGTCTGGCCATCATGGACACCCTGTATACCGAGACCGGCGATCCCAAGTACCGTCCCGCCCTTCTGCTGAAGAAGATGGTCCGCGGCGGTCTGCTGGGCCGCAAGTCTGGCAAGGGCTTCTACGACTATTCCAAGTAAGGTGCTATGCTTCGAGGCCCCGGTCCACAGGACCGGGGCCTCGTTTTTCTCTCCGTTCTTTTGACGCTATTTTACGGAAATTTCACCATTTTTTGTGCCTTTTGATGCCTCTTTCTGTTTTTGCCAAAACATTTCCACAAAAACTGTGCATTTTACCAGACATCTCCCCCTTGCACTCCCCCGGGAAAACCGTTATAATTTTAACAGTAAAATTCCTTTGCCGCGCGTACATACTTTAACGCAACAGCGGGGGCTGCCCGTGTTGCGGTTTTTTCGGGCTTTCTTTGTTAAAAATATAACAATATTCCCGGCCGCGCGGTACCAAACCTCATATCGTCTGCTCCCTCGTCCAGCGCCGTCCGTCCCGGTCAGACGGGCCCCGCTTCGGCAAAGAGCGTCTACGATGATGTCAGTTAAGTATTAAAAACTAGGAGGACTGAAAAATGGATTTTCACCTGTCTAAGGAACAAGAGATGGTCCGCAAGATGTACCGCGAGTTCGCCGAGAACGAGGTCAAGCCTCTGGCCGAGGAGATCGACGAAGAAGAGCGCTTCCCCATGGAGACCGTGGAGAAGATGGGCAAGCTGGGCATGATGGGCATCTACTTCCCCAAGCAGTACGGCGGCGCCGGCGGCGATGTGCTGTCCTACGCCATGTGCGTGGAGGAGCTGGCCAAGGTGTGCGGCACCACCGCCGTTATCGTTTCCGCTCACACCTCTCTGTGCTGCGCCCCCATCTTTGAGCACGGCACCGAGGAGCAGAAGATGAAGTACCTGCCTGACCTCCTGTCCGGCAAGAAGATCGGCGCCTTCGGCCTGACCGAGCCCAACGCCGGTACCGACGCCTCCGGCCAGCAGACCACTGCCGTGCTGGAGGGTGACCACTACGTCCTCAACGGCTCCAAGTGCTTCATCACCAACGGCACTGTGGCCGAGACCTTCGTGGTCTTCGCTATGACCGATCCCAAGGCCGGCAACCACGGCATCTCCGCCTTCATCGTGGAGAAGAGCTTCCCCGGCTTCTCCGTGGGCAAGCACGAGAAGAAGATGGGTATCCGCGGCTCCTCCACCTGCGATCTGATCTTCGAGGACTGCATCGTGCCCAAGGAGAACCTGCTGGGCAAGGAAGGCCAGGGCTTCAAGATCGCCATGCAGACTCTGGACGGCGGCCGTATCGGCATCGCTGCTCAGGCTCTGGGTCTGGGCGAGGGCGCTGTGAACGAGGCCGTCAAGTACACCCAGGAGCGTATCCAGTTCAAGAAGCGTCTGAGCCAGTTCCAGAACACCCAGTTCCAGCTGGCCGACATGCACACCCGGATGCAGGCCGCTCAGTACCTGGTGTACGCCGCCGCTACCAAGAAGCAGAACCACGAGCCCTACGGCATGGACTCTGCCATGGCCAAGCTGTTCGCCGCTGAGGCCGCTAACGACGTGACCCGCAAGGCCGTGCAGCTGTTCGGCGGCTACGGCTACACCCGTGAGTATCCCGTGGAGCGCATGATGCGCGACGCCAAGATCACCGAGATCTACGAGGGTACTTCCGAGGTTCAGCGCATGGTTATCTCCCGCGCGCTGGGTGTGAAATAAGTTAGGAGGCAGATGGAAATGAAAATCATTGTTTGTGTTAAGCAGGTCCCCGATACCTCTGGTAAGGTGGCCGTGAACCCCGACGGCACCCTGAACCGTGCCTCCATGGCTACCATCACCAACCCCGATGACCTGAACGCTGTTGAGGCCGCCCTGACCCTGAAGGAGCAGACCGGCGCCGAGGTCGTTGTGGTTTCCATGGGTCCCCCGCCCGCAGAGGGAATGCTGCGTGAGATTATGGCCCGCGGCGTGGACCGCGCCGTGCTGGTGTCCGGCCGTGAGTTCGGCGGCTCCGATACCTACGCCACCTCTCAGATCCTGGCCGCTGCCATCAACAAGATCGGCGTGGAGAAGGAAGACATCGTGATGTGCGGCCGTCAGGCCATCGACGGCGACACCGCTCAGGTCGGTCCTCAGATCGCCGAGAAGCTGGGCCTGCCCCAGGTCTCCTACGCCGCCGACATCAAGAAGGACGGCGACACCCTGACCATCAAGCGCATGCTGGAGGACGGCTACATGACCATCAAGGTCAAGACCCCCTGCCTGGTCACCTGCATCAAGGAGCTCAACGAGCCCCGTTACATGAGCGTGGACGGCATCTTTGAATGCTACTCCAAGCCCTACGAGGTCTTCGATTACAACACTCTGAAGGACGATCCCCTCATCGATCCCTCCACCATCGGTCTGAAGGGCTCCCCCACCAACATCTTTAAGTCCTTTACTCCCCCCCAGAAGGGCGTGGGCATGATGCTGGAGGGCGCCGACAAGGCCACCTGCGAGAAGCTGGCCGGCATCCTTGCCGCCAAGCACCTGATCTGATAGAAGGGAGAATTGAAGAATATGTCTACTTACAACAGTGCTGCTATCGAGGAATTCAACGGCGGCGTTTGGGTATTTTGTGAGCAGCGCCAGGGCAAGATGATGCCCACCTCCTTCGAGCTGATCTCCGAGGGCCGCAAGCTGGCCGACGAGCTGGGCTCCAAGCTGTACGGCATCCTGCTGGGCCACAACATCGAGGGCATTGCCAAGGAGCTGGGCGGCTACGGCGCTGACGGCGTGTACGTCTGCGACCACCCTCTGCTGGAGAACTACACCACCGACGGCTACACCAAGGTCATCTGCGACGTGATCCATGAGTACAAGCCCGAGGTGATGCTCATCGGCGCCACTAACATTGGCCGTGACCTGGGCCCCCGCTGCGCCGCCCGTCTGCACACCGGTCTGTGCGCCGACTGCACCCACCTGGACATCGATGTGCCCAAGTACAAGGAGTTCCTGCGTTCCGCTTCCACTCTGGCTCCTGCCATGATCGACAACATCCCCGAGGATGACCGGAACCTGAAGATGACCCGTCCCGCCTTCGGCGGCCACCTGATGGCCACCATCATCTGCCCCCGCTTCCGTCCCGCCATGGCCACCGTCCGTCCCGGCGTTATGAAGAAGAACGCCTTCGACCAGGCCAAGGCTGACGCCTGCGAGATCATCAAGCCCAACTTCTCCCTCACCGAGGCCGACATGGAGACCCAGGTTGTCGAGGTGGTCAAGGCCGCCAAGAAGCTGGTGGACCTCATCGGTGCCGACGTGGTCGTCTCCGTGGGCCGTGGTATCTCCAAGGACGTGGAGGGCGGCATCAAGCTGGCTGAGGAGCTGGCTGAGGTTCTGGGCGGCGTCGTGGGCGCCTCCCGTGCCGTGGTGGACTCCGGCTGGATGTCTGCCGACCACCAGGTTGGCCAGACCGGCAAGACCGTTCACCCCAAGATCTATGTGGCTCTGGGTATCTCCGGTGCTATCCAGCACAAGGCCGGCATGCAGGATTCCGAGTGCATCATTGCCGTGAACAAGAACGAGAATGCCCCCATCTTCGAGATTGCCGACTACGGCATCTGCGGCGACCTGTTCAAGGTTGCCCCCATGCTCATTGAAGCCATCAAGGCTGCCAAGGCTGCCAAGTAAGATTTCCTTCGCATATAAAAAGCGCTCTGCCCAAAAGGCAGAGCGCTTTTTTGTTTCCGCACCTCCGTTCCTCCGGCGGCATACAGTGAAATAGAAACACATCGCCCCAAGCGCGGACCGGCACATGCTTGCCCGTCCGTCCCTCGGCGGCGAGCGGAGGTGATATCATCAAACAGGAACTAAGCTTTTGGGTGGTGGGCGGCGACATGCGCCAGGCAAAGCTGGCCCAGCTGCTGGCCGAGGATGGCCACACCGTCCACCTCTATGCGCTCCACGCAGATCCGCCTGACGACCACCCAGGCCTTATCCATACAGACCGTCTGGACCACATCGGAAACGCCGACTGCGTCATTCTGCCCCTGCCGGTCAGCGGAGAACCGGGTATGCTCAGCGCTCCCTTTTCCGCGGAGCCCCAGCCCCTGGAGCCCATTCTGGACCGGCTCTCCCCCTCTCAATTTCTCTGCGGCGGGCGGCTGGACCCGGAGCTGCTGGCCATGGCCGGTACCCGGGGGCTGATGGTCCGGGACTACTTTGCCCGGGAGGAACTGGCCGTGGCCAACGCAGTCCCCACGGCCGAAGGCGCCCTTCAGCTGGCCATGGAGCATTTGCCCATCACCATCCACGGCGCGCGGGTGCTGGTCCTGGGCTTTGGACGGGTGGGGAGGCTTACCGCCCAGCGTTTTGCCGCCCTGGGGGCCAGGGTCAGCGTGGCCGCCCGAAAGTACGAGCAGCTGGCCTGGGCCCAGGCCATGGGCTTCGGCACCGAGCATCTGGAGCAGCTGGCGGGCTGGCTGTGCAGCTACAACCTGGTGATCAATACGGTTCCCGCCCAGGTACTGGGCCAAAAGGAACTGGAGGATCTGCGCCGGGACTGCCTGGTGCTGGATCTGGCCTCCAAGCCGGGCGGCGTGGATCTGGCAGCGGCAGGGGAGCTGGGGCTGACGGTCATCTGGGCCCTCTCCCTGCCGGGCAAGGTGGCCCCGGTGACCGCCGGCGCGGCCATCAAGACCACAATCTATAATATGCTCCATGAATTGGGCCGCTGACGGCCCGGAAAGGAAGGTTCTCTTGGACAACATCACTGTGGGATTCGCCGTGTGCGGCTCCTTCTGCACCCACGCCAAGGCTATGGCTGCCCTGGAGCAGGTGCGGGCCCGCTGGCAAAATGTCATTCCCATCGTCTCCGAGTGCACCGCGGAAACGGACACCCGCTTTGGAAAGGCCCACGACCTGATGCGGGAAATGGAGCGCATCTGCGACCACCGGGTCATTGCCTCGGTGAAGGCCGCCGAGCCCATTGGCCCCCAGCATCTGCTGGACCTGCTCATCATCTGCCCCTGTACCGGCAATACGCTGGGCAAGCTGGCCTCCGGCGTAACCGACTCCAGCGTTACCATGGCCGCCAAGGCCCACCTGCGCAACAGCCGCCCTCTGCTTATTGCCCCCTCCACCAACGACGGGCTCTCCGGCTCCGCGGCCAGCATCGGCGCTCTTCTGAACCGGAAGTACATCTATTTTGTCCCCTTCGGGCAGGACGATCCCGCCAAAAAACCCACCTCCCTGGTGGCGGACTTCTCCCAGGTGGCCGACGCCGCCCAGGCCGCCCTGGAGGGCCGGCAGCTTCAGCCTCTGCTTCTAAGAACGTAAAAAAATGCCTGTGCCGACGGCACAGGCATTTTTTTATGGAATGGTTTACTTGCCGCAGAAGTCCTTGGCCACTTCCACAATGTGGTCGGCGCACAGACCGAACTGCTTGAGCAGCGCGGCGGCGGGGCCGGAGTGACCGAACTCGTCGTTGACGCCGATGCGGCGCACGGGGGTGGGGCACTTCTCGGAGAGCACACCGCACACGGCCTCACCCAGGCCACCCAGAATGTTGTGCTCCTCGCAGGTGATGATCTTGCCGCAGTTCTGAGCGGCCTTCAGCACCAGCTCCTCATCCAGAGGCTTGATGGTGGCCATATTGATGACCCGGGCCTGGATGCCCAGCTCAGCCAGGGCCTTGCCGGCCTCGATGGCCTCGGCCACCAGCAGGCCGTTGGCGATGATGGCCACGTCGGTGCCGTCCCGCAGCACCTCGCCCTTGCCAATCTGGAAGGAGTAGCCCTCCTTCTCATGGAAGACGGGAACAGCGGAGCGGCCAAAGCGCATATACACGGGGCCCACGTGCTCGTAGGCGGCCTTCACCATGGCCCGGGCCTCCACATCATCGGCGGGGGACATGACCACCATGCCGGGGATGGAGCGCATGGTGGCAAAGTCCTCGCAGCACTGGTGGGACGCGCCGTCCTCGCCCACGGAGATACCGCCGTGGGTGGCACCGATCTTCACGTTCAGGTGGGGATAGCCGATGGAGTTGCGAATCTGCTCAAAGGCCCGTCCGGCGGCGAACATGGCAAAGGTGGAGGCAAAGGGCACCAGGCCCATGGCCGCCGCGCCGGCGGCCACCGTCATCATATTCCCCTCGGCAATGCCGCAGTCAAAGTGGCGGTCAGGGAAGGCCTTCTTAAAGGTTCCGGTCTTAGTGGCGCCGGCCAGGTCGGCGTCAAAGACGATCAGGTTGTCATGCTGCTGTCCCAGCTCCACCAGGGCATTTCCGTAGCTGTCCCGGGTGGCAATTTTCTTCACGTCGGCCATCTTACTTCCCCTCCACTTCTGCCAGCTGAGCCGAGAGCTCCTTCATGGCAATCTCAAATTCCTCGTCGTTGGGGGCCTTGCCGTGCCAGCCGGCGTTGTTCTCCATGTAGGAGACGCCCTTGCCCTTCACCGTCTTCATCACGATGGCAAAGGGAACGCCCTTGGTGGCTCTGGCCTGGGCAAAGGCGGCCTCAATCTGGTCAAAGTCGTGGCCGTCGATCTCAGTCACTTCAAAGCCGAAGGCGCGCAGCTTTTCGGGGATGGGGTAGGGGCTCATAACATCGGCCACGTTGCCGTCAATCTGCAGGCCGTTGTTGTCGATGATGACGCACAGGTTGTCCAGCTTGTAGTGGTGGGCAAACATAAAGGCCTCCCACACCTGGCCCTCCTGAATCTCACCATCGCCCAACAGGGTATACACCCGGCAGTCCTTGCCCTGATACTTGGCGGCCAGCGCCATGCCGGCGGCGGCGGAAACGCCCTGGCCCAGGGAACCGGTGGACATGTCCACGCCGGGGGTCTCGTTCATGTTGGGGTGACCCTGGAGGTGGCTGCCAATGTGGCGCAGGGTGAGCAGGTCCTCCTCAGGGAAGAAGCCCCGCAGCGCCAGGGCCGCGTACAGGCCGGGGGCGGTGTGGCCCTTGGAAAGGACAAACCGGTCCCGATCCGCCCATTTGGGGTTCTTGGGGTCCACATTCATCTCTTTAAAATAGAGGTAAGTAAAGAGATCGGCGGCGGACAGACTTCCGCCGGGATGTCCGGCCTTTGCGCTGTGGACGCCGCGAATGGCACCCATACGCACCTTGCAGGCCATGGCCATCAACTGCTTTTTCTCTTGCTCTGTCATGGCATTTCCTTCTTCCTTAAAAAGTCCGGACCTCCTTCCATGCGGTCCGGCCGATGGGCTTCATCGCTCCTATTATAGCGGACGGGCCTGCAAAGCGCAAGGGTGCAAATTCCCCTTCCGGGCGCAAAAAGCGGCTTCGGGAACACACTCCCGAAGCCGCAGGCACTGCTCTTATTTCTTCTTTTTGTGCTTATCGAAGAAGGTCTTGATGGGGCGCTCCCCGGTGGTCTCGCCCATGGTCTCACCAAAGGCGCGCAGGGCGTCCCGCTGCTCGGTGGTCAGGTTGGTGGGCACCTGCACCTTGACGGTGACATACTGGTCGCCACGGCCCCGGCCGCGCAGCTCGGGAATGCCCTTGCCCCGCAGGCGGAAGGTGGTACCCGGCTGGGTTCCGGCGGGCAGGGTCCACTTCACCTTGCCGTCGATGGTGGGAATTTCCAGCTCAGCGCCCATGGCCGCCTGGTAGAAGGAGACGGGCTGCTCATAGAGCACCGTGGTGCCCTCCCGCTGGAAGTGGGGATGGGGCTTGATGCGCACGCCCACAATGAGGTCACCGGCGGGGCCGCCGTTCTTGCCGGCGTTGCCCTGGCCACGGAGGGAGACAGCCTGGCCGTCGTCGATACCGGCGGGGATGGTGACGGTGATGCGCTTCTTCTTTCTCACGCTGCCCGTTCCACCGCAGCTCTTACAGGGACTATGGATAATCTTGCCGGTGCCGCGGCAGCGGGAACAGGGGGCAGTGGAGGAGAAGGCAAAGCCGCCCGCCCCACGCTGGATGCGGATGACGCCGGTGCCCCGACAGTCGGGACAGGTCTCCGCCGTGGTGCCCGGCTGGCAGCCGGAGCCCTGACAGTCGTCACAGGGCTCGGTGCGGTTGAGCTCAATCTCCTTCTCGCAGCCGAAGGCGGCCTCCTCAAAGGAGAGTGTCAGGTTGGCCCGCAGGCTCTCGCCCTTCTGGGGGGCGTTGGCCCGCTGGCTGCTTCCGCCGCCGAACCCACCGAAACCGCCGCCGAAGAACGACCCAAAGATATCCCCCAGGTCGATGTCGCCCATATCAAATCCGCCGTAGCCGCCGCCGGCGCCGAAGTTGGGATCCACACCCGCGTGGCCGAACTGGTCGTACTTGGCCCGCTTCTCCTTGTCGGAGAGGACCTCATAGGCCTCGTTGACCTCCTTGAACTTGGCCTCGGCGGTCTTGTCTCCGGGGTTCATATCCGGGTGGTATTTTTTGGCCAGCTTCCGGTAGGCCTTTTTTAATTCATCCTCCGAGGCGCCCTTGCTGACGCCCAGCACCTCGTAATAATCTCGTTTCTGTTCTGGCATATCCTTGCTCACCTCGATCATGAAAACGCAGAAACGCAGAATGCAGAGTGGTAACCGGGGAGATTCCGCCGGAGGCGGCGTGACATTGGCCCCGTCCGCCCCCGGCGAATCTCAGAATGTCAATTCTGCATTCTGCATTCTTAATTCTGCATTACTTCTTGTCGTCGTCCACGACTTCGTAGTCGGCATCCACCACGTCGGGGCCGTCATTGCCGCCCTGCTGGCCGCCACCGAAGTTGCCGCCCATGTCGGGGCCGGGGCCGGCCTGGCCGCCCTGCTGCTGATAGAGCTTCTCGCTGACGGCGTAGAAGGCCTTGGTCAGCTCCTCGGTGGCGTTCTTGATGGCCTGGGTGTCATTGCCCTTCAGGGTCTCCTTCAGCTTGCCCAGAGCAGACTCCACATTGGCCTTGTCAGCGGCGGGAATCTTGTCGCCCATCTCCTCCAGGGTCTTCTCGGTCTGATAGACCATCTGGTCGCCCTGGTTGCGGACGTCAACCTCTTCCTTGCGCTTGGCGTCCTCGGCGGCAAACTGCTCGGCCTCCTTGACGGCCTTGTCGATGTCCTCCTTGGACATGTTGGTGGAGGAGGTGATGGTGATGTGCTGCTCCTTGCCGGTGCCCAGGTCCTTGGCGGAGACGTTCACGATGCCGTTGGCGTCGATGTCGAAGGTCACCTCAATCTGAGGCACACCGCGGCGTGCGGGAGCGATGCCGTCCAGGTGGAACTTGCCCAGAGTCTTGTTGTACTGAGCCATCTCACGCTCGCCCTGGAGCACGTGGACCTCAACGGAGGTCTGGTTGTCGGCGGCGGTGGTGAAGGTCTGGCTCTTCTTCACGGGGATGGTGGTGTTGCGGTCGATGAGCTTGGTCATCACGCCGCCCATGGTCTCAATGCCCAGGGACAGGGGGGTGACGTCCAGCAGCAGCAGGTCCTTCACGTCGCCGGTGAACACGCCGCCCTGCAGGGCCGCGCCCAGAGCCACGCACTCGTCGGGGTTGATGCCCTTGAAGCCTTCCTTACCGGTGAGCTTCTTGACCATCTCCTGAACCGCGGGGATACGGCTGGAGCCGCCCACCATCAGGACCTTGGAGATGTCGCTGCCGGTGAGGCCGGCGTCGCCCATGGCCTGACGGACGGGGCCAGCAGTGGCCTCCACCAGGTGAGCGGTGAGCTGGTCGAACTTGGCACGGGTCAGGGTCAGATCAAGGTGCTTGGGGCCGGTGGCATCGGCGGTGATATAGGGCAGGTTGATGTTGGTGGAGGTGACGCCGGACAGCTCAATCTTGGCCTTCTCGGCAGCCTCCTTCAGGCGCTGCATAGCCACCTTGTCGCCGGTGAGGTCCACGCCCTCGGTCTTCTTGAACTCGGCAGCCATCCAGTCCATGACGCACTTATCGAAGTCGTCGCCGCCCAGGCGGTTGTTGCCGGCGGTAGCCAGAACCTCGATGACACCGTCATCGATGTCCAGGATGGACACATCGAAGGTGCCGCCGCCCAGGTCATACACCATGACCTTCTGAGCGGTCTCCTTGTCCACGCCGTAGGCCAGAGCCGCGGCGGTGGGCTCATTGATGATACGCTTGACCTCCAGGCCGGCGATCTTGCCGGCATCCTTGGTGGCCTGACGCTGAGCGTCGGTGAAGTAAGCGGGAACGGTGATCACGGCCTCGGTGACAGGCTGGCCCAGATAGGCCTCGGCGTCCGCCTTCAGCTTCTGAAGGATCATGGCGCTGATCTCCTGGGGGGTGTACTTCTTGCCGTCGATGGACACCTTGTAGTCGGAGCCCATCTCACGCTTGATGGAAATCACGGTGCGGTCGGGGTTGGTGATGGCCTGGCGCTTAGCCACCTGGCCCACCATACGCTCGCCGTCCTTGGAGAACGCGACCACAGAGGGGGTAGTACGGTTGCCTTCCGCGTTTGGGATGACAACGGCGTCGCCGCCTTCCATGACGGCCACACAGCTATTGGTTGTACCTAAGTCGATACCGATAATCTTGGACATAATGTTTTCCTCCTAAATATATGAAAGATTGTTATTTACAAAATGAATTGGGAAATTAGATTGTTGCGCCGCGGTGCCTCCGCGCTTCGGGTTGTCACGCTGCAGCGGCTGCGCGCTTCGGCTTGTCACGCTGCGGCGGCTGCGCGACGCGCGGCTTCCCTTCGTCTCGGGCTGGTCTTCAGACCGCTATGCGGTCCTCCGCTCGCCCTCGCTCCGGTCCATCCTCGCTGCTCCGCACGCCTCCGCGCTTCGTTTTAATTGGCCACCTTGACCATGGCGAACCGAATGACCTTTTCGCCGCACTGGAAGCCGGCCTGAAAGACCTCAGCCACGGTGTTTTCACCCAGGGTCTCATCCTCCACATGCATCACGGCGTTGTGCTTCTGGGGGTCAAAGGCCTCGCCCAAGGCAGGAATCTCGGTGATGCCCAGCTTGGAGAGAACCTCCTTGAGCTGGTTCATGGTCATCTCCACGCCCTTCTTGTAGGCCTCGTCGGCGGTCTCCTGCTTCAGGGCCCGCTCCAGATTGTCGTACACCGGCAGGAAGGCCGCGGCGGTCTCCGCCTTGGCATCGGTCCAGATGGTTTCCTTCTCCTTGGCGGTGCGCTTGCGGTAGTTGTCGTACTCAGCGGCCAGACGGAGGTATTTGTCCTCCTGCTGGGCGTTCTGGTCCTTGAGGGCCTCCAGCTCACGGAGCAGCGGGTCCTCCTCAGGGGGTGCGGTCTGCTCGCCCTGAGGCTGCACGGTCTCCTCCTGCTGGGGAGCCGCCTGGTCCTGAGGCGTTTCCTGAACGGGATCCTGCTTTTTTGTTTCCTTTTTGCTCACGTCTGCGCGCTCCTTTTTTCTTTATTCCTTGTCCTCACTGTCCTCGCCGGGGGGCAGCTCGCCCTTGCCGAACATTCGGGTCAGGCTGTCGGCGAAGTAGGACAGACGGGCGGTCACCTTGGCGTAGTCCATCCGGGTGGGACCAACCACACCGATGACGCCCCGCATATTATCTCCAATGTCATAGCTGGCCATGACCACGCTGGTGTCTTTCAAGGCGTCGCTGACATTCTCCGGTCCAATGAGTATGTTCATGTTGGTGCCCCGGGCCAGGCTGACGGGCAGCTTCGAGCCCTCCTGCTCCTCAGCCAGATAGGTCATCAGGGGTTTGGCCTTATCCAGGCTGTGGTACTCCGGGTGCTCCAGCAGATGGGTGATGCCCGAGGTGTGAATCTTTTTCTGGCTCTGGTCGGCCAGGACCTCCACCGCGAAGTCCACCACCAGCGAGATAAGCTCAAAGGCGGCGGGAGCGGTACGGGCCTCCATCTTGTCCAGCGTCTGCTCCATCTCCTCCCGGGTCAGGCCCACGAAGGAGCTGTTGAGCACCGCCGACAGCAGCTGCAGCTGGGTGTCGGACAGGGCGTCGGGCATGCGGATGAGCTTGTTCTTCACCACGGAGTTGTCCGTCATCACCACGGCGATGAAGGCGTTTTCCTCCACCATGAGGAGGTCAAACCGCTTGACGGTAATCCGGGTCTTGGCCTCGGCCATGGTGAACACCGGATAGTCGCTGATCTGGGAGAGCACCTTGCCCGCCCGGTCAATGACCCGGTCCAGCTCCTCCATCTTCAGGTTCAGCGCCTGATTGATGCGCTCGGTCTCCTGAAGGGTGAGCTGGTGCTGATCCATCAGCTCGTTGACATACAGCCGGTAGCCCGCCGGGGAGGGAATCCGTCCCGCGGAGGTGTGGGGCTGCTCCAGAAGGCCCAGGTCGGTGAGGTCCGCCATCTCATTTCGGATGGTGGCGGAGGACACATCCAGTCCCGCCCGCTCGGCCACGGCCTTGGAGCCTACCGGCTCGGCGGTGGCGATATAGGTCTCCACAATGGCGCGTAAAATTCGTTTTTTCCGGTCACTGAGCTCCATGCTTCCACCGCCCTTTCTTTGGTTTATGGTTTTAGCACTCATTATCCCCGAGTGCTAAAGATAATGTACCACCGGGTACAAAAATTGTCAATAGGCACTTTATGAATTTATTTTAAACAAATCGGCCGGACCTTTCTTTGCAGAAAAGCCCGGCCATTGCTAAAATTAAACGCCAGAAATGGACGTGTTTCCTGGGGCAGGCGCACCTACCGCTCCTGCTCCCTCCGACGGGCCGCCCAGTCCTCCAGGCGGCCGTATATCCCCCGGAACCACTCGGTCAGCGGATTGCCCCGAAAGCCCACCACCACCGGCTTCCACTCCCCGCAGCCCTCGCACAGATCCTCCTCCAGCACCACCTGCTCCGGAGTATAGTGGGTCCCGTTCATCTCGTTCCAGCAATCCAAACAGAATTCTGCCACGGAAATCGCCTCCTTTTAAAATATTACATTATAACACAATATAATGCAATACAATATTTGAACATTGTATTACATTTCCATACAATAAAGATAAGGTGATAATATGGGAATTGAAAAAAAGACTTACAGCTTTCGTCTGGAAGAAGACTTGGTGGAACAGCTCCGGGTCTATGCCAAGGAGGAAAACCGTAACTTATCTAATATGATAGAGACAATCCTTCTGCAGTACGTGTCGAATCGTGTCGATGAGGACAAAAAATAACAGCTCGTTTGAAAAACGAGCTGTTATTTTTTCGTATTCGATTATCCCACCACAGTGAGGTCCCGGACCCACCGGCCGGACCGCAGCCGCCAGACGCCTACGGCAAATTTTCCAATCTGCTCCACGCCGAAGGCCAGATAGACCCAGAACACCGAGGTTCTCAGCAGCACGCCGCACACCACGGCATAGGGGATGGCCACCAGCCACAGGTTGCCCACATCAATAAGGGTGGCCGCCCGCACATCTCCGCCGCCCCGCAGCACGCCCACAATATTGACCGTGTTGAAGTTCCGCAGGGGCATGACACAGGCCATGACGGTAATCATCATGGTAGCCACGGAGCTGGCACCCGCAGAGAGCTTGAACAGGGGGAACACCCACTGGGGCGCCACAAACCGCACAAAGCACAGCAGAAGCCCGCACAGGACGAGGCCGCACATTACCGCAAGGGTATCCATGGTCAGGCCCACGTTCTTCAGGTTCTTGGTGCGTCCCGCGCCGATTTCCCGTCCGATGATGACCGCTGCGGTGGCGGCCAGGCCGAAGGAAAACACGGTACACATCTTTTCCACGTTGCCCGCCACGGTATAGGCGGCCAGAATCTCCGTACTGCCCTCCATGTGGCCCATAATGGTGGGCATAACCGACGTGCCCAGACCCCACATGGTCTCGTTCAGCACCACCAGGCCGCCGTAGCGGAGGAACCGGCGCACCATGGAGCCTCCGGGCCGGACCAGCAGCCCCGCCCGCACCCGGAAGAACCGGGTTTTTACCATATGGGTGACCACAATGACCACCTCCAGGCACCGGGCAATGAGGGTGGCCAGAGCCGCTCCCTGTACCCCCAGGGCCGGGGCGCCCAGGTTGCCGAAGATGAACACCCAGTTCAGGCAGGTGTTCACCGTCATGGAGGCCGCCAGGATATACATGCCCAGGGCGGGATGCTCCATGCTGCGGTAAGCCGCCACATAAATCATAGTGAATGCGTTGCACACATAGGATATACCGGCGATGCTGCCGTATTCAGCGGCCATGGCCACCACGTCCGGCTGGTTGCCGAACAGGCTGAGGAACTCCCGGGGACAAATCAAAAGCACCGCGGCAAAGGCGGAGGATACCAGCAGCACCACCCAGAGTGCCACGCCGATAACCCGGTTGATGGCCTCCATGTCCTGCTTTCCCCAGTACTGGCTAATCAGCACCGAGGCTCCGCTCTGGACACCAAAAATAAACAGCTGCACCACAAAAAGCGGAATATTGGCCAGGGTCACCGCCGCCATGGGCGCCTCGCCCAGCATACCCACCATAAAGGTATCCGCCATACTCAGGGTGCTGGTAATCAGATTCTGCAATACAATCGGGGCGGCCAGCGCCACCACCTGGCGGTAAAAGCCAGGCTCCCGCCTCATGTAAGAAAACACACGTCCACTCCTTTTTCACATTCCTTCCGCGCCCCTCCCGGGGCCCCGGGCCGCCGCCCTTCCCGCGTCGGCCCTCCACTCCTTCCAACAAACGCCCCGTCAGGACAGGGCAGTAAACAGCTGCCGGCCCGCCCGCTCCAGGCCCTGGGCCAGGGCGTCCACATCCTCCCGGGTGGTATCATAGGAGAAGCTCACCCGCAGCACCCCGTCCCGCTCCTTCTTGGGCAGGTTCAGGGCGGCAAAGACATGGCTGGGCTTGCCCTTGTGGCAGGCCGAGCCCGAGGAGACATAGATGCCCAGGTCGCTCAAAAAGCGCACCACCACCTCGCTCTTGTAGCCGGGCAGGGTGATGGGCAGAATGTGGGGCGCGCCCCCCTCGGTCAGCACCCGCAGTCCGGGCACGCTGGCGGTGAGCCGCTCCACAGCGCAGGCCTTCAGATCGGCCATGTGCCGGAGATCCGCCTCCAGCGTCTCCCGGCCCGCCTTCACCGCGGCGGCCAGGGCTGCAATCTGACTGGTGGGTTCGGTGCCCGAGCGCAGGCCGCTCTCCTGCCCTCCGCCCCGAATCATGGGCTGAATGTTCAGCCCCTTGCGCACGTACATGGCTCCAATGCCCTTGGGGGCGTGAATCTTGTGGCCGCTGATACTCAGAAAGTCCACGCCCAGCTCCTTGGGAGTAAAGGGTACCTTTAAAAAGCCCTGCACCGCGTCGCAGTGGAGCAGAGCCGGACAGCCCGCCGCCCGGATGGCCCGGGCCGCCTCCGCCACGGGCAGAATGGTGCCCAGCTCGTTGTTCACCAGCATCATGGACACCAGCACCGTGTCCTCCCGCAGGGCGGCAGCCACCGCCTCCGGGGAAATGGTTCCGTCCCGGCCGGGCTGGAGGTAGGTCACCTCGTACCCCTGCCGCTCCAGCGCCCGGCAGGGCTCCAGCACGGCGGAGTGCTCAATGGCGGTGGTGACAATGTGCTTGCCCTTCCGTTTGTTCAGCTCCACTGCCGCCTGGATGGCCCAGTTATCGCTCTCCGTGCCGCAGGAGGTGAAACAGACCTCCTCAGGCAGACAGCCCAGGCCCAGGGCCACCTCCGCCCGCCACTCCTTCAGCCGCTCTGCCGCCCGGGTGCCCAGGGCGTACCGGGCCGAGGGGTTGCCCCAGCCCTCTGTCATGGCCTCCAGGGCCGCCCGGGCCGCCTCCTGCCGCACCGGCGTGGTGGCTGCGTTGTCCAAATAGTGCGCCATAGTCTCTCTCCTTCCCCAAATTGGGGGTCTTTTGTACTCATACCATCGATATTCTATTCTCTGGCAAATGGAAAGTCAAGGACGGTTTCCCACCTCAACTTTCTGCCGCGGGCCTTGCCAAAAAAAGCGCGGGTGTATATAATGAAACCGTGTTACTTTGCGCGATTATGTGGAAGGAGCGAGGATCATGTCCTCTCCGAAGTGCTGGTCCCGCCAGGCCGCTCTTCTGATTTTTTTCCTCTGCTGTCTCTTTATCGCCTGGAATGTGCCCTATACCCACGATGACTGGGACTGGGGACTGGAAGAAAGCTGGGCTCTCTGGCGCTCCGGCGCCATGAACAGCCGCTATGCCGGTACATTTTTTGTCCTGATTATGACCCGCTCTCCCCTGGTCAAAACCCTGGTGATGGGCTCGGTCATGTTTCTCCTGCCTCTGCTGTCCGTCCGGCTGACCGCTCCTGAGACAGGCAGGGATCGGCTTCCCCTGGTCGGGCTGGCCGGCGGAGTTCTGTTCGCCATGCCCCTCTTCTGCTGGCGGCAGGTCTTTGGCTGGGTGTCCGCATTTGCCAATTTTGTACTGGGCGGTTTGTTCCTGCTGCTGGTCCTGCTGCTGTGGCAGCGGGCCTTTTCCTCCCGGAAGGGCAGCGTTGCACTGCTGTCCCTGGCCCTGTTTTTCTGCTGTCTGGTCACACAGCTTTTTGCGGAAAACATCTCCGTGATGCTGCTGGTGGCCTCTCTGGTGGTGGCAGGCTACGCTCTGGTTACCCGCCGCGCCCGGCTGCCCGCCCTGGCCTCTCTGGCCGCCTGCGCTCTGGGCACCTGGCTGATGTTTCACAACGCCCTGTACTCCGACCTGATGTCCAACGGCCAGGCTCTGGACGGCATCCGCAGGCTGGCCTTTTCCCCGGACGCCCCCCTCCCGGAAATTGTTTCCACGGTTACGACACGCTACTTTACCACATACGAAGCCCTTCCGGGGTTGTTTGAAAACTTCCCTGCCGTCTCTGGTCTGCTGGCAGCGGGCTGTGTATGGCGGCTGTCCCGGCAGGGTGCGCCCAAATGGGCGGTGGCGGCAACGGGCGTCTGGATGGGCGGATACAGCCTCTTCTGCGCCTGGATGATGCACCACCTGATTCTGAATTCCCAGTGGGTCCACCCCTGGCCCCTTCTGCGGGCCGCCGCTCCCCTTCTTCAGCTCGGCCTGACTGCTGTGATCGTGGTGCGGGACCGTCCGGGAACCCGAGCTCCCCGGCTTCTGCTGCTGGCCGCGGCGGCGGGCATGGTGGTTCCCTTTGCCCTCATTCAGGAGGGCGGTCCCAGGTGCCTGTTCCCCTCCGCTTTGTGTCTGCTGCTGTGCGGGCTGTCCCTACTCTCCGACTTCCCCTGGCCCCGCCCGTGCCGCCTGCTGGCCGGGCTGGCTCTGGCTGCCGCGGTGGGCTTTCATGTGTGGGTCTATGCCCTCATCGGAGAAAATGAGGCGGTGCGGATGGAGCAGATTGACCTGGCTGTCCGGGGCGAACGCTCCTCCGCGGTATTCCCCACGGAATCCGAATCCCTCTTCTACTTCTGGGGCCGCAACCCCGGCAACCCGGATCGGGTCCAAAGTTTCCGGCGTTTTTATGGCCTGCCGGAGCATGTTGAACTGGTATTTCTCCCCTATGGCTCCGCCCGGTATTGGCCGGACATTCCGGAAGACATGTGGGAGCAAGCTTCTCGCTTTTAAATTTGGAAAGGAAGTATGCGCTGTGGCAAATTCGTCCGGCATCTGTTATGTGGTGGGGGCCATGTCCCTGACCCCCGCTCTGCGTCCTTACCCCGCCCCCGGCGACTATGTGATCGCCGCCGACCGGGGCTACGACTCCCTCATGGCCTACGGCGTCACCCCCGACCTGGTGGTGGGGGACTTTGACTCCCTGGGCTACACCCCCTCCCACCCCAACCTCATCCAGCTGCCGGTGGAGAAGGACGACACCGACGTGGCCTTTGCCCTGCGCAAGGGGCTGGATCTGGGCTACCGCCGCTTCATTCTGCTGGGCGGCGTGGGCGGACGGCTGGAGCACACTCTGGGCAACCTCCAGATTCTGGACTGGCTGACCACTCAGGGCGCCCAGGGCTTCCTGGCGGGAGAAAAGACGGTGGCCACCGCCCTGCGAAACGGCACCCTCACCTTCCCCGCCTCCATGAGCGGCTACCTGTCCATTTTCTGCAACAGCGGCACTGCCAAGGGGGTCACCCTCAAGGGGCTGAAGTTCCCCCTGGAGGACTACACCCTGCTGGGCAGCTTCCCCATCGGAGTGAGCAATCAATTCCAGGGTCAGGAGGCCACGGTGTCCGTGGAGGACGGTTCCCTGCTGCTGCTGTGGGAGGAGAAGGGCGACTTCTACTCCCTGCTGCCCCGTCTGTGGGTGTAATTTCACTGTGTTACAAAGGAGCGTTTTGATATGACCAACATGAAAGCTCTGGTGCTGGCCGCGGGCAAGGGCACCCGCCTGCAGACGGAGGGCATCGACCTGCCCAAGGTGATGCGCCTGGCCGACGGCAAGCCCCTGCTGCACTATGTAGTGGAGAGTCTGTCCTTCCTGCCCCCCGAGGACATCATCCTGGTGGTGGGCTGGAAGAAAGAGGCGGTGCTGGCCGCCTTCCCCCAGTATCCCCACGCCGTTCAGGAGCAATTAAACGGCACCGGCGGTGCCGTGCAGTATGCCGCCCCCCTGCTGGAGGGCTATGAGGGCCACCTCATCGTCTGCTGCGGGGACACCCCCCTCATGAGCCGGGCCACCTTCCAGGCCCTGGCCAAGACCCACCTGGAGGAGGGCAATTCCTGCACCATGCTCTCCGCCCGCCTCCCCGAGGGCGGGAGCTACGGCCGGGTGCTGCGGGAGGCCGACGGCTCCTTCCAGCGCATTGTGGAGGCCCGGGACTGTACCCCCGAACAGGCCGCAGTCACCGAGGTCAACACCGGCACCTATGTCTTCCGCGTCCCCGCCCTGCTGTCCGTGCTCAATGAGCTCAACCAGGACAACGCCCAGGGCGAGCTGTACCTCACCGACGTGCCTGCCCTGCTGAAGGCTCGGGGCCTGCGGGTAGGCCTGTGCGACACCTGCTCCCCCGACGAGATGCTGGGCGTCAACACCGTGGAGCAGCTGCAGCAGGTAGAGGACCTGCTGCGCCGGGAGGCCAGCCATGGCTGAGGCGGTCAACGACAAGGACCTCCGCCTGGCCGTACTCATTGACGCGGACAACGCCTCCCGCACCGCCATGAAGGACGTGATGGCGGAGGTGGCTGTCTACGGCACCCCCACCATCAAGCGGATCTACGGGGACTGGACCTCCCCCAACATGGCCTCCTGGAAGTCCATCCTGCTGGAGTGCGCCATCACCCCCATCCAGCAGTACGGCTACACCACCGGAAAAAATTCCACCGACTCGGCCATGATCATCGATGCCATGGACATCCTCTACTCGGGCAACTGCGATGGCTTTGTGCTGGTGAGCAGCGACTCCGACTTCACCCGCCTGGCGGTTCGCCTGCGGGAGGCGGGGATGAAGGTGTACGGCATGGGGGAGAAAAAGACCCCCAAGCCCTTCATTGTGGCCTGCGACAAATTCGTGTATATCGAGGTCATCCGGGCCGCCGCCAAGCAGGCCGCCGAGGCAGCCAAAAAGCAGGAGGCTCCCGCCGTCCGGCCCGCCCGGAAGGAAAACCGGAAGGCCCAGAACAATGCTCCCGCTCCGGCGGAAATTGTGGAGCTCATTGCGGAATCGGTGGAGGACCTGTGCGAGGAGGACGGCCTGGCCCACATGGGCAAGCTGGGCAACCTGCTGCTGAAAAAGCAGCCCGACTTCGACCCCCGGAACTACGGCTTCTCCAAGCTGTCCAAGCTCATCCGGGCCCTGGACCGCTTTGAGCTGGTTCCCCTTGGGGATGAAAACATCGAATTTTACGTCCGGGACACCTGCCCCGAGGACAAATAACCGAACACCGGCGACCTCCCGTTGCGGAGGCCGCCGGTCTTTTTCTTACCAGTAGTGGTACTGCTTCCGGCGGGTGACCAAAAAGCCCAGGGATACCAGGACCCCCAGCCCTTCGGCGAAGACCACCGCCCACCAGATGCCGTCCAGGTCCCAGATAAGGGGCAGCAGCAGCACCATGCCGCCCCGGAACACCAGGGAACGGGCAAAGGAGATGAGGGCGGACACCACGCCGTTGCAGAGGGCGGTAAAGAAGGCGGAGGCGTAGATGTTAATCCCGCAGAAGAGATAGCTCAGCGCAAACAGGCGGAAACCGTGGACCGTCATCTCCAGAAGCTCCGGGTTGTAGCCCACAAAGGCGGAGGCCAGGGGGTAGCTCAGGGTCTCCGAGGCCAGCACCATAATGACCGAGGTGACGGCAATCACCCGTACGCTGGTGCGGAACACATTCCGCAGCTCCGGTCGGTTGTCCGCTCCGTAGTGGTAGCTGACAATGGGGGCACTGCCGATGGAGAAGCCCAAAAATGCCGCCACAAAGACAAAGTCTACGTACATCATCACGGAGTAGGCGGCCACACCGGTCTCCCCGATGAGGCGCATGAGCTGAATGTTATAGAGAATGCCCACCACCGAGGCCGAGATATTGCTCATGAGCTCCGAGGAGCCGTTTCCGCAGGCCTGAAGCAGCTGCCGCCCGTAAAACCGGGTGGCGGTGAGCCGCAGCCCCGCCCGCTCTCCGGTGGCAAAGTACAAAAGGGGAATAAGCCCGCCCACGCAGTAGCCCGCCACCGTGGCCCAGGCCGCCCCGGCGATGCCCATGTCCAGCACCGCAATGAACACATAGTCCAGTCCCATGTTGGTCAGCCCCGCGGCCACCGAAAAGCCCAGGCCCATTCCCGGCCGCTCCGCCACCACAAAAAAGCTCTGGAAGGTGGTCTGGAGCATAAAAATGACGCTGCCCGCCAGCATCACCCGCCCGTAGGCCACGCAGTCCGCCATTAACAGGTCGCTGGCTCCCGCCAGCCGGGCAATGGGACCCGCCAGCAGGGCACAAGCTACGGACATCACACCGCCCAGGGCGATGACGCTATACACAATCAGGGAGAAGTACCGCTGTGCCAGCTCCCGGTCCCCCTCCCCCATGGTCCGGGCCACAATGGCGCTGCCTCCGGTGCCCAGCATAAACCCGAAGGCACCGATGATCATGGTCACCGGGAACATAATGTTCACGGCAGACAGGGCCATGTCTCCCACCAGGTTGGAGACAAACAGGCCGTCCACCACACTGTAAATAGAGGCCACCACCATCATGACAATGGACGGCAGGGTAAACCGCAGCAGCCGTCTCCAGGTGAAGTGGTCCGATAACTTGATTCGCATAAAAACCTCTCAGAACATCACATACTTAGTTTCTCATCCCTGAGGAGGCGCTCCGCCTCCTCCCGCAGCAGGTCCAGATTCCGCCGCCCCAGGCGCAGAATGGCCTCCCGCTCTTCCACGGTCAGACGCTGAAAAGCCCGCTCCTCCATGGCAAACACCGGGTCAACCGTCCGCCGCATCAGCTCCTCGCCCGAAGGCGTCAGACAAATTTCCTTGCTCTTCCGGTTGTCCGGAGGGCTCTCCAGCCGGAGATAGCCCGCCCCCTCCAGGTTCTTCAGGGCGGAATTCACCGTCTGCTTGCTGAGATACAGCTCGTCGCACAGCTGCTTCTGGCTCACCGGCCCTTCCGCCTCCCGCAGGGTATATAAAATCCAAAAGGCGCTGTCCGACAGGCCGCAGTGCCGGGCCAACCGGTGATAAACTTCATTGCTCGCCTTGTACTGACCGTTATAAATCCGGATAAATTCCTCGAAGCTCATATCCGCCATGGTATCGCCTCCAAATAGTCCGATTTCGGACTTTATGCCGCTCCAATAGTATAGTCCGGTTTCGGACCTTTGTCAAGTCCTCAGCAATCTGCGCAATTCCCCCTTGCTTTTTCCCCTGAAACATGGTATATTTATTTACCATTCATCCGACCTGCTCGGAAGAAGGGAGGTGCCCTATGGCAGAATCGGTCAAGGTGGTGGCCAAAAACAGCAAGGCCTATCACGACTACTTTATCGAAGAAAAATACGAGGCCGGCATTGAGCTTGCGGGCACCGAGGTCAAGTCCATCCGGATGGGCAATGTGAATCTGAAGGATTCCTTCTGCATCATCAAGGACGGACAGCTTGCCGTTCACGGCATGCACATCAGCCCCTACGAGAAGGGCAACATCTTCAACAAGGACCCCCGCCGTCCCCGCCGGCTGCTGATGCACAAGCGGGAGATCATGCGCCTGTTCGGGCGCCTGAAGCAGGACGGTCTGGCTCTCATCCCCCTGTCCATCTACTTCAAGGGGCCGCGGGTCAAGCTGGAGCTGGGGTTGGCCCGGGGCAAAAAGCTCTACGACAAGCGGGAATCCGCCGCCCGGCGGGACGCCAAGCGCGAAATTGACCGGACGATGAAAACCCGGAACCGATAAAATCTCACATCAGAAAGGACGATTGACATGGCTCAGAACCCCATTGTCACCATCGAGATGGAGGACGGCGGCATCATCAAGGCCGAGCTCTACCCCGATGTGGCTCCCAACAGCGTGAACAACTTCATCAGCCTCATCCAGAAGGGCTTCTATGACGGCCTCATCTTCCACCGGGTCATTCCCGGCTTCATGATTCAGGGCGGCTGCCCCGACGGCACCGGCATGGGCGGCCCCGGATACTCCATCAAGGGCGAGTTCACCCAGAACGGCTTTGCCAACAACCTGGCCCACGACCGGGGCGTGCTGTCCATGGCCCGGGCCATGAACCCCAACTCCGCGGGCAGCCAGTTCTTCATCATGGTGGAGAAGGCTCCCCACCTGGACGGCCAGTACGCTGCTTTCGGCAAGGTCATCGAGGGCATGGAGGTGGCCGACGCCATCGTGTCCACCAAGACCGACTGGAACGACCGGCCCCGCCAAGATCAGCGCATGAAGAAGGTCACTGTGGATACCTTCGGCGTGGACTATCCCGAGCCTGAGAAGGTCTAACGTTTCAAATGGAATCTTCTCCTCCCCGCGCGGGGAGGAGAAGTTCCCACCTTATTCTCCCGTAACGGCGGCGCAGCCGCCAACCAAATCGAAGCCCGCCGGAAACCGCCGGCCGCTTGTCCCCGTACCAAACCAAATCGAAGCCCAGCTGAAAGCGGGTTCGATTTGGAGAGGAGAGGCAAGGGAGCGGCGTGAGGAATAGCCGCCTTTGGCGGATGTTCCGAATGGAGCGGACTTTGCCTCGACGAGGGGGCGTACCGGTTTCGACGGGGACGTTGAAGTGGGAATAGCGGGCGGTGGCGCCTGGCCACCTTAAAACGGGCATTCTTTATAAATTAAAGAACAACAACGAATACGCTTACGCTGCCTAATTAAAGGCGGCCGTCCGACCCGGAAGGACCACGAGCCGGGATCGGGCGTCGATTAGTGGTGCACGTGCGTACGCTAAGCTTTGCGCGTACCATGAACCATGAAGCTTACCCAACCCCTGGGCGTGACGGCTTGCCTGGGGCGCGGGGAACAGGGAGAGCAAGACTCCCGCAATAACCGTCTGCGCCCGGAGAAGTTCCCATGGATGCGTTTTCGGACGGGGGTTCAACTCCCCCCGCCTCCACCAAAGAAGCACCGCAATTTTGATACAAAGCGTATCAGGATTGCGGTGCTTTCTTTTTGCCCAAAAGCCCTGATTGCAAGTGCTTTTGGGCTTTTGAGGATTCTGCTGATGCCCAGTAGATTGATAGCCCACTGGTAATCCGCTCCTCGAAGGTATCGGATGACAGCGGGCTATCGTTTGTTTTTAGGGCTACCGTTTAATTTGTGGGCTATCGTTTGTTTGCCGAATGCCAATGATTTAAATAGCATGAAACACATTAAAATAACAGGAAACATATTGAAAACCGCATCCAAATCCGCTATAATTAAAATGGTTTTTTATACTTTGTAGTATCCGGAGGTGTAGAGATGGCGGATATCGCTAACGATAAATGGATAAACATTGACGAAGCTGCGGAATATCTGGGAGTCAAGCCCGGAACCATTCGTGATTGGATAAGAAAAGACAAAGGCATTCCTGCCCACAAGATAGGAAAGCAATGGAAATTCAAATGCTCTGAATTAGACGAGTGGGTAGCAAGCGGAAAAAGCGCAATGCAATGAAACTTGTTTCGATAATAATGACTAAAAAGAATGGAGATCAAAGAGGGCTATGGCAGTGAAAAAAACAGAATTATATTCTCTCTTATGGGAGGCTTGCAATAAGCTGAGAGGCGGCGTGGAACCGGCAAGGTACAAGGATTATGTGCTTGTCCTGCTGTTCTTCAAATATGTATCGGACAGATACAAGGGTCAGCCTTTTGCCGAATTTACCGTCAGCAAGGGGGCGTCCTTTGATGACTTGATTCTCGCGAAAGGAAAGCCAGATGTCGGGGAGCGCGTGGATAAGATTATCCAGAAGTTCCTTGAGGACAACAGACTCCAAGGCTCCCTTCCCGATGTCAGTTTCAACAATCCAGACGAACTTGGCTCCGGCAAAGAACTGGTCGATAAAGTGTCCGGCTTAATCGCCGTATTTCAGAATCCGGCGATTGACTTCAAAAACAACCGTGCCAGCGGCGATGACATCATCGGCGATGCTTACGAGTATTTCATGATGAAGTTTGCGCAGGAGTCCGGCAAGAGCAAAGGGCAATTCTATACGCCGAGTGAGGTGTCCCGTATTATCGCACGGCTTATCGGCATTGGCAACATCCGTCAGATGCCGACCAAGAAGTGGACTCTGTACGATCCGGCCGCAGGCAGCGGAAGCCTTCTCATCAGGGCAGCGGACGAGGCTCCAGTGGATGAGAACGGCGATTCTATCGTGACCATCTTCGGTCAGGAAAAAGACCATGCCACGGCAGGCTTGGCAAAGATGAACCTTATCCTCCACCAGAAAGGTACAGGCGAAATCAAGCGCGGAAACACACTGGTAGATCCCGCCTTTACGGACGATTTCGGCGAATTGAAGAAATTTGATTTCATCGTCATGAATCCGCCTTTCTCCGATAAATCCTGGAGCGATGGCATCAAGACATCTGAAGACAAGTATAAGCGTTTTGACGGCTATGGCATTCCTCCCGAAAAGAACGGAGACTATGCCTGGTTCCTCCATGTCCTGAAATCCCTGGATAGTAACGGCAAGGCGGGCATCATTATGCCGCATGGCATTCTGTTCAGAGGCAATGCAGAAGAAGCCATCCGTATCGAAGTGCTGAAGAAGAGATACATTAAAGGCATTGTGAGCCTCCCCGCAAACCTGTTTTACGGAACGGGTATTCCCGCCTGCATCATTATCATAGACAAAGAGGATTCCGAAACCAGGGAGGGCATCTTCCTGATTGATGCAAGTCGCGGATTCAAGAAGGACGGCAACAAGAACAGACTCCGCGAGCAGGATATTGAGAAAATCGTCCAGACATTTACTAGCCACCTGGAAATACCAGGCTATTCCCGCTTTGTAAAATATACAGATATCCTGGAGCAGAACGCAGGCAATCTGAATGTCCCCCGCTACATACAAAAAATTGATGATACGTTGCCGCAGAATATCGCGGCGCATCTGAAGGGCGGCATTCCGGGAACGGACATTGAGTCGCTGAAGAGGCTGTGGGATATCTCCCCGGCTCTAAAGCAGGAAATCTTTACCTGCGTGGATGAGGCACACGATGTATATAACCTTGCTCTCCCGTCAGGCGAGATCGAGGGTGTGATCGGTCAGGACGCCAGCATCCTTGCCGAGAAGCAGAAAGAAACCGATGCGATATTCGCGCAGTGGCGTGATTCAGTAAAAGACATCCTGCTCGGTATCGAGTCCGAGACCAATCCGAAGGAACTGATCCGCATGATTGCGGTCATGCTCCTCAATGCTTATGGATCCGCACGGCTTCTCGACAACTATGATGTTTACGACTGCCTGCTGAATTACTGGAACGCAAAGCTGCAGGATGATGTTTACGCCATCAAAGCCAGCGGTTATGAAGTTGGTCGGGAAATCGAATACGAGTACGCGCAGAAGAAAGCGAAGGATGAAAACGGCGAGACGATCTCCGTGGACGATACTTCAAAGGTAAAGTCCTTCGAGGGCGCACTCATTCCGAGAGAGATTATCGAGGCGGTCTATTTTGCTGACGAGCTTGCCGCTATCAATGAACTGATGGAACAGTCTGCGGCTCTTGAGGCGGAACTTGACGAGATGCGCGAAGAGGAATCCGGCGATGAGGGCTTGCTGAAGGATGTGCTGAACGATAAGGGTGACAGCATTCCGAAGGCAAATCTCAATAAGCGGCTCAAAGAACTGGACGCTAAAAAGACGTCCGCTGTCATGGACGCCATGACGCGCCTTGTCACGCTCTTTGACGAGGGCAAGACCGATGAGATGGAGACGCTCATCCGCGAGATGCCGGAACTGGCCGAGTTTGATATCCGCAACAAGAACGGCACATTCGGAAAAGCAAAGCTGAAGGCGGCGCTAAAGGCGACAGCTGATTCCGCAGTTGTGCCGGAGATTTACAAAGACGAGTACGATGCACTTACTGCTTATGCTGCCAAATCTGCCGAAAAAGATGAAGCGGACAAGGCGTGGAAAGAGGCCCGCAAAGCCCTGGATGATAAGGTCGAATCAAAATACGGTGAACTGACTGTAGATGAGATTAAACATCTCCTCTTTGACATGAAGTGGATGGCAAAGCTGGAAGCAGATATCCGAGACGAAATCGAACAGGTGTTGAACAGTCTGTCCTCCAAGGTCCTTCTGATTGCCAAGCGATATGAGCATACGCTTGGTGAAATCGAGGATAGAACCGCAAAATCAAGAGCGGCGGTAGTGGAGGCTCTGGAAAGGATGGGATACAAATGGTAACTTATCCGCTGGAATGGACGGAGAAGCCGTTTAATGACTTTATGAAAATAAAGCGTGGCGCTTCCCCACGTCCGATTGAACGGTATCTTACAAAAAGTACAGATGGTGTGAACTGGATAAAAATCGGCGATGCTCCGCGTTTTGGGAAAAATATCACATCCACGGCAGAAAAGATCACGCCACATGGTGCTGTGCAGTCCGTGAGTGTATATCCAGGAGATTTTATCCTTTCCAACTCGATGAGTTTTGGAAGACCGTATATTTTGAATATTGGCGGATGCATTCATGACGGATGGCTTCGCTTATATGATTTTCAAGCAGAGGCAAATGACGAGTTCCTATATTATCTGCTGTCTTCATCATATGTGAAAAAACAGTACGAGGCTTTTGCAGCTGGAAGCGGAGTTCAGAATCTGAACAAAGAAGTGGTAAAGAAAGTGACGGTACATCTTCCTTCTTTGCCTGAACAAGAAGAAATCGCCAGGACTCTTTCGCAGTTCGACACCTACATCGATGACCTTGCCGAGTTGATTGAGAAGAAGCGCGGCATCCGCGATGGTGCTTTGGAAGACTTGATTCGTCATCAGACACGAATTGAAGGCTTTAATGACGAGTGGACAACGGTATCATTTAATCAGGTTATTACTCCGAAGGCTCGAATTGGCTGGCAGGGATTGAAAAAGCACGAATACTTGAGGTCTGGATACAGTTATTTGATTGGCGGTACGGATTTCTCTCATGGAACCGTCATCCTTGATAATATTTGGTATGTCTCTAAAGATCGCTATGATATGGATGCAAATATCCAGGTGTCGGAGAATGATGTGCTTGTGACGAAAGACGGCACTATCGGAAAAGTGGCACTTGTTCCAGAACTTGAAAAGCCGGCAACGCTGAACAGCGGTGTGTTCGTATTTAGAACGAACAATAGATTATTACCAACATTTTTATTCAGAGTTTTGTCCTCTTCTGTATTCAGAGAATTTATCGATACTCTTTCTGCAGGGTCGACGATAAAACATCTGTATCAAAAGGATTTGAAGAACTTTGAATTTGAAATTCCTGTGGACAAGAAGGAGCAGGAGGCAATCGCAGATACGCTGACTGCAATGGACGAAGAAATTGAAGCATTGGAAATCGAACGGGATAAGATAATTCAAATCAGAGAAGGCGCAATGGATGATCTGCTAACAGGTCGTGTCCGCCTGAGTATATAAGGAGGCGCAAGATGGCAACGGTAGATGCTGAAAAGAAATTACAGAACAGGGTCCTGCATTGGCTCGTTGACGATCTGGGCTATACCTACCTTGGCAACCTGGAGGATATCGATAATACGCCTGTCAAAGAAGAACTGTTGAAGGCGAATCTCAAAAAGCGCGGATACACCGATGACCAGATCAAGACCGCTATCAGCGAGCTTGTGGGCAAGGTCAACAACCAGTCCGATACGCTCTATCAGATTAACCGCAGCGTGTACTCCCTGCTCCGTTACGGCAGACAGGGAGCGAAGGACGCGAACGGACATCGCCAGACCGTCCATTACATTGATTGGGATGATATCGGCAAGAACGACTTTTTCGTAGCGGAGGAGATATCCGTCCTGCGCTTCGACAAGGTAACAAGGAAGCGTCCCGATGTGGTGCTTTACATCAACGGAATCGCTCTCGGCGTGTTTGAACTGAAGAGTTCCTATGTCAGCGCAGGTAAGGGTATCCGTCAGCTTTTGCAAAATCAGAAGCGTGAAAATATCCTGAACTTTTTCAGCACAGCGCAGTTCCTCTTCGCAGGCAATGAGGCGGAGGGGCTGTTCTACGGCACAATCAATACGCCGGAGAAATACTATCTGAAATGGAAAGAGGACAAGAAAGCCACCGATGACCTTTCAGCTAAAGTCAAGCTGCTGCAAGTTAAGGAAGTCAACCGTCTGCGTGACGGCGTGGTGTCTCTCTGCCAGAAAGAGAGGTTTCTTTCTCTCGTACACGACTTTGTGATTTATGATGCGGGAATCAAGAAGGTCTGTCGCCATAACCAGTATTTTGCGAACATCGCCGCCCGCAAGCGTATTCAGGACGGCGAGGGAGGCATCATCTGGAACACGCAAGGTTCCGGCAAATCGCTCATAATGGTTTGGCTCACCAAGTGGATCATCGAGAACATTAACGACAGCCGCGTGGTCATCATTACTGACCGTGACGAACTGGACGATCAGATTGAGAGCCTCTTTATCGATGTGGAAGAAAAGGTGCGCAGGGCGAAAAGCTGTGCCGATCTCCGTTCTATCCTGGATAAAAACGAGGATACCATCGTCTGTTCTCTTATTCACAAGTACGGCCATAACGCCGGAAGCCAGTCTGATATCGACCAGTACCGAAAAGAACTGCTGAAAGACCTGCCGAAGGACTTCAAGGCGAAAGGCAACATCATCGCCTTTATTGATGAATGCCACCGTACCAATTCCGGCAAACTTCATGAGGCGGTAAAGGTGCTGATGCCGGACGCTATCCTGATTGGCTTTACCGGGACTCCGCTGCTGAAGACTGACAAGAAGTCCAGCATTGAAACCTTCGGCACATACATCCACACCTATAAATTTGATGAGGGTGTGGCTGACGGCGTAGTTCTCGACCTGCGCTATGAAGCGAGGGATGTTGACCAGGATTTGTCCAGCCAGGATAAAGTCGATTTGTGGTTTGAGCAGAAAACGCGGGGCTTGACCGAGCGGGCAAAACTCCAATTGAAGCAGAGCTGGACATCCATCAATAAGCTATACAGTTCCAAGCAGCGTTTGGAGAAAATCGCATCCGATATCGTGTTTGACATGAGCCTGAAACCGAGGCTTAAGGATGACCGCGGTACGGCTATGCTTGTGGCGGGCAGCATCTATGAAGCCTGCAAGTATTGGGAAATATTCATGAGCATGGGCTTCACCAAATGCGCCATCGTGACTTCCTACGAGCCGACTACGCAGAGCGTCAGAACGGCTACCTCCGATCTGTCGCAGGAAAGCGAAGAAGAATACAAAAAGAAAATATACGAGCGGATGCTCGGGGATGAAAAACTCGCCGAGTTTGAAAAGCGTGTCAAAGAGCAATTCAAGGATGAGCCGGCGCAGATGAAGCTGCTGATTGTGGTGGACAAACTGCTGACTGGCTTTGACGCTCCGAGCGCGTCCTATCTGTATATCGACAAATCCATGCGCGACCATGATCTGTTCCAAGCTATCTGCCGCGTCAACAGACCGGACGGCGAGGATAAGGATTACGGATACATTGTGGATTACATGGACTTGTTCCGCAATGTTCAGCTTGCCGTTGCCGACTACACATCCGAGGCGTTTGACGGCTACGACAAAGAAGATGTCGAGGGCCTTATCAAAAACCGCTATGACGAGGCGAAATCCGAACTGGAAGGTACACTTGCCTCTCTTGAGGCGTTGATTGAAAATGTACCCGCTCCACAGGCGGATACCGACTTCATCGAATACTTCTGCGGCGAGGACAGCGAGGATGATGAAAAGACTGCACGGAGAGATACTCTCTATGCGCTTACGGCATCTCTTTCTCGTTCCTTTGCGAACTGCTGCGACCGTCTTGTAGCGGATTATGGGTATACCGAGGATGATGTCAACCATCTCCGCGGCGAGATTTCCGGGTACAATAAAATCAAGGAAATGATCAAGCTGGCAAGCTGCGACTATATCGACCTTAAGCCATATGAAGTGGATATGCGCTATATCCTCGACACATACATCCGTGCCGAGGACACCAGGGTTGTCAGCGAACTTGGCAATATGTCTATCGTTGAACTGCTCCTCCAAGGCAAGACTACCACGCCTGTTGACCTGGTAAAAGACCTGCCGGGTAACGATGAGGCGAAGGCGGAGACGATTGACAACAACCTGCAGCATGAGATCGTAAAAAAGATGAGTTCCAACAGCGTGTATTACGGCAAGCTGTCCGAGATGCTCAAGAAGATCATCATGCAGCGTAAGGTTGAAGCGATGAGCTACGAGGAATATCTGCGACAGGTTGTGGAACTGGCTGAAGCAATCCTTCATCCCGAAACGAACGGCAGTTATCCCGATGAAATCAAGGACAGTGCGGCAAGACGCGCTCTCTACGACTATTTTGAAGAAAATGTCGAATTGACGATTGATGTGGACGGTGCGATCCGTGTTTCTATCCAGCCTGACTGGAAGCGGAATTTCCAGAAACAGCAGAAAATAAGGCTTGCTATTTACCGGAAGTTATTGCTTCATATGTATACCGAAGACAGAGCCACCGAGGAAACCAACAATGTCTTCGATATTGTACAAAGGCAGGAAGAATACGATGCGTAATGATGAAATGCTTATCGGCGGATTGTTGATAGAGGTAATCAGGAAGAAGAACCTGAAAAACCTCTATGTCAGGGTCAATCCGCCGGAAGGAAATGTAACTGTAAGCACACCAATGGAGCTATCAAACGAGGATATAAAACTCTTTGTCCTTAAGAAGCTCCCGGAAATTACGAAGGTCAGGGACAGGATGCTCTCGCAGGAGAGACAGAGCAAGCGGGAATATGTTTCCGGCGAATCCCACTATCTTTGGGGAAAGCCCTACCGCCTGCAGGTCGTTTACGAAGGAACACAGCATAAGATCGTAAAGTCCCCTACCAAAATCATTATGACTGTGCCGGAGGGAACGGATGCCGATGCAAGAGAAAGGCTGTTCGCCGAATGGTACAGACAGGAATTAAAGCGTGTGCTTGAGTCCGTAATAATCGGATGCGAAAAAAAGACGGGCGTTTATGCGGATGAGTTCCGCATAAAGAACATGAAGACCAGATGGGGAACCTGCAACATTGAAAAACGCAGGATATGGATCAATCTCCAGCTTGCCAAAAAACCGATGGAATGCCTCGAATATGTGGTGATACACGAACTGGTGCATCTGCTGGAAAAAAATCACACTCACAGATTCCATGCGCTTGTTGAGGAGTATTGCCCGACATGGCGAGAGGCAAAGAAGATGCTTGCCACCATGCCTCTGGATTACATGGAAAAAGGAGAGTCGGATACGGATGACGAACAAACCGACATCGAGCGATATCTTTGATATAAATAAGAAAACGGGAGCCTTGATTCTTGGTAAGAATCGCCTTGATGATTATGCGACTAAGTATCTGACAAGGCATTGCAAAAAGGCTCTTGAAACGCCGATGCCGTTGCCTGTTGATGAAATATTGCAGAAAGCAAATCTCACGGTCAAGGAAGTCTCTCTGTCCCGCAATCTGGACATTTTCGGGTGCTGTCTGCTTCTCGATGGTGAAGTTGAAATTTACGATCACGAGCAAGGCACATCCAAAACCGTATCTTTTCCGGCGGGAACAGTTCTGATCGATCCGGATTCCGAGGCAATGTACGGGGAAGGCGCAAAACGAAACACGCTCATCCATGAGGCTCTTCATTGGGAAAAGGATAAAACATATTTTGAAATATTGGCGGTGAAGAATGCGGCGGCATCCGAAAAACTGTATCCGATTATGTGCCGCCTGTCCGAAACATTCTACGAGCCGCCGGAAGGGAAAAAGACCAAAGAAAACGAAGTAAAGTGGCTTGAGTGGCAGGCGCACCGACTGGCTCCGCGAGTGCTGATGCCGTTTGAGATGTTCAAGAATAAAGCGCTTGAACTGATCGACAGCTATCAGAATCCGCAGAACGACATTATTCCGTCCTGCGACACATTGATTGAGGATTTGAGCACCTTCTTCATTGTGTCTCGCGTGTCTGTCAAATACCGCTTGATTGAGGTCGGGCTGCTTGGTCGCATATCCGGCTTCGAGGATTTTGATGCTGTTTTTGCAGAGATCAATAACAGCAAGGAACTTGTCGCGCTGACTCCTGTGGAGGCGTATCAGCTATTGAGTCTGGACTCCTCCCTTCGGGAATGGGTCAGCGGCGGTCAGTTTGTTTTTGCTGACGGATACTTTGTGCTGGCGGATAAGAAATACATAACCGCAAAAGAAGACGGTCTGCATCTGACGGCGAAAGCCAAAAAGAACTTGGCGCAGTGTGTTATCAATATCCGTGAGCATAAATATACGACCTACCGAAATATACAGAAGGACTTCGTAGGATTTGCCGTTCTTTATCATGGGGAAGGAATAGATCAGCGTATGCTGACATTCCATCCAAAATACCAGGCAAATTTCAAGTACGAAGAAGATGATGTGTATTCAGCATTCCGAGATCATATTCTCACTTACGATGAGAACGAAGAAATCGAACTGGTTAAGCGGCTGGGTGATCCGACCACTACGCTCTGTCAATGCCTGTGGTACCTGATGGAAAACAGAAAGTGGAACTACCCGGAAACATTTAACGACAGAACAGGTCTGCATAAGAATTATCACGGCAAAATAAAGAACGACAAGTACAATAATATGGGGACAGAGGTTCTGATGGCCATCTGTGTCGGCTTGCGGCTGAACCTCCGCATCGTGGAGAAGATATTCGACAAGTCCGATAACAAACTGAATTATTATCAGGACCCCGACAAGACATATATCCGTATTTTAGAGAATATGCCCGGATTATCCTTGCAGGATTTCAACGGCGTTTTGAAACAGGCAGGCATCAAAGAACTGGGCAGCACAATAAAAGATGATCCCGATTAAAAATCCGATAACTCACTGAGTTGGTTTTGGACCCCGAAAGGGGTCCTTTTTTTATGCCTTGAAATGGGAAAGCGGCTTAGTTTCTGAGCTTTATGACCAACTCGATGAGTTGCTCTTCAAAAAATAAAAACTGCGATAATAGAGCCAGGCAATTGAATGATCGGTTGCCTATATCAATCTCAATAGTCCGAGATGGCCATTAGGACGATGGGATGCATAAGACCTTGGAACACAGTGATATAAACTGCGTTCCGAGTGAAGATGCCCCACCGTTGACTTTTGGCGTTCATTTTCGGATTGGCAGAGTCTGTGGGTGTCTTCAGCCACAGGCTCTTTTGTGTCCCACCGTCCTTTGACCCGGACGGAAAGGACACAAAATGAAGATTACCTACAAATTTGTCACTGGGGAAGTCGCGGAGGTCGAGGTTTCTGAGGAAATCGGTGCCGTGATTGTCGACCTGGATCGCCAGGAGTACAACAACGACCACAAGGAGACCCGCCGGCATTATTCGCTGGAGGGCAAGGTCTACGAAGGTATGGACTACGCCGCAGAGGATTCCGGCCTGGAAGCCCTCTTTGCCGGCCCCACCGATGAGGAGCGGCTTCATGCCGCCATCCGGCAGCTCTCCCCTGACCAGCAGGAAATGGTACGGGCTATCTATTTTGAAAACGTAAGCGTCAACGACTACGCCGCCCGGATGGGCGTGACGCAGTCCGCCATTTCCCACCGTTTGCAGACTGTGAAGAAAAAATTGAAAAAACTTTTGGGCTGACCCTCATATTCAGCCCTTCTCCTGGCTGTACTTCGGAAGGAGCAAGAAAAGCAGCCTTCCAGAAAGGATGAACGCCATGAGGCACAAGCTGAAGATCAGCGTGTCCAAGGAGCCGCAGAACGGCGGGGTGGTCAGATGCCGCAGTGTGACGCTGCGGGAGAAGATGCTCACCCGGCTCCTGGGCCGCAAAGAGCGTGTGATGATCCTCATTCCCGGCAACACCGTGGAATCCCTGGACATCACCGAGCTGTCGGAGGGAGGTGCGGCCTGTGAGTAAGATCAAGCTCCTCCTGGATGTGGTGGAGGATATGCGCTCCCTCGCTGACAGTCTCCAGTCATTGGCGGACGCCATGATCCAGGGAGAAGCCCCGGAAGCCGAGCCTGTACAGAAGGCCGCTCCGCCCCATCCAAAGGAGCCGGTGGTCACGCTGGAGCAGGTTCGGGCAGTACTGGCTGAAAAAAGCCATGACGGGAAAACCGAAGCGGTTCGGGAGCTGCTGCAGAAGTACGGCGCTCCGAAGCTGTCGGCGGTAGACCCCAAGCACTACCCGGCGCTGCTGAAGGATGCGGAGGTGCTCTGATGCCGCCCTCCAAACACGCCGTTCTCTCTGCCAGCGGCGCCCATCGATGGCTCCACTGTAACCCTTCGGCACGACTGGAGCTGGAGTTCGCCGACCGGGAGACGGAAGCCGCAGCCGAAGGCACCGCTGCTCACGCTCTGGCTGAGCACAAGCTCAAAAAGGCGCTGAAGCTGCGTTCCCGGAAGCCCGTCAGCCCATATGACTGCGATGAAATGGACGCCTATACCGATGGGTATGTGGAGTTTGTGCTGGAACAGCTGGAGGAAACAAAGGCGCTCTGCGCCGACCCTCTCGTCCTCATCGAGCAGCGGCTGGACTTCTCCTGCTATGTGCCGGACGGCTTCGGCACTGGCGACTGCCTGATCGTGGCGGACAAGCTCCTGCACATCATTGATTTCAAGTATGGGCAGGGCGTCCTGGTGGACGCGGAGGAGAATCCCCAGATGATGCTGTACGCCCTGGGCGCCCTCCGGCAGTTCGACCACCTCTACGACATTGCCCAGGTCGCCATGAGCATCTACCAGCCCCGCCGGGAGAATGTGTCCACCTGGACAATCTCCGTGGAGCAGCTCATGGAGTGGGCGGAACAAACCCTCAAGCCCAAGGCGGAAATGGCCTACAAGGGTGAAGGGGACTATGTCCCTGGCCCCTGGTGTACCTTCTGCAAAGCGGCGGTGAAGTGCCGCGCCAGAGCGGAAGCCAAGCTCCAGCTCGCCAAGTACGAGTTCGCCATGCCGCCGCTCCTCACCGATGCGGAGATCGAGGACATACTCTCCCGTCTGCCCGGCCTGACCAAGTGGGCCGGCGAAATCGAAGCCTACGCCCAGGACGCTGCCGTTCATCACGGCAAGGTGTGGCAAGGCTTCAAACTGGTGGAGAGCCGCACCAACCGCAAATACACAGACGAGGAAGCCGTGATCCGCGCTGCCAACGCCGCCGGGTACCACGACATCTTCAAGAAGACCCTCATCCCCATCACCGAGATGGAGAAGCTCATGGGTAAAAAGGCCTTTGCTGAGATCCTCGGCAGCCTGGTCGAAAAGCCCAAGGGCAAGCCGACCCTGGTTCCGGTATCCGACCGGCGTCCGGCCATCACCACGATGGATGCCGCCCAAGAATTTACTGAAATTACGGAGGTATAACGATATGTCTATCAATCACAAGAACCCGACCAAGGTGGTCACCGGTGTTGTCCGCCTGTCCTACGCCAACGTCTGGGAGCCGGCTTCCATCAACGGAAGCAACCCCAAGTACAGCGTTTCCCTCATCGTCCCCAAGACCGACACCAAGACCATCGATGCCATCAACGCCGCCGTGGACGCCGCCATCAAGGACGGAGCCGCCAAGTTCGGCGGTAAGATCCCCAACAAGGCTGCGTTGAAGCTCCCCCTGCGGGATGGTGATCTGGAACGGGACGATGAAGCCTATAAAGGCGCCTACTTCGTCAACGCCAACAGCACCACCGCGCCCCAGATCGTGGACCGCTCCGTGCAGCCCATCCTGGACCGCGCCGAGGTCTACTCCGGCTGCTACGCCCGTGTGTCCGTCAACTTCTACGCCTTCAACTCCAACGGCAATCGCGGCATCGCCTGCGGTCTGGGCAATATCCAGAAGGTGCGGGACGGTGAACCTCTGGGCGGTCGTTCTTCCGCCGCGGATGACTTCGCCACCGATTTCGATGACGATTTCCTTTCCTAACAACAATTCGGCAAGGGTGGTGGAGGGCAACCTCTGCCGCCCTTATGCCGCAGGAAAGGAGACCTTATGAAAACCTTATCTATCGACATTGAAACCTTTTCCCCGGAGCCGCTGGCCAAGTGCGGCGTGTACCGCTACTCCCAGGCACCGGAGTTTGAAGTGCTGCTGTTCGGCTATTCCGTGGACAGCGGCCCTGTCCGGGTGGTGGATCTCACCGCCGGCGAATGCATCCCCGCCGATGTGCTGGCGGCGCTGACAGACCCTGCGGTGTCCAAGTGGGCCTTCAATGCCCAGTTCGAGCGGGTCTGTCTCTCCCGGTACCTGGGATACCCTGTCGGACAATACCTGGCTCCTGACTCCTGGTACTGCACCATGGTGTGGTCTGCGACCCTGGGTCTGCCCCTCTCTCTGGAGGGGGCCGGCGCCGTGCTGGGTCTGGAGAAGCAGAAGCTCAAGGAGGGCAAAGACCTGGTGCGCTATTTCTGCACGCCGGCAAAGGCCAGGGATGGCTCCGCCTTCCGCCGCCTTCCTACAGATGCGCCGGAGAAGTGGGCCGCCTTCAAAGCCTACAACCTCCGGGATGTGGAGACAGAGATGTCCATCCAACAGAAGTTATCCCGTTTCCCAGTCTCCCAGGAGGAGTGGGAGAACTACCATCTCGACCAGCGCATCAACGACCGGGGCATTCTGCTGGACCGTACCCTGGTGGTCCAGGCCATCCGCTGTGACGAGCGGTTCAAGCGCACCCATCTGGAACAGGCCCGCTCGGTCACCGGGCTGGAGAACCCCAACAGCCCCGCCCAGCTCAAAGCGTGGCTGGCGGAAAAGGGCGTGGAAGCCGAGTCCCTCTCCAAAGCATCCGTACTGGAACTTCTGTCCCATGCGGAGGGCGAGGTGGAGCTGGCCCTGTCCCTGCGGCAGGAGCTGGCCAAGAGCAGCGTCAAGAAATACACCGCCATGGAGTCAGTGGTCTGTCCGGATGACCGCGCCCGTGGGCTGATCCAGTTTTACGGAGCCAATCGGACCGGCAGATTTGCCGGGCGGCTCATCCAGGTGCAGAACCTTCCTCAGAACCATCTGCCTGATCTGAAACAGGCCAGGACACTGGTGCGGGATGGGAGCTTTGACGCCGTGGAGCTGCTCTACGACTCCGTCCCGCTGGTGCTTTCCGAACTAATCCGCACCGCCTTTATCCCCAAGCCGGGATGCCGCTTCTTCGTGGCGGACTTTTCGGCCATCGAAGCGCGGGTCATCGCCTGGATCGCTGGGGAGCAGTGGCGGCAGGAGGTGTTCGCCCAGGGCGGTGACATCTACTGCGCTTCGGCCAGCCAGATGTTCCATGTCCCCGTGGTCAAACATGGGGTCAACGGCCATCTCCGGCAGAAGGGCAAGATCGCAGAGCTGGCCCTGGGCTACGGCGGCTCGGTGGGGGCGCTGAAAGCCATGGGTGCGCTGAACTACGGCCTGACCGAGGAGGAGCTGAAGCCCCTGGTGGACGCATGGCGGCAGTCCAACCCCCGCATCGTGAAGTTCTGGTGGGATGTAGACCGTGCCGCCGCCGCCTGCGTCCGGGACAGAGTCCCCGCCGAGACGCACGGCATCCGCTTCTTCTACCAAAGCGGCATGATGTTCATCGTGCTCCCCTCCGGCAGAAAGCTGGTGTATGTGAAGCCCAAGATGGGCGTCAACCGCTATGGCAGCGAGTCCGTCACCTACGAGGGTGTGGGCGAACAGAAAAAGTGGCTGCGGCTGGAGAGTTACGGTCCCAAATTCGTGGAGAACATCGTCCAGGCCACCGCCCGCGACATCCTGGTGGAAGCCATGCGCCGGCTGGAAGCGGCGGGGTACCCAATCGTCATGCACGTCCATGACGAAGCGGTCATCGAAGCCCCGGCGGACACATCCCTGGATGACATCTGCGCCATCATGGGCCAGACCCCCTCCTGGGCGGAGGGACTGCTGCTCCGGGCAGACGGTTATGTCTGCGACTTTTATCAGAAAGACTGAGGTGACCCTTATGGGAATCAACAAATTCAACTGTGAGGGCTACTACGACCCTACGGCCTATGAAGCCCTGACCCGGATCGAGAACGAGGCGCGCAAGCTCCGCTCCTTCCGTCCGGTCGTGTATATCTGCTCACCGCTCTCCGGGGATCTGGAGGGCAACCAGGAAAAGGCGGCGCGCTACTGCCGCTTCGCCGTGGACGCCGGGTATATCCCCATTGCGCCTCATCTGTACTTTCCCCGGTTCATGGATGACGCCAACCCCAGGGAGCGGGATCTGGCCCTGTTCATGGACATCGTCCTGCTCACCAAATGCGCCGAGCTGTGGGTGTTTGGGGACACCATCTCCAAGGGCATGAGCATCGAGATCGAGAAGGCCAGGCGGAAGGGCCAGCCAATCCGCTATTTCACGGAGAACTGCCAGGAGGTGGCCATATGAAAATCGCTGTCGGCAACAGCCGCATGGACAAGAAATGGAAGAACCGGGACATCTCCTGGGAAGACCTGTGCGCCAGGGTCGGCTCCACCATCCGCACCACGGAGACCGTGGAGGAGTACCGCAAGCTGAAGAAGGGCGCCCAGGACAACATCAAGGACGTGGGCGGCTTCGTGGGCGGTCAGCTCCGGGAGGGCCGGCGCAAGAACGGCATGGTGCTCTGCCGCTCCATGCTCACCCTGGACATGGACTACGGCAAGCCTGGGGTCTGGGACGAGATCGACCTGCTCCACGACTTTCAGTGCTGCGTCTACTCCACCCATAAACACACGCCGGAGCATCCTCGGCTGCGGATGATCATCCCCCTTGCCCGCGACATCACCGAGGAGGAGTACCCGGCGGTGGCCCGGATGGTGGCCAAGGAGATCGGCATTGACCTGTTTGACGATACCACCTATGAAGCCTGCCGCCTGATGTACTGGCCCTCCACCTCCGCAAACGGCGAGTTCTTCTACAAAACCAAGGAAGGCCCGTTGCTGGACCCGGACGCCTATCTCGCCAAGTACGCCGATTGGCATGACGCTTCCACCTGGCCGGTTTCCTCCCGCCAGTCCGAAGCGGTGCGCCGGAACATCACTCAGCAGGCCGACCCTCTGAAAAAGCCCGGCATCGTAGGCGCTTTCTGCCGCGCCTACACCATTGAGGAAGCCATCGAAGCCTTCCTCTCCGATGTCTACGAACCGTCCGCCATGAACGGGCGCTACGACTACATCCCCGCGGACTCCGCCGCCGGCGTAGTGGTGTACGATGGGAAGTTCGCCTACAGCCATCACGCCACCGACCCGGTCTGCGGCAAGCTGTTAAACGCCTTCGACCTGGTGCGGCTCCACAAATTCCGGGAGCTGGACGAGAACGCAGGGCTGGACACCCCGCCGGGCAAGCTGCCCTCCTTCAAAGCCATGAGCGACCTCGTCCTGGGAGATGATAAGGTCAAAGCAGTCTTCGCCGAAGAGCGCATCGCCCAGGCCAGCGCCGAGTTTTCCGATGAGGACTGGCAAAACGGCCTGGAACTGGACAAGTCCGGCCATGTGAAGAACACCCTGCACAACCTGACCCTCATTCTGGAGAACGACCCCAACCTCAAGGGCGTGGTGTTCAACCAGCTCCTGGACGGGATGGAGATCAAGGGCGAGGTACCCTGGAAGCACCCATCCAAGTTCTGGCGGGACGCCGATGACGCCCAGCTCATCAGTTATGTGGACGCCCACTACGGCACCTTCTCCGCTCGGAACTACGATATTGCCGTGACCAAGGTGGCGGATGACCGGGCCTATCATCCCATCCGGGAGTTCATCGAGAGCCTGCCGGAATGGGATAAGGTCCCCCGCGTGGACACCTTGCTGGTGGACTATCTGGGCGCCGCCGACACCGCATACGTTCGGGCGGTGACCCGGAAGACCCTCTGCGCCGCCATCAGCCGGGTACTGCGTCCGGGCTGCAAGTTCGACTCCATGCTGGTGCTCAACGGCCCCCAGGGTGTGGGTAAGAGCACCCTCATCGCAAAGCTGGCCGGAGAGTGGTTTTCGGACAGTTTGAACCTGGGTGACACCAAGGACAAGACCGCCGCCGAGAAGCTCCAGGGGTACTGGATCTTGGAGATCGGCGAGCTGGCCGGGCTGAAGAAGGCCGAGGTGGAGACCCTGCGTTCCTTTCTCTCCCGGCAGAACGACATCTACCGAGCTGCGTTCGGCAAACGGGCCACGCCCCATCTGCGCCAGTGCGTGTTCTTTGGCACCACCAACGCCGAGTCCGGCTATCTGCGCGACACCACCGGCAACCGCCGCTTCTGGCCGGTCAAGACCCCCGGCAGCGGAAAGAAGCAGTCCTGGAATCTGACCCACGAGGAGATCCTACAGATCTGGGCGGAAGCCCTCGTGTATGTGCGGCAGGGTGAGAAGCTCTACCTCTCTCCCGAAATGGACGCGCTGGCCAAGGACGAGCAGCGGGAAGCCATGGAGTCCGATGAGCGCGAAGGGCTGGTGCGGGAGTATCTGGACACCCTGCTGCCGGAACGCTGGGCGGAGATGGACCTCTTTGAACGCCGCAACTTCCTCACCGGCTCCGACTTCGGCGGTCTGCAGGAGAAGGGGACGGTGAAGCGCACCAACGTGTCCAATATGGAGATCTGGTGCGAGTGCTTCGGCAAGGAACGGGCCAACCTGCGCCGCACCGACAGCAATGAGCTGACGGGCATCCTGGCGCGGCTGGGCTGGAAACGGGAGGAGAGCAAGGTGCGCATCCCCCTCTATGGGCCGCAGTACGTCTTTGTTCCGAAGGGGTGTTCCCAATGAAGATATGCTCAGGCACAAAATCCGGGAACAAGTTCCCAGGGGCAGCTCCGCACTTTGGAACCCCCGCCGGAACACCCCATGGGAACGGTGGAAGCCCCATAAGCGGCAAGGAAAACCGGCTTCCTTGTTCCTGTGTTCCCAACATTTCTTATATATCGAAAGATGTAAGAAATAGAGGTCATCAGCACGCGAAACACGCATATACGCGCATAAGGGGATTTTTCGGTTCCCGGAACACAGGAGGCCGATATGCGGGAGAAAGCCATTGAAGCCAAGCTGGTGAAGGCCGTCCGAATCATGGGCGGTCTCGCACCCAAGTTTATAAGCCCTGGGTTTGATGGAGTGCCAGACCGCCTGGTGCTCCTCCCCAAGGGGAAAATCGCCTTCATTGAGCTGAAAGCGCCCGGCAAGGCGCTCCGGCCTTTGCAGATAAGGCGGAAACAGCAGTTGGAAGCCCTGGGCTTTCCGGTGCATCGCATCGACAGCCCAGAGCAGATTGGAGGGATACTGGATGAAATACAGTCCTCATAAATACCAGACCTACGCCACGGACTTCATCCTGGAGCATCCCGTTTCGGCGGTCTTCCTCGACATGGGTCTCGGCAAAAGTGTCATCACCCTGACCGCCATCTTCGACCTGTGCCTGGACAGCTTCCTGGTCCGCAAGGTGCTGGTCATCGCCCCGCTCCGCGTGGCTGCGGACACATGGCCCGGTGAGATCGAGAAGTGGGATCACCTGCGAGGGCTTACCTACTCGGTTGCGGTCGGCAGCGAAGCCCAGCGCAAGGCGGCGCTCCTGCAGAGGGCCAGCGTGTACATCATCAACCGGGAGAACGTCCAGTGGCTGGTGGAGGACAGCGGGCTACCTTTCGACTACGACATGGTGGTCATCGATGAGCTGTCCTCTTTCAAAAGCTACCAGGCCAAGCGGTTCCGCGCTCTGCTGAAGGTGCGGCCCGGCGTCAAACGCATCGTGGGCCTGACCGGCACGCCCTCCTCAAACGGACTCATGGATTTATGGGCGGAGTTCCGGGTGCTGGACATGGGCAGACGCCTGGGTCGGTTCATCACCCGGTACCGCAGCGCCTACTTTCAGCCGGACAAGCGCAATGCCCAGGTGGTGTTCTCCTACAAGCCCCTGCCGGGAGCCGAGGACGCCATCTATGAGAAGATCTCCGACATCACTATCTCCATGCGGGCCGGCGACTATCTGGATATGCCGGAATGCGTGGTCAACGAGGTCAAGGTCGACCTCTCCGAAAAGGAACGGCAAGCCTATGACACCATGAGGGCGGAGCTGGTGCTCTCCCTGAACGGTGAAGAGGTGGACGCCGGGAACGCGGCGGCTCTGGCGAACAAGCTCTCCCAGATGGCCAATGGCGCGGTGTACGGGGAGGACAAACGGGTGCTCCGTCTGCACGACCGCAAGCTGGACGCTCTGGAGGACCTCATCGAAGCCGCCAACGGCAAGCCCGTCCTGGTGGCCTACTGGTTTAAACACGATCTGGAGCGTATCCGGGAGCGGTTCATCGTCCGGGAGATCAAGACCAGCCGGGACATCGCCGATTGGAACCAGGGCAAGATCCCGGTGGCGGTCATCCACCCGGCGTCCGCCGGCCATGGGCTGAACCTGCAGTCCGGCGGTTCCACCCTCGTCTGGTTCGGACTGACCTGGTCGCTGGAGCTTTACCAGCAGACCAACGCCCGGCTCTGGCGGCAGGGGCAGAAAGACACAACTGTGGTCATCCACCACATTATCACGAAGAACACCATTGACGAGCGGATCATGTCCGCCCTTCAAAAGAAGGAACGGGCGCAGTCGGCTCTGATCAACGCAGTCAAAGCGGATCTGGAGGTGCGAAAATGACAGCGAAAGAATATTTATCCCAAGCCCGGCTGCTGGATGCCCGGATCAACGCCAAAATCCAGCAGGTTTCGACTCTGAACGATTTAGCGACCCACGCAACTGCCACCCTGACGGGGATGCCCCACAATCCCAACCGGTCCGAGTCCCGCATGGCGGAAGCGGTGGTCAAAATCATCGACCTGCAGAATGAAATCAACCACGACATCGATGAGTTGGTGGACTTGAAGCGGGAGATCACCCGCCGGGTGAAATCCATCCCCAACGACGAGTATCAGCTCCTGTTGGAGAAGCGGTATCTGTGCTTCATGCCCTGGGAGAAGATCGCCGTGGACATGGGCTATTCCATCCAGCACATCTACCGTCTCCACGATTGGGCGCTGCGGGAATTTCCCGTCCCCCAGGAAACATGATAGTTCGATGTATTGAATGAGAGTAGCTCCGTAGTGTATCATTAAAATTGCCAAGAGAATCAAGCGAAGCCATCGTGGGGCCACCCCCTGCGGTGGCTTTTCTTATGCCCGGAAGGAGGTGGAACGGTGCCTACAAAGCCCAAGCGCCCCTGTTCGTACCCCGGCTGTCCCAAGCTGACGGACGGCAGGTTCTGCGAGGAGCACGCTAAAGCGGAAGCCAAACGCTATGAGAAGTACGACCGTGACCCGGCTGTACGCCGCAGGTATGGCCGCGCCTGGAAGCGCATCCGCGACCGGTACATCCAGGAGCATCCGCTGTGTGAGCTGTGCCAGCGGGATGGCAGGCTGACCCCCGCCGAAGAGGTGCATCACAAGGTACCTCTCTCTGAGGGCGGCACACACGCACGGGACAACCTCGTTGCCCTCTGTAAATCCTGCCACGCCAGAATCCACGCCCAGTGCGGGGACCGCTGGCACAAGCACTGACCCGGTAGGGGGATAAAAATCTCTACAGCCTGTGGGCCGTGCAACGGGCCGGGGGTCTCGCGCACAAAATCGCGGTTTCAAAGGGGGTATATACCCCAGGCCGAGAAAGGAGGTAGCCTGTGGCCAAAGACGGTACCAACCGCGGCGGCGCCCGTGCTGGTGCCGGCGCAAAGAAGAAGCCCCTCGCAGACAAAATTGCCGAGGGCAATCCCGGCAGAAGGAAGCTGACTGTCATCGACTTTCAGGACACAGCCGATTTAGAAGGTCAGCCCATGCCGAAACCGTCAGCCATGCTGTCCGCCACCCAGAAGGATGGCAAGACACTGGTCGCCGCCGAGATCTATGAAAAGACCTGGACCTGGCTGGCGGAGCGGGGCTGCGCCGCTCTCGTTTCCCCGCAGCTTTTAGAGCGATACGCCATGAGCGTGGCCCGCTGGATACAGTGCGAGGAGGCCATCACCGAGTACGGCTTCCTCGCCAAGCACCCCACCACGGGGAACGCCATTCAAAGCCCCTATGTGGCGATGAGTCAGAACTTCATGTCCCAGACCAACCGCCTGTGGATGGAGATCTACCAGATCGTCAAGGAGAACTGTTCCAGCGAGTACGGCGGGGCCACGCCCCAGGACGATGTGATGGAGCGGCTGCTGTCCGCTCGGAAAGGAAAATGAGTATGACCAAATATAAAACAGCTGAAAGCGTCCGGCGCGGTCACCCGGATAAGCTGTGCGACCTGATCGCCGACAGCATTCTGGACGAGTGTCTGCGGCACGACCGCTATTCCCGCTGCGCCTGCGAGGTTATGGCCACCAAGGGGAAAATCTTTGTCTGCGGGGAGATCACCTGCGCGGCAAAAATCAACATCCGCTCGGTGGTTCGGGAAGTCCTCCGTAAGGTGGGCTACAACCCCATGAAATTCATTGTGTTCGTCTATGTCCACCGGCAGAGTTCCGACATCGCCGGCGGCGTGGATTCCGCGCTGGAAGTGCGAGATAGCGGGAGTGGTGATGTGTTCGCCACCACCGGCGCCGGCGACCAGGGCACCGTGTACGGTTACGCCACCAAGGAGACCTGGACCCGTCTGCCCGTCCCGGTGGTCTTCGCGAATGAAGTCTGCAAAGGGCTGGACGAAGCAATGCAGGATGGAACCATTCGTGGCATCGGTCCCGATGGCAAAGCCCAGGTGACCGTGGTGTATGAGGACGGGAAGCCTGTGGGTGTGAAGAACATTGTGGTGTCTGTCCAGCACGATGCGGACAAGGATTTGGAGGAGCTTCGCCGGGAGATTATCTCCGAGGTGCTGTATCCCATTCTGGACCGTTTCGGTTTCCCCAAGGATGTGGAGATTCTCATCAACCCCTCTGGCAGATTTGTGGAGGGCGGTCCCGCCGCCGATACCGGGCTGACCGGCAGGAAGCTGATGGTGGATACCTATGGCGGTCTTGCCGCCCATGGCGGCGGAGCCTTCTCCGGGAAGGACCCCACTAAGGTGGACCGCAGCGCCGCTTACATGGCCAGAGCCATCGCCCGGAACGTGGTGGGCGCGTGGCTGGCGGAGGAATGCCAGGTGTCCATCTCCTACGCTATCGGTAAGGCGGAACCCACCGCTGTGGAGATCGACACCTTCGGCACCGCCAGGGTGGACGAGGATGTGATTCGGCTGGCGGTGCTGGATGTGTTCGACCTGCGGCCCGCTGCCATCATGTCCCTGCTGCATCTTCGCGCTCCCATCTATGCTGACACCGCCGCCTACGGCCACTTCAACGGCTACAAGTTCAACTGGGAGAACCTCGACAAGACCGAGGAGCTGAGAAAGGCGGTGGAAAAGTATGCTGATTGAGCGCAAACACACCGCCGACCTTATCCCCGCCGACTACAATCCCCGCAAGGACTTAAAGCCCGGCGACCCGGAGTACGATAAGCTGAAACGCTCCATGGAGCAGTTCGGCTATGTGGAGCCGGTGATCTGGAACAAGGCCACCGGTCGGGTGGTGGGCGGTCACCAGCGGCTGAAGGTGCTTATGGACATGGGCGTCACCGAGGTGGAGTGCGTGGTGGTGGAGATGGATGAGGAGCGGGAAAAAGCCCTCAACATCGCCCTCAACAAAATCTCCGGCGATTGGGACAAGGACAAGCTGATGCTTCTCATCTCCGACCTGCAGGGCGCCGACTTTGATGTGTCCCTCACCGGCTTTGACCCCGCCGAGATCGATGACCTCTTCAAAGGCAGCCTGAAAGATGGGGTCAAGGATGATGAGTTCGATGTGGACGCCGAGCTGCAGAAGCCTACTATCACCAAGGCCGGGGATGTGTGGACGCTGGGGCGGCACCGGCTTGTCTGCGGGGACAGCACCAAGCCGGAAACCTTCTCTCTGCTGATGGACGGTCTGAAGGCCAACCTGGTCATCACCGACCCGCCCTACAATGTCAACTATGAGGGCGGCGCCGGGAAGATCAAGAACGACAACATGGAGAACGCCGCCTTCTATGACTTCCTGCTGGCGGCGTTTCAGAATACCGAGGAAGCCATGGCGGACGATGCCTCCATTTATGTGTTCCACGCGGACACCGAGGGACTGAACTTCCGAAAGGCGTTCTCAGACGCCGGCTTCTACCTCTCCGGGACGTGCATCTGGAAGAAGCAGTCCCTGGTGCTGGGCCGCTCTCCCTACCAGTGGCAGCATGAGCCGATTCTCTTCGGCTGGAAGAAGAAAGGCAGACACCAGTGGTATACCGGGCGGAAGGAGTCCACCATCTGGGAGTTCGACAAGCCTAAGAAGAACAAGGATCACCCCACCATGAAGCCTATCCCACTCCTGGCCTATCCTATTCTGAACTCCTCCATGAGCAACGCCATCGTGCTGGACCCCTTCGGCGGTTCCGGCAGCACCCTCATCGCCTGTGAGCAAACCGACCGCGTCTGCCGCACCATCGAACTGGACGAAAAGTTCTGCGATGTCATTGTGAAGCGGTACATCGAGCAGGTGGGCAAAGCGGACGGTGTATCCCTCCAGCGGAACGGCCTGACCTACCGCTATGAAGAGGTGGCCGGGGACGATGCGGAAGATATCCCACTGTTCTGAGGAGGTGCCCATGGAATCGAATACGACTTTGACCCTCGGCAGCCTCTTCGATGGCTCCGGGGGTTTTCCTTTGGGCGGTCTGCTCTGCGGGATCACCCCGGTGTGGGCTTCGGAGATTGAGCCGTTCCCCATCCGGGTGACCGCCAAGCGGCTTCCCTTTATGAAGCACTACGGCGACATCTCCCAGATGGATGGCGGGAAGATCGAGCCGGTGGACATCATCACCTTCGGCTCCCCCTGCACCGACATGAGCATCGCCGGGCGGAGGGCCGGTCTGGATGGAAAACAGTCCGTCCTTTTCTACCAGGCCATCCGCATTATTCAGGAAATGAGGGATGCCACCCATGGCAAATATCCAAGATACATCGTATGGGAGAACGTCCCCGGCGCGTTCAGCTCCAACCACGGAGAGGACTTCAAGGCCGTCCTCGAAGCGGTCATCGGGATCAAGGAACCGGGCGCCCAGGTGCCTATGCCTGAGAAAAACCTCTGGCCCTACGCCGACCTGTACATGGGAGAGCAGTGGAGCGTTGCGTACCGCACTCTTGACGCGCAACACTGGGGAGTCCCCCAGCGAAGACGCCGCATCTTCCTTGTCGCAGATTTTGCAGGCTGGGGTGCCGGACAAGTATTATTTGAGTCCGAAGGCCTGTCAGGGTATTCTGCGGAGGGCTTCCGTGCGTGGCAAAGAGCTGCCAGAGATCCTGCGGCTGGCTTTGGAGCGGCAGGCATCTGCCTGAACGACCAGGGCGGGAGCTGCATGGATGTGTCCAGTGAAGTTACCGCCACCCTCCGGGCAGAACACCATGGGCATCCACCCTGTGTACTGGATGCCGCCGGCTTCTGCACCGAACATTCAGCGGACAGCCGGGGTATCGGTTTTGAGCCGGAGCGCGCCCCTACGCTTCGGGCCGGCGTGGTTCCCGCCGCTATTGCGCTGGAGAGCCACCCCATCGACAGCCGCATCAAAATCGCCGATGACGGTACCGTCCAGACGCTGACCTCCCGCATGGGGACAGGCGGGATGAATGTGCCTCTGGTGCTGAAGATCTGCTCCGGCTGCGAGGGCGGCGGGAAGGGAACGCTCATCCAGAAGGACAAGTCCGCTACACTGGGCTGCAACAACGACCAGACCCTTTTCGAGCCTGTGGCCTTTGGCATCTCCTCCGACCAGTCCAAGGCCATGCTCTCCAGCAATCCCCACGCCGGCATCTACAAAGCCCGGACATCCCGCACCCTGGACACCGGAGGTGGAAACCCCGGCTGCAATCAAGGTGGGATTGCCGTGGTCACACAGGAGAAGTCCTACGCCATGACCATGAATAGCTATGTCCAGGTCGAGGAGGAAAAGGCGCCGGCGTTGCTCTCAAGGGATTACAAAGACCCCACCGCTGTGAACAGCGGCTACACCGTGCGGCGGCTGACACCCACTGAGTGCGCCCGGCTGCAAGGCTTCCCGGACTGGTGGTGCGCCGGCCTGGAAACCCCGGAGCCGACCGTGGACGACATCGCATTCTGGACGGAGGTCTGGGAGACACACCGCAGAGCCGTGAATCCCTCCGTGAAGCCCAAGACGGAGCGGCAGATCGCCAAGTGGCTGAAAACCCCATACTCCGATGCGGCGGAGTACAAGATGTGGGGCAACGGTGTGGCACTGCCCTGCGTCTGGTTTGTCCTCTCCGGCATTGTGTTCAGTACACAATTATCTCCCACATAATTCTACAATCCCAGGTCTCTATTTGACTTGATATTTGGGGGCCGCAGAGCGAATATGTGACTACCAAAAATCAAGGAGGAACGAGAAATGACCCTGCGATACAACCTGACCGGCGCCGACCGCAAACGGCTGGTGACCGCTATCAGCGAAATCACCGGCGCCCCTGCCAAATACCTGGGCGCACCCAGCTTCGCCTACCAGGTGGACTACTTCACCATTGACCGCAACGGCGGCGTCACCTTTGATGACTGTGCCGACAGCGAGGAGATCGAAAACCTCATCGAAACGCTGGACAGCCAGGGTTTCACCGCCGAGCCGCAAGCGGTCGAGACATCCGAGAATGCAGAACCGTCTCCCGCCGAGGTGGACGGGCTGTGCATCTCCATGCCCGCCAGCCTGTTCTCCGAAACGGCGCTGCAAAACCTCAAGGGCATCACGGCGGCGAAGGGCAGCTTGATCCGCAAAGCTCTGGGGGTGGAGGAACTGCCCATCGAAGTCGGCGAGACGAAGGTCTCCTTTCCCTGGTTTGCCGGGACGCCCGCGCCGGAGGAGGTCAAGGCCTACGACCACTTCATCTGCGCCCTGTGCGAGATGGCCAGGAACCAGAAGCGCATCACCGCCAAAGAGCGGGACACAGGCAATGATAAGTATGCCTTCCGCTGTTTCCTACTACGATTGGGTTTCATTGGACCAGAGTACAAGCAGGAGCGCAAGATCCTCCTTCGGAACCTGACCGGCAGCTCCGCTTTCAAGACGGTACCCCAGAAGGAGGTGGCAGACGATGCGGCTTCCGAGTAAAGAAACGCTGACGCTCCTCCGCTCGCGCTATCCCAAGGGCGCACGTGTGGAACTCGTCCACATGGATGACCCCCAAGCCCCTCCGGTTGGGACGAAAGGCACGGTGCTGGGCGTGGACGATGTGGGGAGCATCCTGGTAGCTTGGGATAACGGCAGCGGCCTGAACGTAGCCTTTGGCGAGGATATCTGCCGCAAGGTTAAGGGATAAGGCGCTGTAAGATGCACAGTTTTTAGACCACAATATCGTGTAGTTTATGGCTCAGATATTCCTGGATATAGTGTACCTTCAGAGGTAATATGACACTACCGAAAGAGAAAACAACACCAGCCAGGAGGTAGAACCATGAACGAGAAAACAAAAACCCAGATCGAAGAAATGAAGAAGCAGACCATTGGGGTCGAGGTCGAGATGAACAGCATCGACCGCAGCCGGGCGGCAAAGATCGCCGCCGAGTTCTTTGGCACCGGGCGCTATGAGAACACCGCCCACCGCAACGGGTACAGTACCTGGAGCGCATGGGACAGCCAGGGACGCGAGTGGAAATTCCAGAAGGACGTTTCCATTTCCGGCCCGGACAGCGAAAAATGTGAGCTGGTCACCCCGATCCTGACCTACGCCGACATGGAAACCCTACAGGAGCTGATTCGCCGACTTCGCAGGGCGGGCGCCAAGAGCGACTCCACCAGGGGTTGCGGAGTACACATCCACATCGGTGCCAAGGGTCACACACCGCAGACCCTGCGCAACCTGGCCAACATTATGGCCAGCCACGAGAGCCTGCTGGCCGAAGCCCTCAACCTCGACCATTACCGCATGAGCCGGTACTGCCGCACGGTTGACCCCCGCTTCCTGGAACAGCTCAACCGCAGGAAGCCCACCACCATGGCAGACCTTGCCGACATTTGGTACGGGAGTCAGGGTGCGAACTACGGCAGAAGCCACCATTATAACGACAGCCGCTACCATATGCTCAACCTCCACGCCACATTCACCAAAGGCACGGTCGAGTTCCGGCTTTTCCAATTCGATGCCCCCGCCAACGGTAAGCGCAACGGCCTTCACGCCGGCCAGCTGAAGAGTTACATTCAGCTTTGTCTGGCGCTCAGCCAAATGTCCAAGACGGTGCGCACCGCCAGCCCCAAGCCCCAGCAGAACGAGAACCCCAAATACGCCATGCGTACCTGGCTCCTCCGCCTGGGTTTCATTGGCGAGGAGTTTGAAACCGCACGAGACATCCTGACCCGCCGCCTTTCCGGTGACGCGGCCTTCCGCAACGGCAGAGCAGCCGCTTGAAGGACGCCGCCCAGAGGCCCCCGAACCCGCTGATGCGGGCTTTCGGTGGTAGAAGGGGTATGCGCCCCGGAAAGGAAGGTTCACAGAATGAAACGCTACTACATTGCCTACGGAAGCAATCTCAATGTCCAGCAGATGCGCTGGCGCTGCCCAGGGGCGAGAATCATCGGCACTTCGGAGCTGCAGGACTACCGGCTCCTGTTCAAGGGAAGCAAGACCGGCTCCTACCTTACAATTGAACCGGAAGCGGGATGCACGGTTCCGGTTGCGGTATGGGAGGTCACCGGTCAGGATGAATTGGCACTGGATCGCTATGAAGGATTCCCCAGCTTCTACTACAAAACCGAGATGACGCTCGATGTCAAAGGCATCCGCACCGGCAAGCTCCGGCGCTGGAGAGCTTTCGTGTACATCATGCGCGAGGAGCGGCCCTACGGCATTCCCACCAGCAGTTACATGAGCATCTGCGGACAGGGGTACCGATTCTTCGGGTTTCCCGTTGACAAGCTCCTGGAAGCCTGCCGCTACAGCAGAGAAAGGATGAAGCCCCATGAAAGAAGATAACGTCACCCGCCTGATAATCTGCCCCCGCTGCGGCAAGGTCTACCACGAGCCGCCGGCGCTTTCCCGGCTGGACAACGAGACCCTTATCTGCCCGGACTGTGGAACGCGGGAAGCTCTGGACAGCATTGGTGTTTCGCCAGATGAGCAGGACGCCATTATCCAGACCATCCACCGCTACCAGCGGTCGGAATGAAGCTGTAAAACACACAATATCCAAGCGCCATGTTTGTGTAATATATTCCTTCGAATTGACTTGCTATTATTCGCTTTTAGAGCGAATATGTACACACCAAAAGGGAAAACGCACCGAATTGGAGGACACGAACATGAAGAAAACTACCGCTCAGAAGGCCGCAGCCTACCGCCTGCCCGAAGTCACCACCCCGGAAAACCTGGAAATGAAGCTGATGAACAACCTGGGTACCATCCTTACCTTTGGCGACCGCATCCTCGCCGCCGGGTACTTCTACAATCCCAACGGGCGCAGCTACTACGGCGCCGTTTATCGGTTCACCACCGGGGATCACACCTGCGAAGGCGACATCAAACTGGTCGGCATTTCGGATGATACCTTCACCGATAACGGGCACGCCATTGCCTGGGCGATGACTAGGGCAAACTAAAGCAACCACAACATAACACCCAAAGGGATGGAGCCGGAAGGCTCTGTTCCTCGTTGCAGCCGCGCAGGGCTGTTTTTTTATGCTCATTTTACGGAGGTGACAGACATCAGAAAGCTCAAGAAGTACATCCCAACGCCCTTCATGGCCAAGGGGTCCCACTATGATAAGGTCCTGGCGGACTATGCCATCAGCTTCATCCAATGTCTCTGCCACACAAAAGGCACCTGGGCGGGAAAGCCCTTCGAGTTGATTGACTGGCAGGAGCGTATCATCCGCGACCTGTTCGGCGTGGTCAAAGAGAACGGCTATCGGCAGTTCAACACCGCCTACATCGAAATCCCCAAGAAAATGGGCAAATCGGAGCTGGCCGCTGCGGTGGCGCTTCTGCTCACCTGCGGGGACGGTGAGGAGCGCGCCGAGGTATATGGCTGCGCTGCCGACCGCCAGCAGGCGTCCATCGTTTTCGAGGTGGCGGCGGATATGGTAAAGATGTGTCCGGCTCTCTCTAAGCGGGTCAAAATCCTCGCTTCCCAGAAGCGCATTGTCTACCATCCCACCAACAGCTTCTACCAAGTGCTCTCGGCGGAGGCCTACTCAAAGCACGGCTTTAACATCCATGGCGTGGTTTTTGACGAGCTGCATACCCAGCCAAACCGGAAGCTTTTTGACGTTATGACGAAGGGCTCCGGGGATGCCCGGATGCAGCCCCTCTACTTCCTGATCACTACAGCGGGGACGGATACCCGCTCGATCTGCTACGAGACACACCAGAAAGCCAAGGACATCTTGGAAGGCCGGAAGATTGACCCTACCTTCTACCCGGTCATCTACGGCGCCGATGAGGAAGATGACTGGACAGACCCCAAAGTGTGGAAGAAGGCCAATCCCTCTCTCGGTATCACGGTGGGCATTGACAAGGTCAAAGCGGCCTGTGAATCCGCCAAGCAGAACCCCGCCGAGGAAAACAGCTTCCGCCAGCTCCGGCTGAATCAGTGGGTCAAACAGGCGGTGCGCTGGATGCCCATGGAGAAATGGGATCGCTGCGCCTTCGCTACCTCGGAGGACGATTTGGAAGGCCGGGTCTGCTACGGCGGTTTGGATCTGTCCAGCACCACGGATATTACCGCCTTTGTGCTGGTCTTCCCGCCGCTGGACGAGGAGGACAAATACACTGTACTACCTTACTTCTGGATACCGGAGGACAACATCGACCTGCGCGTCCGCCGCGACCACGTGCCTTATGACGTCTGGGAGCGGCAGGGTTACCTCCGGACCACAGAGGGAAATGTGGTTCACTACGGCTACATCGAAAAGTTCATCGAGCGGCTTGGAGAGCGGTTCAACATCCGGGAGATCGCCTTTGACCGCTGGGGCGCCGTGCAGATGGTGCAGAATCTGGAGGGCATGGGCTTCACGGTGGTTCCCTTTGGGCAGGGCTTTAAGGATATGTCACCGCCAACCAAGGAGCTGATGAAGCTGGTGCTGGAGGAGCGCATCGCCCACGGTGGTCACCCCGTCCTGCGCTGGATGATGGACAACATCGACATCCGCACCGACCCAGCAGGAAACATCAAGCCAGACAAGGAAAAATCCACAGAAAAAATCGATGGCGCCGTTGCCACCATCATGGCCCTTGATCGGGCCATCCGATGCGGCAACGACACCAGCGAATCGGTCTATGACAGCAGGGGGCTGCTGTTTTTATAAATTGCCTGTTAACGAAATTCTAATGTCAGTTGTGAGGTGTAATCCCGTACTCGATGCCACTGGTTCTTAAAACGGAAGTACAGCTCACCATCGATTTCCTTCATGGGGCAAGTATATCGGCGTCCCATATTCGTTATTTGAACCCAGTCACAGGCGTAGTTGATACAAAGCACCAACATTGCTGATCACTCCGTTTCGATTACTTCATAATCGGGATCTTCATAGTCCTCCAGAGGGTTGTCGCCTGGGTTAGACATATAAAGTGTCTCCGCACCTTCCCGTGAACAGGAGATCATGTAGTCCCCGTACTCTTTTGCCTCCTCTTCGGAATCGAAGAGTTCATCCTCTTCTTCCTCAGTGCCATCTGGGTACTTCATTAGGAGTTTGAATTTGCGGCCAGAGTCATCGCCCAGGGATTCCGGCTCAAAGTCATCTGCCGATTCATCGGAATCGCTGGCTCCCTTTGTTGCCAAGTACGCAGCGCCCACCGCTACGCCAATAATACCAACAATCTTTGCCCCGGCCTTTAGGCGTTCCATCCACTTGGCTTTGCGTTTTTCACGGCAATCGGGACAGAGCTTCTGTTTTGTACCCGGCTCAAGTACTGCACCGCAGTCACGGCAAACGATAGCGTGAGTTGTTTCGTCTGGCAAAGGTTCGATAGGTGCCACCTTGAGACTCTCAGCGTTGAATGCTCCAATGGGGTACTCACTAATATATCCAGACACCGTGAAGGACCGTCCGCAACTATGGCACTGACACTCCACATTCTCAAATTCGTAAACTACCTCATCACCCATCTGTCGTTCGGAAGTAGAAACTGTCCCTTCATCTTCCAGGTCGATGCGATTTTTTGCTTTGCAATAGGGACATTCAACAGCGCGCTGTAGACTAATACGGTCATCTTCCCATAATGTGTCATCCCCAATTTCTTCTGCTGCCTGCTGGAGTTTTACCTTTTCACAGTACTCCTGCAGAGCTTTTCTAAAGATTTCAGACTTTGGAACGCCAGTCGCATTGCTGGCAAAAGCTAGCATTTCATCCTCTTTGTCATTGAGACGGACACGGTATTGCTTTTCGCGGCTGTCTTCCTTTTTAGGCCTACCGAGCATTTTATCATCTCCTTCGCTTTAATGGATATCCATAAAGTCTGTAACCAAAGAATACATCTTTCTCCTGGTTCTGTCAAGTATTTGGATATCCAAAAACAAAAAAGAAAGTGAGGTCGAGCCTATGGGCATCTTTTCCAGCTTGTTCAAATCCCGCGACAAGCCCCAGAATCGGACATCCGGCAGCGGGTACAGTTTCTTCTTTGGCGGCTCCACCGCCGGCAAGAACGTCAACGAGCGGTCCGCCATGCAGATGACCGCTGTGTACTCCTGCGTCCGCATCCTAGCAGAGGCGGTGGCAGGTCTGCCGCTGCATCTCTACCGCTACAAAGAAGATGGCGGCAAGGAAAAGGCATTGGATCATCCGCTGTACCACTTGCTCCATGATGAGCCGAACCCGGAGATGAGTTCCTTTGTGTTCCGGGAAACCCTAATGACCCATCTGCTCCTGTGGGGCAACGCCTATGCCCAGATCATACGTAATGGCAAGGGTGAGGTTATCGCCCTCTATCCGCTGATGCCAAACCGCATGGTGGTGGATAGGGACGCCAAAGGCCGGCTTTACTACCAATACACCACCAGCACCGAGGACGCGCCCACTATGAAGGGCGTCACCGTCAACCTGCCGCCCTCAGATGTACTGCACATCCCCGGTCTGGGATTTGACGGGCTGGTAGGGTACAGTCCCATTGCCATGGCCAAGAACGCCATTGGCATGGCGATTGCCTGCGAGGAGTACGGAGCTAAGTTCTTCGCCAACGGCGCAGCCCCCGGCGGAGTATTGGAACACCCCGGCACCATCAAAGACCCCCAGCGGGTGCGGGAGAGCTGGCAGTCCACCTTCGGCGGCAGCGGCAACAGCAATAAGATCGCCGTTCTGGAGGAGGGTATGAAATACACGCCTATCGGTATCTCGCCGGAACAGGCGCAGTTTTTGGAAACGCGGAAATTCCAAGTCAATGAGATCGCTCGAATTTTCCGAGTGCCACCCCACATGGTTGGCGACCTGGAAAAGTCGAGCTTTTCTAATATTGAACAGCAATCTCTGGAGTTCGTGAAATACACCTTGGACCCATGGGTGATCCGCTGGGAGCAGACCATTCATCGGTCGCTCTTATTGCCGGACGAAAAATCCCAGTATTTCGTGAAATTCAATGTAGAGGGGCTGCTTCGCGGCGATTATCAGAGCCGCATGAACGGGTACGCCATCGGTCGGCAGAATGGCTGGATGTCCGCCAATGACATCCGGGAGCTGGAGAATCTCGACCGCATCCCCGCCGAGGAGGGCGGCGAATTGTACCTGATCAACGGCAATATGCTCCCGCTCAAGGACGCAGGGGCTTTTGCAAATACCGAATCCAATGATGACGGAAAGGAGGAAAATGCCGATGAAGAAGTTTTGGAAGTGGAAGAATCAGGCCCAGACGGAGACAGCTCCGGCGGAACGGACGCTGTATCTGAACGGCACCATCGCCGAAGAAAGCTGGTTTGACGATGACGTCACGCCCCAGCTTTTTAAGGAGGAACTGATGTCCGGGAATGGGAATATCACCGTCTGGATCAACTCTCCCGGCGGGGACTGTGTGGCAGCGGCCCAGATCTACAATATGCTGATGGACTACCCCCACGATGTAACGGTGAAGATCGATGGCATCGCGGCATCCGCCGCATCCGTCATCGCCATGGCAGGTACCAAGGTCCTCATGTCCCCGGTGTCCATGCTCATGATCCACAACCCTATGACCGTGGCAATGGGTGATACGGTTGAGATGCAGAAGGCCATCGAGATGCTCTCCAGTGTCAAGGACTCCATCATTAACGCCTACGAAATCAAGACCGGCCTGTCCCGCGCTAAGCTGTCCCATCTGATGGACGCCGAAACCTGGATGGACGCCGGGAAAGCAGTAGAGCTGGGCTTCGCCGATGCGGTGATGAAACGGCCTGCTAAAGCGGAGGATGTAGAATCCCCGACAGTCACCATGCTGTACTCCAAAGCATCGGTAGTCAATTCCCTCATGGATAGGATAGCCGAAAAATGCAGAACCGCTCGTCCCGCCTCCAAGGCGGAACCCAAGGGCCGCTCCGTAGACGTTCTCTACGAGCGGCTCAATCTTTTGAAACATTAAAGGAGGAAATCTACCATGACTATTTTGGAACTGCGCGAGAAGCGCGCCAAGGCCTGGGACGCTGCCAAGGCTTTTCTGGACTCTCACCGCACCGACAAGGGCACCCTGTCCGCCGAGGATGACGCTACCTACTCCCGTATGGAGCAGGACATCTCCGACCTGGGCAAGGAGATTGCCCGTATGGAGCGCCGCGAAGCCCTGGACGCCGAGCTGAATCAGCCGGTCAACCACCCCATTACCGGCAAGCCCCGTCAGAGCAACGGCGAGGAGAAAACAGGCCGCGCTACCAATGAGTACAAACGGAGCTTCTGGGATGTGATGCGCTCCAAGGCCCCCGCACCGGGCGCCATGAACGCCCTGCAGATCGGGGCTGACTCGGAGGGCGGCTATCTGGTGCCGGATGAGTTCGAGCGTACACTGGTGTCTGCTTTGGAGGAGGAGAACATCTTTCGTCAGATCGCCAAGGTGATCCAAACCTCCAGCGGCGACCGTAAAATTCCCGTGGTGGCCACCAAGGGAACGGCAAGCTGGATCGATGAGGAGGGCGCTTTCACCGAGAGCGATGATGCCTTCAGCCAGGTGTCCATTGGGGCCTATAAGCTGGGAACGCTGATCAAGGTGTCCGAGGAACTGCTGAACGACAGTGTATTTGACCTTGAGAGCTATATTTCCACAGAATTTGCCCGGCGGATCGGGGCAAAGGAAGAGGAAGCCTTTTTCATCGGTGATGGCAGCGGCAAGCCTCTGGGCATTCTGGCGGAGTCCGGCGGAGCGGAAATCGGCGTGACCTCCATTTCCGCTGCCACCATCACAGCAGATGAGCTGATGGATCTGTTCTACAGCTTGAAAGCCCCCTACCGCAAGAATGCTGTGTGGGTGCTGAATGATTCCACCATCAAGGCCATCCGAAAGCTGAAGGACAACAGCGGTCAGTACCTGTGGCAGCCCTCCCTGGTGATGGGCAACCCCGACACCATTCTGGGCCGTCCGGTCAAGACCTCTGCCTTTATGCCTGCGCTGGCCGCTGGCAGCAAAGCCATTGCGTTCGGTGACTTCAGCTACTACTGGATCGCAGATCGACAGGGGCGTTCCTTCCGCCGTCTGAACGAGCTGTATGCCGCCAACGGTCAGGTGGGGTTCCTGGGTTCCCAGCGTGTGGACGGCAAGTTGGTTCTGCCGGAAGCCATCAAGGTCCTGGTACAGAAGGATGCGTAAACATGAGCGGCGCCAGGGGATTGCTTCTGGCGCCGCTTCTCATAAGGAGGTGCGGTCATGCCTGTGACCCTGGAGGAAGCAAAAACTTATCTCCGCATTACCTTCGAGGATGAGGACGCCCTGATTCAGTCCCTTATCCACTCTGCCGAAGAGCTGTGCGCCAGCGTGATCCGCGTCCCGGTATCGGAGTTGACGGAACAGGATGACCCCAATATCCACACGGCGGTGCTCTACGCTGCGGCATACCTTTATGAGCATCGGGAGGAGGCAGATCACCACGCTTTGTTGCTTACCCTCCGCGCGCTGCTTTTCAGTCTGCGGAAGGAGGCGTTCTGATGGAGGTTGCGCTGCTCAATGTAAAGGTCACGATTCAGAAAAACACTGTCACCATAGATGAAATCGGCAACCATCGGAATCAGTGGACGGACTACTACACCTGCTACGCTACAGTTAGCGGCGAGGGTGGTACAGAGACGTTTGCTGTTGGAACTACTGTGGAAAATTCTGAGATTGCTTTTACTGTCCGCTACTGCGGCGCGGCGATGGCAGTAAACTCTACGGAATACCGTATCGTATTTTGCGGAGAGATCTACAACGTCCTCACCGTGGACCACATGAACTTTACCCGAAAAGCGGTAAAATTCCGGTGTCAGAAAGCGAGGCGGTAACAATGGGACAAAACATTGAGATCGACCAGCTTTCCAAGGCGGTCATGGAGCGTTTGCGCGCGTATGCCGCTCTTACCACCGAACAGGTCAAGCAGGCTGTAAAGGAGACAGGCGATTTTGTTCGGGATGAGATTAAGGCATCCGCTCCCAAGGATACCGGCGCATATGCGGACAGCTGGGTGGTAAAAAAGCAGACAGAAACCTCCAACTCCCTGTGCGTTGTTGTCCACTCAAAGAACCGATATCAGCTGACACATCTGCTGGAGTTTGGTCACGCTAAGCGCGGCGGAGGCCGGGTCGCTGCCCAGCCCCATATCGCACAGGCGGAAGAATCCGGTATCCAGCAGTTGGAGGACAATCTCCAAAAGGCTCTGGAGGAGGGTTAAAGTTGGAGGAACTGAATCAATTATTGGCGGCTCTGGAGCTCCCTTTCGCCTACGACCATTTTGCGGAGGGTGAGTCCCCGGAACCGCCATTTCTCTGTTATCTGCTGCCGGGAAGCAATAACTTCGCCGCTGATGGCAGGGCATATTTCAAAAAGCAGGAGGTGCGGCTGGAACTGTACACCGACTGCAAGGACCCTAAGCTGGAGCGGCGGATCGAAACCGCCCTGGACGCCCACAGTCTGTTCTACAACAAGACCGAGACCTGGATTCCCAGTGAAAAGCTGTATGAGGTCCTATACCAATTTGAAACGGAGGTAATCGACCATGACGAAGAAGAATAAGGTCAAGTTCAACATCTGCAATGTGCATTATGCGCCGTTGACCCTCTCGGAAAACGGCACACCCACCTATGGTACGCCGGTTCCTATCCCCGGCGCGGTATCCCTGTCCCTGGACCCTAACGGTGAGCCGTCTATTTTCTACGCTGATGGCTATGCCTACTACACCATCCCCAACAACATGGGCTACGAGGGCGACCTGGAGGTGGCAATGGTGCCGGACTCCTTCCGCACGGATATTCTGAAGGAGTCGCTGGACAGCAACAGCGTGTTGGTGGAGGACGCGAAAGCGGAAACGGAACGGTTTGCTCTTCTTTTTGAGTTTGACGGCGATGTGAAGAAGATCCGCCATGTGCTCTATAATTGCTCCGCCACCCGTCCGGGGATTGAGTCCACGACCAACGAGGATGAAATCGAAGTGCAGACTGAGACGCTGACCATTACCGCAGCCCCTTTAGAGAGCGGCTATGTTAAGGCGAGAACCTCGGATACGACTACCGATGAAGCCTATGAAAACTGGTATACTGCGGTTTACCTGCCGGATTCGATGGCATCTGTCCCCGGTACGGATGTTGATGATGAGGAGGAAGGATTGGTATGAGCGTAAATAAAATGATTGAAATCGATGGTCAATCCGTACCCTTTCGCGCCTCCGCTGCCATCCCCAGAATCTACAGGAGTCGATTCCAGCGGGACATTTTCCGAGATTTAAAAGCCCTGGAGAAATCCGTGGACAAAGGCAATGAGGAGAACTCTGATTTAGATGTCTTTTCTCTGGAAATGTTCGAGAACATCGCTTATGTGATGGCGAAACACGCCGACAGCACAATCCCGGACACGCCGGAAGAGTGGCTGGATGGGTTCAATACCTTCTCCATCTACCAGGTGCTACCCCAACTGATCGAGCTGTGGGGGTTGAATCTCCAGACCGATATTCAGTCTAAAAAAAACGCCGCCCAACGGAGCGGGAAATGACAACGCCCCTGTTCCTGCTCCGTTGTGTGCAGCTCGGCATCGCCATTGGAGATCTGGGACTGCTCACCATCGGCATGGTCAATGATATGTACACCGAAAGCGGGAATGATGAATATAAATACAGGGAAATTGCCACACAAGACGACTATAACCGATTTTAACGGGCATTGACTCTCATGGGGTCAATGCCCTCGCTTTTTGAGGGAAAGGAGGGCTTTTCATGGCAAACCGCATCAAGGGCATTACCGTAGAGATTGGCGGTGATACCAGTGGACTGGAGCAGTCCTTGAGCAGCGTCAACGACGCCATCAAAAACACACAGAGCCAGCTCAAGGATGTCAATTCTCTGTTAAAACTGGACCCTTCCAATATCACGCTGCTGGCGCAGAAGCAGGAGCTTTTGACGGATGCTATTGCAGAAACCACGCGGAAACTGCAGGCCCTCGAACAGGCGCAGGGCCAGGTCGAGCAGTCATTCCAGCGAGGTGACATTGGCAGGGAGCAGTACATGGCCTTTCAACGTGAGGTGGAAGCCACCCGCAGCACTCTGAATCGGTATCAGGCGGATTTGTCCGGCCTGCAAATCGATCAGACCCAGTTTGCGGTCAATACAGAGCGCCTGTCTAAGCTATTTGACACCACAGGAAAAAACCTGGACGATTTTGTGGATGTGCTGGGAACGCGGCTCACATCCGCCATTCGCAATGGTTCCGCGTCCGCCGACCAGATGCGGCAGGCGGTGGAGAAAATCGGAAAGGCGGTCAGCGGCGGCAAGGCCGATATACAGCAGCTGACCGATGCTCTGGACACCGTGGATGACGGCGAGGCACTGCACAATTTGATTACAGACCTGGGTGATGTCGGCGATGCTGCCCAAGACGCAGCGGACGATGTTGGCGAGATCGCCGAGGCCACCAAGGGAACCGCAATCATGCAGGCGTCAGACCAATTATCTGCTGTGGGCGATAAGCTGCAGGAATTTGGATCAGCGGCAGTCAATGCCTATTCGGAAGCTGAAAACGCAGCCTCCAAGGTCAGCGCCTACTTCGGCGAGACAGGGGCTGCAGCGGAAGCCTCTGCAGGCATTGTAAAAGAGGTCTACGGCTCCGGCGTGGGAGACAGCATGGATGCGGTTGCGGACGCTGTAATTATGGTGAAAAAGAACCTGGGTGAGCTGTCTGGTGCTGACCTATCCCACCTGACACAGCAAGCACTGACCTTGGATCAGCTCTACGGCATCGACATGAACGAGACCCTTCGCGGTGTCAATTCCCTCATGAGGCAATATGGTCTGACAGCGCAAGAGGCTATGGACTACATTGTTACCGGCACCCAGAACGGCCTGGACAAGACCAACGAGTTGGGAGACAACTTGTCTGAGTACGCAGGGAAGTTCGCCCAGGCCGGCTATTCTGCTTCTGAATACTTCCAACTGCTGGATAACGGTCTGCAGGGCGGCGCCTACAATCTGGACAAGGTGAATGATGCCATCAATGAGGTAACCACCCGCCTGGCAGACGGCACTATTGAGGAGAATATCGGTCTTTACTCCACGAAAACGCAGGAGTTGTTTCTGGCTTGGCAACAAGGCGGCGCCACACAGAAAGAGGTGATTGACTCCATCGTGGCGGATATCGCCAGCTGCACCAGCCAGCAGGATGCCCTCAATATGGCGGCGCAGGCGTTCGGCACCATGGCGGAAGATGGCAACCTGAAATTCATTACTTCGTTGACCTCGGTGGGGACAGCCTATGAGAGTGTCAAAGGTTCTGCTCAGGGAATGTTTGACGCCGCTCTCACACCAACGCAGCAGATGGAGGCAAACACCAGGCAGCTGCAGCAAGCTCTAGTGCCTCTGGGAGAAAAGCTGGTAGAGCTGGCTAATGTGATCCTGCCGCCGCTGGTAGCAATCATCACTGCTGTCAGCAATGTCTTTTCCGCCCTGCCTGAACCAGTGCAGAATTTTATCATCATCCTCGGTGTGCTTCTGGCGGCTTTTACTGCGTTGACCCCGGTCATCGCGGCGCTTTCGGTGGCCTTTGGGGCGCTGAATATATCCATTTTCCCTATCATTGCCATCATTGCTGCAGTAGCCGCTGCCATAGTTGGAATCATTGCCCTCATTCAGAATTGGGGAACCATTGTGGAGTGGCTTGGCGGCGTTTGGGAAGGGATGAAAAGTGTGGTCACCACTGTGGTCAGTGCCATTGCAGACTTCCTATCCGCCGCGTGGGAGGGTATCAAGTCCGTTACAGAAACAGTATGGAACGGCATCGCTTCCTTCTTTGAGGGCCTGTGGGATGGCATCCGCTCCACCGCCGAAACAGTGTGGAACGGCCTGGGTTCCTTCTTCTCTACTATTTGGAGCGGCATCACCTCTGCGGCACAAAGTATCTGGAACGGCTTGGGCGGTTTCTTTTCTACGCTCTGGTCCGGTATTCAGAGCACGGCCCAGACGGCATGGACAGGAATCAGCAGTTTCCTGTCCGCAACCTGGAGCGCTATCTCCACTACCGCCCAGACCGTTTGGAACGGTATCAGCGGTTTCTTCTCTGCGGTGTGGTCTGCGATTTCTAATACGGCCCAGACTGTGTGGACCGGCATCGCATCGTTTTTCACCGGATTGTGGTCTCAAATCACCGGGATTTTTTCGTCTGCCCTGACCGGCATCCAAACCGCGCTCGGCGCCGCTTGGGAAGCAATCACCACCGCTATCACCACAGCTTTTACGGTGATTCGGGACACCATCTCCAATGCCTGGGAGCGGATCACAGCAACAATCCAAGCGGCGCTTGAGACAATTAAGGCGGCGGTTTCCGCTGCTTGGGAAGCCATCAAGACTGCCATCCTGACGGTTATGGAGACAATCAAGGCTGGTATTACAGCCGCCTGGGAAGCAATCAAAATAGCGGTAACAACCGTAGTCACTGCGATAAAAGATGCTGTCATAAAGATATGGGAGGCTATCAAAAACACAGTAATCTCTATTATGGGTAGCCTGAAAAATGCACTGATCAACGCATGGAATGCCTTAAAAACAGCAGTAGTGACCGTTGTAGAGAACATCAAAACAGCGGTCGTTCAAGTCTTTACCAGCCTTAAAGTTGGTGTGTCCAATGCCATGAAAAATGTGTTTAATGCGGTAAAGCAAGGTTTCACTATTGTGAAAGACCACATTGTAGGGCTGGCAAAGAGTGCTTTTAATTGGGGCAAGGATCTAATTATGGGCATTGTCGATGGTATTAAAAGCGCCTTTTCCGCAGTAAAAAACGCAGTCTGCAATGTAGCGGACACCATCCGCTCCTATTTGCACTTCTCTGTACCGGATGTGGGGCCGCTGACCGACTACCAGTCTTGGATGCCGGACTTCATGAGTGGACTGGCTGAAGGGATTGAGAAAAGCCGAGGGCTGGTGCAGTCTGCCATCGGGAAAGTGGCCGGGGACATGACCATCAACCCACGCCTGACCGGTTCGGTGGACTCCTTGCTGGATGGCGGGTGGGCGCACGGACAGGGTTCCGGCACTGATTTCTCTGACGCTGGTTTGGGCGCCAAGCTGGATGCTATGTGCGCCGTCATGACAAGGTATTTGCCCAAGCTGGCAAACTGCAAAATTGTGCTGGACTCCGGTACTCTGGTCGGAGAACTGACCGATGGCATCAACCGGGAACTGGGGAGGGCTTACCTATGATACGAAAATTCAGGCTCACAAACCGTGAGGGCGCTACTTGGGACTTATGCAGCCGAACTTCTTTTTTTCATGACATTGACGGCTTTGGATATGCGGACAACACACAGTTTGAGCAGGTCGGCGCCGAATTTATCCCTCTGGAGGAGCTTTTCGCCCAGGGAGAGTTGACCGGACAAATTCTCTTTGCCGGGCAGGATGCTTACCGAACCTATCGGGAGTTTTCACGGTTTGTCCGTGCCGTCCCACTGGTTCTCACCTACCAGACCGATGAAACCTACCGTGTGCCGGTACGACTCACACTATTGGAAAAGGGGGAGCGGATGGAAGGCGGAAACGGACTGGTTTGCGGCGTTACATTTCTGACCACGGGGCAGTTTTATAAAACGGTGTCCGCCCAGAGCGGGGCTATGTCTATTGGGGGAAAGAACTATCCCTATCAGTACCCATACTCCTATGCCGACTTTTCCACTAACACTCTGGTCATTGACAGCGACAGCTATGAGGACAGCCCCTGTAAGATTTCCATCTTCGGACCGTGTGTAAATCCTGTGTGGATGCAGTATGTAGACAATGTGCTCTACGCCACCGGGCGGTATGCAGGGACGATTCCCTCAGACAACCGCCTGGTCATTGACGCCACCCAGATTCCCTACCGCATTACCGAGCTGGGTGCCGGCGGTAATGTGGTGGCGGATCGCTACCAACAGTGCGACTTTACCACAGAGAGATTCTTCCACCTGCAGCACGGCAGCAACCGTATTTCAGTCACACATGACGGTCTTAACATAGTCAGCATGATTGTGGAGGGAAAAATCAGCTATGAAACCGTATAATGTGGAAATCTTTACTCCTGCCTTTGAACTGGTGGGTAATACCAATGTCAGTGAAGTGGACTACAAGGAGGACTACCTCTCCGCTGATGAGAACAGCGTCACTGTGCTGGCATTGCCGGGGGTGCAAAAGCAGGACTATATCCGAATTAGTCGAGGGACGGAGGAATATGCCGGAGTGATTACGGAGATCAGCTACGGCACGGAGAAATCCAAGCAATTGCAGATGATCTCCTACAAACCGCTGGTAGAGCTACTGAACACACAAATCCTTTTTGACACCGATTTGCAAGGCAGCGGCACCATAGAGGAGTTCATCTGCAATCGCATTCGTGAGACCTTTATGGAGAACAGCGATGCCCTGCAAAACATTATCGGTCTGACCCTTTCCACTTCCAGCGGTACGGAGGGATGGGACTTGCACATCACCCCTTCGGAAAGCGGAGGACATTACAACATTGTCAATCTAATGGATTCGGTTGTTATACCGGCCCTGCAAAAATACGGCATTGTGATCAAAGTCAGACTGGATGTCCAGCAACGGCAGCTTCACATGATAGTGGGAAGGGCAGCAACCGGGGTAATGGTGATTGAGAGCGATCTGCCCAATGTTATCCAGAAGTCCGTCACCATCAAGCAGGTCAGCGCCGATGTCAATAAGCTGGTGCTGTATAACGGTCAGGACTACACACAAACCCGTACCTACTATCTCCATTCCGACCTGAGCTACGATACAAGAGACACTGACCGGGTCACTCCGGTGATTTGCGAATTGCAGGTGGTGGGTGGCGAGGAGGAGAACTTTGAATCCGCCGCCATCAGCGCGGCACACAACAAGTTCTCATCGCTGGCCTATTCCAATCTGATTGAACTGACCATGTCCAATGAGGATGAACTGCTCAAGCCGGAGACGCTAGAGTTTGGGCAGGAGGTGGATGTGGTATCGGACGGAAAAACCTATCGCAGTATTCTTACCGGACGGGAACGCAGCGGTACTACCAAGTTGATTTTCGGGACTGTACGACTGGATTTGACAAAAATTCTAAGGAGGGAGTAACTTGGCGGACATTGTTTTGAAAACCTTTCGCGGCGGCAGCGTGACACCCCAAGATGATGCGATTATCCACCAGACGGTCATTGCTACAAACGGCATCTTCAAAGGGTGCCAGGTGACCTATTCCCGCGGCAATGTACTGCAGCTGTCCCAGGGCTTCGGCATGATCAAGGGGCGCTTTTTTGAGGTGTATGACACGGAGATTCCGGTTCAGCTCAATAGCACCTCGGAAAAACTGCAGGGCCGGGTATATATCCATTTGGACTTATCCAACGGGGATGAGCCGATTCAGATTCTGACCGAAACCGCTCCAGTGCTGGGAAGTCTGACAGGCGATGAGGATATTAACTACAACAACACCACCTACGATATGGAGCTTGCAACTTTCAGCGTGACTAATACCGCCCTGTTGGATTTGTTGCAGACTTCCTCTAAAATCACCGGAGCTTCATCAGGTGGTGGCGCCAGCAGTCTGCAAAGACTGACGCAGTACAATGTCGGTGACTTTGCAACCTGCGGAAGCACGCCGGGGTGGGTCACTCTCTACTGTACAAAGGCGGGTGAGACAGCGGCAAAGGAACCTGCGGAGTATGCCAACATTGCTGAAGTGGGTGATGTTGTGCAGGACGGCACTTGTATGTTCACTGCTCGTGATGTGATTGGTGAACTGGATATTCTGAAGGACTCGTACACCGAAGCAGCTGCAGATATTGCAGATCTGCAGGAGGAATTAATGAATCAGATTGATAATCTGCCGCCTCCCGTAGGTACCATTAAATATAGTGCCGGCACTGATTTAGGAGAAGAATGGTTACGATGTGATGGAAGTTTTGTCAGCGCAGCGGACTACCCGGAACTGGTTGCCGTGCTGGGCAAAAATGTTCCCAATGGAGATAAGTTTAAACTCCTCTCCAGCGGAGAGATTCCAGTCCAGATTAGTAATGGCGTGATATATGGCGGAAAACTATGGGTCTACTCCTATTCAACCAGAAAACTGTATGGCGTAGATTTAAAAGGCGAGGCTCCTATTCAAGTCGTTACACTTACCAGCAGCAGCGCCTACTTCTCGGATTTTGTGGCTCCAAGCACTGCAAAACCCCTTGCGCTGTCCATTGTTCCTCATGTACTTGGCACAGGAGCACGGCTGTTTTTGGCGCAGATTCTTAATGATGGGACGGATACATCCATTCCGGAGGAATTTTCTTGGTGCGATAAATTCCTGATCTTTGGGGCGGACTTTACCGGGACCGAGGACAGTCTGGCCATGGAACCTCCGTTCTCTTCCATTGAAAAAGTATCCAGTGCCATGGGCAGCAAAACTTATTACTATTACCCGGCCTTCTACGCCGCAAAGTGTGTTCCGTATGTAATCTCAAAAATTGTCTCCGGGGTCGAGACCTATTATTGCGCGATTGGAGATCGGTCCTATTCTTATGGATCGTCTTCCGAAGGAAGTCTGACATGGAGCGAAGAAAGTACCCAAGCAGATTTAATTTACAGCGGCGTATCTGAGGATACCGCTGTCTTCAAAAATCAGCGCGCAGCGTACAGCAGGAAAAGCAAGGGGGAGATTGTTACAGTAACGGCATCGTCCAGCAGCAGCCGAAACTATAGCATCCACTCTGCCCCGGATGGTATCTTTGAGACTCCCTCCCGTTCTTACAGCAGTAAGAGCATTACCGCGCGAACCATTGCGGGTCCGCTCAATATTGCCGGAGAGGAAAAAGTCATTGCTACCTTCGACAAAATGAACATTCCTTGTGCTTCTGTCCTCGAGGCCCAGATTGATAACGTGATACCGGCGGTGACGCTACCCAGTGCGGCAAAGGTTTTTGTAGACGCAGGCGCTTACTTGTGGAGCAAGCGGGTCTATTTGATTTTCGTGGGAACAGGCATTTTGTTTTCCAGTGACCTGACAGCTGCCGGCTTTGGCTATCTGGATACCACTTCTGTTATGGGGGTGATCTCCCAGTATGGCTTTATGGCCCAGTCCGAGGATGAGAGTGAATTGTATCTCATGGGCCAGGATTCTATGAACCAAATTCAAGTGGCTAAAATGACGCTGAATCGTCTCTTTGACTATGCAAATGACGGTGTATGGCTCCCCATGCTGGTCAGTGACGGTGTTCCAGCCTATATTAAAGCCAAAACAGTATGAGTTATAAACTGACTATCTCCTGTCAAGGTATTTTGTTTGTTACATTACGATAACTGAAAGGGAGGAATCAACATGAAGGAATTCTGGAGTGTCATTCAACTGATAATTGCCGCTATTGGTGGCTGGCTGGGGTGGTTTTTGGGTGGCTGTGATGGCCTGCTCTATGCGCTTATTGCCTTTGCCGTAGTGGACTATCTGACCGGCATTATGTGTGCAATTGTAGACAGGACACTATCCAGTACAGTAGGATTTAAGGGTATTTTTAAGAAGCTCCTGATTTTTATTTTGGTAGGTATTGCCAACGTGATAGACGTTCAGGTGATAGGAAACGGCAGCGTCATTAGAACTGCAGTTATCTTCTTCTACATCTCCAATGAGGGAATTTCTCTGCTGGAAAATGCAGGCCGTTTAGGGCTGCCTATCCCTGTATCTATTAAAAATGTCTTGCAACAGCTTCATGATAAAGCAGAGAAAAGTGGGACTGACTAAGCCGATAAAGTAGGTGCTCATTGCTCCGACTGTGTAAATGGTGTATAATCTCTCCAAAGATGCAGAGGAGAACGACACATATGGGTATTGCATTTCGGCATACTGCCGGCTTCGGAAAACGTATGGAGTATAAAATCGTTGGTGATATGCTAATGGAAGGGCTGGATTGTTATCTGCCCTTGGTTGATGACCATGGTGTTGACTGCGTCATAAAGAAGCCGGACGGAACATTTATAGAAATCCAGATTAAAGCGAGATCCCGCGAGGTTGCATTTGGCGATGCAGCCCTTTTCTCTGCCATAGAGCATACTAAAACCCCTAACTTTTATTTCATTTTCTACTCTGAACGCATGGAAACGATGTGGATATTGTCATCCCAAGAATTTTTAGAAGAATGTGTCACAAATAGAAGTGGAAAGAATACGGGTAAACATAGCATATGGTTTAATGGCAGACGAACGAATCCCACTACAGGTGAGCGAGAAGAATATTGTAAGGAGCGATTTAAAAAGTACATTTGTACGGATTTTTCCAGGTTCACATAACAGTTCAAAATGATCAATGTATGGATGGCTTCGCACAGCTAGTGTGCGAAGCCATTTGTTTTAATGGAGGATTATACTATGAATCTGCATCAGTGTATTTTAGAAAATAATCTTTGCTATCAGGCGGGAAATAAGATAAACCCAAAAGGCATTATGGTGCACTCAACGGGTGCAAACAACCCCTATCTTAAGCGATATGTTGGTCCCAATGATGGTTTGTTAGGCAAAAATCTATACGGTAATCATTGGAATACCGCTACACCTGGCGGCAAAAAGGTCTGTGTCCACGCCTTCATCGGCAAGCTGGCCGATGGGACGGTGGCCACCTACCAGACCTTGCCGTGGGATCACCGTGGTTGGCACGCCGGCGGTTCCGCCAATGACACCCACATCTCCTTCGAGATCTGCGAGGACGATCTCACGGACGCCGATTATCTGGACAAGGTCTATCATGAAGCGGTGGATCTCTGCGTGTATCTCTGCGGACTCTATGGTCTGACGGAGCAGGACATCATCTGCCACTGCGAGGGCTACGATCTGGGCATCGCGTCCAATCACGGGGACGTGCTTCATTGGTGGCCGAAACATGGGAAGAACATGGACACCTTCCGTGCGGAGGTCGCGGCCAGGCTGGGCGGCTCTGAGCCGGATACCTCTGTGGAGCCGGTTCAGCCCAGTGGCGGCATCAAGGCTGGCGATCTGGTAACCATCACCGGGACGAAGTATTACGGCGGGCAGACCATCCCCGCCTGGGTCAAGAAGCAGCGGTGGTATGTTTGCGAAGTGTGCGGCGACCGAGCGGTCATCAACAAGAACGAGAGCGGCACCAACGCCATCATGTCTCCGGTACGGGTTTCCAACCTGGCTCCGGCGGAAAGTGCATCGGTGATCTACCGCGTCCACACCGCAGTCAAGGGAGATACTCTCTGGGGCATCGCCGAGAAATATCTGGGCAGCGGCGCCCGCTGCAAGGAGATCCAGACCCTCAACGGCCTTGATACTGACACCATCTACAGCGGTCAGAAGCTGAAGATCCCGAACTAAATATCCGTTCCAGCCGAAGGGGTGCAGTCATGTTTTGTGGCTGCACCCCTTTATTTTTTTATCCTCCTCATATTTACCCTTTCCCGTGGCCATATGGTGAGGAGCATCCAGAGCTTCTCGGAAAGGGGCAAGTCATGACAGAAACCGAAAAGCTCAAAATCAGTAAACTCAGACGGGATGGGCTGGGGTACAAGAAAATTGCTGCGGCTCTCGACCTGCCGGTCAATAGTGTCAAAACCTATCTTCGCCGCCATCCCACTGATGAGAATGCCGCCGCTATTTCAGACTTTTGCGAGATGTGCGGGAAGCCTATCGTCCAAACACCGCACCGTAAACAGAAGCGTTTCTGCTCCGACTCGTGCCGCATCTCCTGGTGGAACGCCCACCCGGACAAGGGCGGGAAGCGGACGCTCCACAATTTCACTTGCGCCTATTGCGGGCGCACATTTCAAAGCAGCGCGAGAGATCGCCGTTACTGCTCCCGCGATTGTTATGCCGAGGCTCGGAAAAGGGCGGTGAGTAAGAATGGATGATTTTCGCGAGAGACTGACTGCCTATCAGACCGCCATGAGCCTTGCCCGGAATATGCTCCGGCAGGGCATCATCAGCGAGGATGACTACCGCAAAATTGATACAATCATCGCCAAAAAGCATGGAGTATCTTCGTGTAGTATATTCCGCTTTGAATCGCCAAAATTGCTGGATAACAAGCACTTTTAGAGGTAATATGCAGTGGACAAGGAGGTGACAGAATGGCAAGAACCATTCAACAAATTTCATTTCCCGCACCCATGCGGCCCCGCCTGAAGCGGGTTGCGGCCTACGCCAGGGTTTCCTCCGGCAAGGATGCCATGCTGCATTCTTTGTCCGCACAGGTAAGCTACTACAGCGCGCTGATTCAGAAGCACGCCGGCTGGCTTTACTGCGGGGTGTACGCAGATGAAGCGTTTACCGGCACCAAGGACAGCCGGGAGGGGTTCCAAAGCCTGCTGGCCGAATGCCGCGCCGGAAATATTGACATGGTCATCACGAAGTCCATTTCCCGCTTTGCCCGGAACACGGTGACCCTTCTGGAGACCGTCCGGGAGCTGAAGGCTTTGGGTGTTGACGTCTATTTCGAGGAGCAGAACATCCACACCATGAGCGCCGATGGGGAGCTGATGATAACCATTTTGGCTTCCTACGCCCAGGAGGAAAGCCGCTCCGCCAGCGAAAATCAGAAGTGGCGGATTCGTCACGGCTTTGAGCGCGGTGAACTGGTCAACCTGAGGTTTCTGTTCGGCTACAAAATCCAAAAAGGCTGTGTAACCATTGACCCGGAAAAGGCAGAGGTGGTGCGGAAGGTATTCCGCAGGGCTTTGGAGGGAGAATCTCTAACCAGTTTGGCCATCGACCTAAATCGGCGAGGGTTCACTGGTGTTCTGGGCGGAAAGTGGAACTCCATGCGAATCCGCGAGATGTTGTCCAATGAGAAATACCTGGGCAACGCGCTCCTGCAAAAGCAATACCGGAACAACCATCTGGAGAAAAAGGAGATTCCAAATCGGGGCGAACTGCCCCAATATTATGCGGAGGGAACCCATGAAGCCATCATTGACCGGGCCACCTTCGATGCCGTCCAGGAACTTTTGGCCGGGATCACCGAGAACAGTCCGGTCAAGCGGCCCCAGCGGCGGTCGGCCTTTACCAGCATGATTACCTGCACGGTGTGCGGTCGCAACTACAAACGATGCACCGGAGGGAAGCGACATTTCTGGAACTGCCCAACTGCGGTGCAGACAGATCTGCCTTCCTGCGGCACATCCCAGATCCCGGAGAAGCTGCTCTACGACCTTGCCGCCCAGGTACTCGGCCTTGCAAAGTTCGATGAGGAGGTCTTCCGGGCAAGGGTCAAGAGTATTGATGCCCTTCCTGAGAAAGTTCTGGTGTTCCACCTCTATGACGGCTCTGCCGTGGAGCGGCATTGGGAACACATATCCAGAGCTAAGAGCTGGACACCGGAGATGAAGGAAATTGCCCGGCAGCGGGCGCTGGCTCAAAGGAGGGGTGAGAAATGGCAAGAGCAGTAACAGTTATCCCACCCAACATTCAGCCCATCACACACCTGGCGCGAAATGCTGTGGTACGCCGGCGGGTAGCGGCTTACGCTCGTGTATCCACATCCAGTGAGGAGCAGCTCACCAGCTATGAAGCCCAAGTAGACTATTACACCCGCTTTATTCAGTCCAAGCCGGAGTGGGAGTTCGTAAGGGTCTATACCGATGAGGGCATCTCCGCTGTGAACACGAAAAAGCGCGAGGGCTTCAACCAGATGGTGCGGGATGCGCTCGATGGAAAAATCGACCTCATCGTGACCAAATCCGTCAGCCGATTTGCCCGGAACACCGTGGACAGCCTGGTGACCGTCCGCAAGCTGAAGGAAAAGGGTGTGGAGGTCTACTTTGAGAAGGAAAACATCTACACCCTGGACAGCAAGGGTGAGCTGCTGATCACCATCATGTCCTCCTTGGCGCAGGAAGAGAGCCGCTCCATTTCGGAGAACGTGACCTGGGGACAGAGAAAACGCTTCGCCGATGGGAAGGTCAGCTTACCATACAGTCACTTCTTAGGTTACAGGAAGGGCGTGGACGGACTGCCGGAGATAGTACCGGAAGAAGCAGAAACTGTCCGCCGGATTTATAGCCTGTTCCTTGGCGGCAAGACCCCTGGCTCCATTGCAAGTCTTCTCACAAAGAATGGGGTACCCACCCCCGCAGGCAAGAAAAAATGGGCGGCAAGCACAGTGGAGAGTATTCTGAAAAACGAGAAGTACAAAGGGGATGCCCTCCTACAAAAGGCGTTTACGGTGGATTTTCTCACCAAGAAGCAGAAGAAAAACGAGGGCGAGGTGCCACAGTATTATGTGGAGAACAGCCACCCGGCCATCATCGACCCCGCCGAGTGGAAGCTGGTGCAGCAGGAGCTAGAGCGCAGGAAAGCCATCGGGCGCAGCTATAGCGGCAACAGCATCTTTTCCTCCCGACTGGTCTGCGGAGACTGCGGTGGTTACTTCGGCTCCAAGGTCTGGCATTCCAACGACAAATACCGGCGCACCATCTGGCGGTGCAACAGCAAGTTCACCGGTGAGGAAAAGTGTCAGACCCCACATCTGACCGAGGATGAGATCAAGGCCCGATTTTTGGATGCCTTCAATACGCTGGTTGCGGACAAAGAGCGGCTGATGGACGAGTGCCGCACCATGCAGGCAGCGCTTACCGACACTGGCTCCCTGGACAGCGAGATTGCGGCACTCCTTTCCGAAATGGAGGTGGTGGCCGAGCTGACCAAGCGGTGTATCGAGGAGAACTCTACCACTGTCCAGGATCAGGCCACCTATCTGGAACGCTACAATAGCCTGGCAGAGCGGTACGAAACCGCCAAGGCCAAGCTGGAAAATCTCCAGACGGTGAAGGCAAAGCGTGAAGCCAAGGCCGAGGATATCGGCGGCTTTATGTTCGAACTGGCGGAGTACGGAGAGTCCCTTACGGAGTTTGATGACCGGCTTTGGCTCACGGTCATCGACACCGTGACCGTTCACCGTGACGGGCGGCTGACCTTTAAGTTCCAGACGGGGCATGAGATTACGGTCTGACTGCAGAATAGCGCAAAGACCACAGGTTTATCGGCCTGTGGGCTTTCTGTTGTAATAAGGGTGGAACTGTGCGATGGGCTATGCTAAACTAAGGTTAGTGTACTGCTGGAAACACAGTGGTTGCCAAAGGAAAGGTGCCTCTTGTGATGCTGAGTAACTTAAATTTACAGGACATTTAAATTAGGCTCGTACCAGCAGAAATGATGTATCGGCACTATCTTGAGGATACAAAATTGGATGTGGGTGCGCTGTTGCTATAATGATTTTATATGTAAAAATTGGGGGATTGCCGATGATTCTTGATTATAATGAATATGTGACCGAAAGTGGCCATAAAGGCGTGGTAAATTATGTCTCAACCGAGTCAAGGCTTCCACTATTTTCCCACAAATCAATTTGCCCATTTTGTCACACAGATATCAAAACCGTTATTTATCAAAAATCGCAAAGAGATTACCCGGAGTGGCTATTTGGATCTTTTGACCAGCTGGAAGAAGTAATTCAATGTCCGGTCTGTGGGTGGTGGGAGTATAAATATCAAAACAATAGTGACGCAGTTATAGATGGAATCAGGGCTTCTGATATTGAGTATTCTTCCGCTATATTAAAGCGGTACGATAATTCGTCATGCGAAGTACCTATTGATGCTTTGAGACAGCAATTGTTAAAAACTCCAGATATCATTTATTCTATCGACCCACACAAGATGGAAGATTTGGTCCGCTCTGTGTTTTCTGATTTTTATCCATCCTGTAAGGTATATTCTTTTGGAAAAACCCGCGATGGAGGTAAAGACGGCATACTGGTTGATAATGATGGGGCACAGATATTGCTACAGATCAAACGGCGTGAAAACCCAAAATCCACGGAGGGAGTAATTCCCCTCCGTGAACTCATGGGGGTCTCTCTGATGTACGACAATGTTAAAGGTTGCATATTTGTAACTACAGCTGACCATTTCTCTCGTGATGCTACCAAATACGCTAAAGCCATGGAAACAAAGCGTAGGGTTGATAAATTTGAGCTAATTGATTGCCGAGAATTTTTAAAGCGCATTGATTTAACAACGGATAAACTACCAACTGCATGGGAATCTTTACTAAAGTTATGATACCGTTTGCCCTCATCCCGATAAAGAAACATAGTCGCAAAAGAAAATCTCTTCAAATTGTTAAATTGTTCCAGCGTAAGATATGGTTATGAACCCCCTTGGCGCAAAATGAACCCCCTAACGCCAAAGGGGGTTCACTTGTATCACAATTAGGGTCATTTGCCATAAAAATCCCGAATGCTTTCGCATTCGGGATTTTTACTTATGTTATCTATTCACTTTTCTAATTTCTGCTATCTATCTTGGATTTGGATAATGAAGGCCCAAGAATACATAGCTCACGTACTGTTCAATCATCCCATTCAGGATAATCCGGTGCCCATTCTACGTACCCCAACTTTTGACAACGCCTTTGTGCATCGTGTTTTTGCTGATGTGTACGATTGGGATTGAGCTGGCTGCTGTGATTGTTTAACTTAGCCCTGTAAGCTTTATTGTTTGGATTGTTTTGATTGGCCCAGGCGTTCAGCTGTTCTTGAGTATGGGTTTTGCCAGACACTTTTTTCGTCGTGGTTGCCTCCTTTCTGAGCCAAAAAAGCCACGCTCTTTGTAATGAGCGTGGCAGCAAATAACGAATACCGTTGCTTTACACGCATCAAAACAAAGCCAACGACGCATATCCTTTGGCTCGATTTTGCCGTGTAAAGCGATGAAACATAGGGGGACTACTCAAAGTCACACGCAACTACTTTTTCAATTCATAACGAGCATCCGAAAGAATTGATTAGTTTCATAGCTTACCCGTTTCATTGTAAGGTATTCAAAGTTATTCCCAAATCCTGTTTTATGTGCTCGTTGCATAAAGACAGAGCCAGTTAAAAACTAATAAGAATACTTATTTGTAGTATAACTCAAAAATGCTACAAAATCAACTTATTTGAGGAACCGAACGAAAACGTATGGTGTGCTGTTGAGACTATGCCTAACGGAAATACCTTATGCAGTGTTCCAAATCCGTTTTTCTGTGCGGGGCCCCACGTTTTCCTGTCATCTATACTGTACTGTTTCGATAATGCAAACAAAAAGAAAGACATCTGCTTTTAGCAGATGTCTTTCTTTTTCCACGGCATCTTTTTCGATAATCATAGACACGCCGCCGGAATTCGGCGGCGTGTCTATACTTACATTTTGGGAGTCAGTTTTACTCCGCTTCCTCGCGGAGGGCGCTGATGATTCTGGGCAGCAACTGGATCTTCCGGCTGACCACCCCCGGCAGGACGGCCAGGCCATCGCGGACCTCTACCTGGAAGGCCCGGGATACCAGGGCCTCGGCTCCCTTTCCTGCCATCAGCAGTTCCGTGCTGGCTCCACGCACATCGGTGAACATATAGAAGATGAAATCCAGCCCCTGCTTTTCCAGCGCCACCGGCAGGTAAGGGGCAATCAGGGCTTCGCTGGCTTTCCGGTTGCGCTCCACCATGAAGCTGCCCTGGCCTACGCCGAACCGGACGGCTCCACTGTCAAAGATTTTGTAGTCGGTGTTGAAGAGCTCTTCCGCCGTCTTGCCGCTCACGTCCCCGCCGTGCTCAAACATGGCGTCGGCGTAGGCCTCCAGCTCCACACCTGCCAGCTCGGCCAGCTTCCGGGCTGTGCGCTCATCCACGGAGGTACAGGTGGGGCTGCGGAACATCAGGGTATCGGACAAGATAGCCGAGAGCATCAGGCCCGCGGTGGTCCGGTCAATCTCCACGCCGTTTTCCTCGTACATCTGGTAGATGATGGTGGACGTGCAGCCCACGGGCACGTTGCGGAAGTAGACCGGTCCGTCGGTCTCCATGGATCCGATGCGGTGGTGGTCGATGATCTCCAGGATCTCCGCCTGCTCAATGCCCTCCACCGCCTGGTTCTTCTCGTTGTGGTCCACCAGAATGAGCTGTTTCTTATGTAAGCCCATCATGTTCCGGCGGGACACCACGCCCACATACCGCCCGTCATCGTCCAGCACCGGGAAGTAGCGGTAGCGCACCGAGGTCATGACCTTGGTGGCCGCCTCCACGGAGCTGTTCAAATTGAAGGTCAGCAGTCCGTCCTCTGTCATGTAGTGGCGGATGGGCGCCGCCTGGCTGATCATCTGCCCGGCCACATAGGTGCTTTTGGGGGTGCCGATCATGATGCAGCCCTGCTCCTCGGCCAGCATACGGATGGTCCGGGAGACCTTGCTGTCGGCGCACACCACCACGCAGCCCGCCCCCATCTCGATGGCGGCCAGCTGGCTCTCGCTGCGGTTTGCGACAATGACGATATCTCCCGGGGAGATGGACTTCTCGATCTGCTCAGCGCTGCCCGAGCCGATGATGATCCGGCCCTTGACCCGTTTGCCCTCGATGTTGCCCACCAGGACCTCCCCTTCCAGGATGTCCAGAATATTCTGATAGCTGGTTTCGGCCTTTTCCAGAATGTAAGTGTCCAGGCCGTCCATGTTGGCGGTGGCCACATCCTTGACGGTAATCACGCCCTTGAGCCGCTGCTCCTGGTCCACAATACACAGGGTGTCGATCTGCTGGTCTCGCATGATCATCCAGGCCCGGCGCAGGCTGGTCTCACCATCCACGCCCTCCATGCTCCGGATATCCACGTCCCGGATCTGGGGGCTGACATCCGTATAGAGCTGGGGGGCAGGAACCTGGAAGTAATCCAGGACAAATTCGGTCTCCCGGTTCAAAAGCCCCGCCCGGCAGGGCTTGCAGGGGCGCTCCGGGTTCAGGATATTTTTCAGGCGGCTGTAAGCAATGGCGGAACAGATGGAGTCCGTGTCGGGGTTACGGTGTCCGATGACCTTGATGGCGCGGAGATTTTCTTGACTGTTCATAGGCTGCCTCATCTCTCCCCCAATATTAGGAGGTGCTGTTTTTTTTATTATACCATGTCCGGGTGGTTCCGTCTGGAAAAAAATACTCGTTTTTCTGCTTTATCTTGCCTTTTCTGAAAATCGTCCCGCCATGATGCGCCGCCGCCCAGAGACGGCGGCCCCCTTCGGCCATTTCAATCTCCACGGATGCAGCTGCCCCGCTCGGACCTTCCGCCACAATCCGGCGCTTCATTGTAAAATTACTGGAAGAAACTGCCTTTCAAATTTAGAAAAACCCACAATTACGAAAGAGTGCCGCAGTGTGCTATGATAGCGGCATTCTGTGTGTAGGAAAGGACGTTTGAACGATGCCTCAAAACAAGCGGGAAAGTCTCATTTATACTGTCATTATGTGCGCATTCATGGTACTTTGGATGAGCATTTACAATGTATCCCTCCAGTACGGCACTTTCAGCCTGGAGGCGGTCATCGCGGGCTGGATTGGATTCCCCATTGCCTACGTCTTTGCCATGTGCTGCGATTGGTTCGTGGTGTCCAAGCTGGCAAAGGGCATTGCATTCCGCTATCTGGTCAAGCCGGAGGACTGCGCTCTGAAGAAAATTCTCTGCATTTCCGGCGGCATGGTGGTGGGCATGGTGATCATCATGTCTCTCTACGGTGCCTGCGAGGGGGCCTTCCACACCGGAGCCTGGGCCTCTGTCCCCTCAAATTGGCTGCGCAATATCCCCCGCAATTTCATCATGGCCCTGCCCGTCCAGTTCTTGATCGCCGGACCTCTGGTTCGCCGTCTGTTCCGCGCCGCCTTCCCGGTGGGCAAAGTACTGGCATAACACCCCTTCCCGGTCAAAACGAGGACCGGCTTGCCGCTGACAAGCCGGTCCTCGTTTTGTTTTCACTCCGCCGGGCACACCTTGGCTTCCAGCCAGGCCAGCAGGTTCTCCATGACCTCCTGCCGGTTCGTCTCGTTGAGCATCTCGTGCCGTCCTCCCGGGTAGAGCTGCACGGTGACGTCCCGGCACCCGGCCTCCCGGAAGAGCTTCTCCACCTTCCGCACCCCTTTGCCCATGGAACCCACCGGATCCCGGTCCCCGGAGAAGAAGTAGACCGGGATATCCAGGTCCATCCGGGTGAGATTGGCCGAATTTCCAATAAACTGAATGCCGCCCAGCATATCCCGGAACATGGACACGGTGGGATGGAAGGTACAAAGGGGATCCCGGAGGTTGGCCTCCACCATGCTCCGGTCCCGGCTCAGCCAGCTGGTGGTGTCCGTCTCCTTGCGGAAGGGACGGCCGTAGCCGCCCAGGGACAGGCCGTAGACCAGCTCACTGACATAGTCCGGCCCCCGCAGGGTGCAGAGCAGGCTGGCCAGCGCCTTTCCGCCCGCCACCAGCGGCCCCTTCTCCTGCCCCGTCCCCGAGAGGACCACCCCGTCCAGGGTGCCTGGGTAGAGAATGAGGTAGGTCCGGGTAAGGAAGGACCCCATGGAGTGACCCAGCATCACATAGGGCACCCCCGGATACCGCTCTCCCTCCAGCTCCCGCAGGCGGCGGATGTCCCGCACCAGCAGCTCCCAGCCCCCCTTGGGGGCAAAATAGCCGTACTTTCCGTCCTCCGCGGTCTGTCCGTGACCCAGATGGTCCTCGCCGCACACCGCGAAGCCATGCTCCTGAAGAAATCGGGCCACATGGTCGTACCGCCCGATGTGCTCGGCTACCCCGTGGACAATCTGTACCACCGCCCGGGGCTGCCCCTGGGGCACCCAGCGCCGGGCATGTATGGTGTGGACGCCGTCGGCGGAGGGATAGGTAAAGCTCTCGTTCTGCGCCGTCATTCCGGTCACTCCTCTGCTGTTCTTTGGATTCAGTTTACTCCACGGGCTCGGCCTCCGTCAAGGCCGGGGGCCTGCATCTGCTCCAGGGCGCCCCGGATGATGCCCAGATGGATCTGCCCGGTCTGGGACAGACGCTGAAAGAGCTGCTGCACATAGTCGTCCTGGGCCTGCTCCGCCGCCTGGAGGCACTGCCGGCTCCAGTCCCGCTCCCACCAGTACAGCTCCCGCAGGCCCTGGGCAAGGCCGGTCCCCGCCGGAACTGTGGGGCTGTCCCAGAGCTTCTGCTTCCCGGTGGCCAGGAAATAGGCGGCCCCCAGCTGCCGGGCGGCCCGGCGGTAGTCGGCCGTCAGCGCCGCCAGAGCCGTGCCCCGCCCCCCGGATTTTCGGGACAGGGCGCGGGCCAGAGCCAGCCCCCGGCTCACCCCGCTGAGCCCCTGCTCCAGCAGTTCCCCGTCGCCGGGCGCAGGCGTCTCCGCCGGCTCCGGTCTCTCCTCCCGCTCCTGCGGCCGGGCCTCGGGCACCGCGGAAGCGGACGTTTTCCGTTCCGGCTCCACCGCGATGGGACTGCTCTCCTCATCCGCCATGACCCGGCTCCATACCCGGCGGAACACCTCCGGGTCCACATCCCCGCTCAGCGGGGCAGACTGTGTCTGCTGCATATCCTGTCCTCCTTAAACAACGAATTGGTTTCTTCTCCCGCCATTCTATGCCAAACGCTGAAAAATGGCCCAACAGCTTGTTTTTGTGAAAATTCTGTGCTAGAATGGCCCCACTTTGTCCAAAGGAGAGACCATTATGTCGCCGGAATCCCACAGCGATTTTATTGTGCGCACCGTCAATACCCCCCACCAGTTCTCCTATGAAAACGGCGTTCTGGTCACCGATGTCACGCCGGGCCGGGCCGTGGGGGAGCTGACCGTGGGTCCCAACAGCATCAATCCCCACGGGAATGTCCATGGCGGCGCTCTGACCACCCTGGCCGACACGGTGGCCGGCTGCTGTGCCTGCTCCAAAGGCGGCAGCTGCGTGACCGCCGGCTGTACCCTGGAGTACCTGCGTCCGGCCAACGGCTCCAAAATCTTCTGCGAGGCCACGCCCAAGAAGCTGGGGCGCTCCCTCTCCGTGGTTCAGGTCACCATGACCAACGACCAAAATAAGGTAGTTGCCACCGGAACCTTCACGTTTTTCATGCTTCCGGAGGAAAATACCGGGAAATAAGGGGGATTTCCCCGAATTGGGCTTGACAAGCATGCAGGAGCGTGATACGATACCTGCACTTCCAAAATTAAATTGTTCGGATAGAGGCGCGGCATACATGCGTACCGCGGGACACCCGGCCCTGGCAGGCCGTCCCGTGGGAGAGGGTCTGCCGCCGAAGGTTTTCGTTTTGCCAGTGAGCGGGGGCCTGGGCCGTGGGGAAAACATCCCCCGGACTGTCACAATGCAGTGGAGCGCTATCCAGAGAGGCCCCCGGGATACGTGGGGCCCTCCGGCTTTTGCCATGGGCGCTTGCACCCATGGCTTTTTTGTTTGCGCAAAAAGGGGCTTAGTGTGGGCCCCAAAGATTTAAGTGGAGGGAAAACAAATGAAAGCGAGAAGATCCTGGCCGGCACGCTTCATCCTGATTCTGATGCTGCTGCTGGCTCTGGCTACCACCGCCTTTGCCGAGGACCCCACCGAGGCCACCGGCACCAAGATGATTGAGTGCTCCGACTGCGGCACTCTGGGCATTGTCCTCAGCGACGAGGGCGAGGCCGTCACCTGCGAGGCCTGCGGAGGCACCGGCTATGTGGAATCTCCCAGCCAGTTCTATAACACCGCTCTGGCCCTGCTGCCCCCGGTCATCGCCATTGCCCTGGCCCTGCTTACCAAGGAGGTCTACTCCTCCCTGTTCATCGGCATTCTGGTGGGCGGCCTGCTCTATTCCAACTTCTCTTTCGAGGGAACCTTGAACCATGTGTTCAGCGGAGGCATTGTGGCTTCTCTGTCCGATGCCTACAATGTGGGCATTCTCATCTTCCTGGTTATTCTGGGCACCATGGTGTGCCTCATGAACAAGGCCGGTGCCTCTGCCGCCTTCGGCCGCTGGGCCAAGACCAACATCAAGTCCCGGGCGGGTGCTCAGCTGGCCTCCATTGTGCTGGGCTGCCTCATCTTCATTGATGACTACTTCAACTGCCTGACCGTGGGCTCTGTCATGCGTCCCATCACCGACAAGCACCAGGTTTCCCGGGCCAAGCTGGCCTACATCATCGACGCCACCGCTGCTCCCGTGTGCATCATCGCCCCCGTCTCCTCCTGGGCCGCCGCTGTGGCCAGCTTTGCGGAGGAGGGCCAGGGCCTGAACCTCTTCATCCGCGCCATCCCCTACAACTTCTACGCTCTGCTCACCGTCATCATGATGCTGGGCCTGGTGTTCCTGAAGGTGGACTTCGGCCCCATGGCCAAGTTTGAGCGCAACGCCATTGAAAAGGGCGACCTCTTCTCCGGCTCCAACCCCTACGCCATGATGGACGAGGAGATTGTGGAGGACAAGGGCAAGGTCATCGACCTGGTGCTGCCCATCGTGGTGCTGGTTGTCTGCTGCGTCACCGGCATGATTTACTCCGGCGGCTTCTTCTCCGGCGCCAGCTTCGTGGAGGCCTTCTCCAACTCCGACGCCTCTGTGGGCCTGATGCTGGGCTCCGCCTTCGGCCTGCTCTTTGCTCTGATCTACTACTTCCTGCGCAAGTCCATGACCTTCAAGGAGATGATGGGCTGCATCCCCGAGGGCTTCAAGGCCATGGTGCCCGCCATTCTCATCCTCACCTTCGCCTGGACCCTGAAGAGCATGACCGACTCCCTGGGTGCCAAGTACTTTGTCCGTGACTTCGTGCGCAGCGCCGAGCATCTCCAGATGTTCCTGCCCGTCATCGTCTTTGTCATTGGCTGCCTGCTGGCCTTCGCCACCGGCACCAGCTGGGGCACCTTCGGCATCCTCATCCCCATTGTCCAGAACGTGTTCTCTATGGACAGCCCCCTGGCCATCATCTGCATCTCCGCCTGTATGGCCGGCGCCGTCTGCGGCGACCACTGCTCCCCCATCTCCGACACCACCATCATGGCCTCTGCCGGCGCTCAGTGTGACCACGTGAACCACGTGTCCACTCAGCTGCCCTACGCCATCTCCTGTGCCGTAATTTCCGGCATCAGCTATCTGCTGGCCGGTCTGCTGGCCATCAATGGTCTGCCGGGCATCATCGCCCTGCCTGTGGGCATCGTGCTGATGCTGGGCTTCCTGGTGGTCATGAAGAACCGTCAGCGCGCTTAAGTCTTATCGTGTTTTCTGCGGCGGCTTTCCAAATGGGAAGCCGCCGCTTTTTCTATTGACTTCCCCGCCCAAACGGCCCCATAATGAGAGAGAACAACGGAGAAACGAGGAATCCAATCCATGGAATTTTACGGAACCCTGGGCGGCAGCTGCCAGAGCCGCGATGTTCTGGACCAGCTGTTTCAGGCCGGTATGACCGGCGCCCGCCTCAATCTGTCCCACACCACCCTCTCGGCCTGCGCCCCGCTGCTGAAGGAGGTCTACCAGCCCGCGGCCCGGGCCGCCGGAGTGGAGCCCCACCTCATTATTGACCTCCAGGGCCCAGAGCTGCGAGTGGGCACCCTGCCCGCCCCCATTTCTCTGGAGGAGGGCACCCAGGCCATTCTGGGCGAGGGGGGCATCCCGGTCCCCGCCGCCGTGGTAAAGGCCGCCCGGCCGGGCCACTCCATTTCCCTGGACGACAGCGCCCTGCTGCTGGAGGTGGAGGAGGCGGAGCCCGCCCGTCTTCTCTGCCGGGTGCGCCAGGGGGGACTGCTGAAAAGCCGGAAGAGCCTGGCCATTCTGGGGGTGGAGGTGGACTCCCCCGCCCTCACCCAGGCGGACCTGGACAACCTGGACGTGGCCGCCTCCTTCGGCGTCACCCACATTCTCCAGCCCTTTGTCCGTGGAAAAGAGGACGTACTGGCTCTGCGCCGGGCGCTGGAGGAGCGGGGGCTTGACCGGGTCCAGATCATGGCCAAGATTGAAAACCGCCGTGGGCTGGAGCATCTGGACGAGATTGCTGCCGCTGCCGACCAGATCTGCATTGCCCGCGGGGACCTTGGAAACGCCATCCCCCTGTGGGAGCTGCCCGGCATCCAGAAGGACATCGCCCGGCGCAGCCGGGGGGCCAAGGTGCCCTTCTGCCTGGTGACCCAGCTGCTGTGGTCCATGGAGGAGCGGCCGGTGCCCACCCGGGCGGAGGTGAGCGACATCTATAACGGCGTGCTGGACGGGGCCGCCTCCCTCATGCTCACCGGAGAGACCGCCGCGGGCAAATACCCCGTCCAGGCCATGGAATATCTGGTCAAAACCGCCCGGAGCGCCTTGCAGGATCTGGAAAGGGGAACTGTGGAATCATGAAGGACATTTTATTTGTGGACGCCTGTATGCGGGGACGGAGGTCTCCCGCACCTGGCTTCTGAGCCAGAGCTTTCTCTCCGCCTGTCAGGCCCGGTGGCCCGGGGTAAACATCCGGCGGCGTGATCTCACCGCCTGCTCCCTGCCGCCCCTCACCGCCGCCCTGGCGGAGGAGCGTGACCGGCACTTTCTCAATCAGCCTCAGGACCCCATGTTTGACCCCGCTCGGGAGATGCAGGGGGCGGATCTGGTGGTCATCGCCGCTCCCTACTGGGACCTGTCCTTCCCCGCGGCCTTAAAAATCTATCTGGAGTGGGCCAGCGTGCTGGGCATCACCTTCCACTATACCCGGGAGGGCGTGCAGGAGGGGCTGTGCCGGGCATCTCAGCTGGTCTACATCACCACCGCCGGCGGCCCTCTGGAAGGCCAGAACTTCGGCTTTGACTACGTCCGGGCCCTGGGGCAGATGTTCGGCATCCCCCGCGCCCACTGCCTGTCCGCCCAGGGACTGGACATTCAGGGGAACGACCCGGAGGCCATTCTGGCCCGGGCCCGGGAGGAGGCCCTGCACCTGGCCGGCCGGCTCTGAGCCGGGCTCTGTTTTTTCTTGTTCCCCAAGGGGAAGACTGTTATACTAAAAGCGAGAACACCCGCCCCCTGGGGCGAACTACGGGAGGATACCCACATGAAGAAGCTGATGGTCCTGGACGGCAACTCCATTGTCAACCGGGCCTTTTACGGGGTGAGCCAGAACCTCACCACCCGCTCCGGACAGCCCACCAACGCCGTTCTGGGCTTTCTCAACATTCTCAATAAGCTGCTGGACGAGGAGCACCCCGACGCCCTGTGCGTCACCTTCGACCGGAAGGCTCCCACCTTCCGCCACCTGGCCTATGAGGGCTACAAGGCCCAGCGGAAGGGCATGCCCGAGGAGCTGGCCAGCCAGATGCCCATCCTGAAGGATGTGCTCTCCGCCATGAACATCCCCATGTACGAACTGGACGGGTGGGAGGCGGACGACCTCATCGGCACCATCTCCAAGAAGGACACCGCCGCCGGCTGGGCCACGGTGATCGTCACCGGAGACAAGGACTCCCTCCAGCTGGTCACCGACACCGCCACCGTCAAGCTGGTGTCCACCCGCATGGGCCGAACCACCACCCGGGACATGACCCCCGACGCCTTTCGGGAGGAGTACGGCTTTGACCCCATCCACATCATCGACCTGAAGGCCCTCATGGGGGATGCCAGCGACAACATCCCCGGGGTGAAGGGGGTGGGAGAAAAGACCGCCATGGCCCTGGTCCAGCGCTACCAGACGGTGGACGCCCTGTACGAAGCCATGCCCACCCCTGAGATGGCCCCCGGTGTCCCCGCCAAGCCCGGCGTCATCAAGAAGCTCCAGGAGGGGGAGGAGCAGGCCCGCATGTCCTACGACCTGGCCACCATCCGCTGCGACGCCCCCATCGAATTCGACCCCCAGGACAACCTGCGCCGGGAGGTGGACAATGCCCGCCTCTACCAGCTCTTCCTGGAACTGGAGTTCTCCAAGCTTATTGACAAGTACCACCTCACCGCCCCCCAGGGGGAGGGTGCACCCCGGCAGGAGGCCATGGTGGAGGGCACCTGCACCAGCGAGATTGTGGAGAGCGCCCAGCGCCTCCAGGAGCTGCTGGAGCTGTGGCGGGGCCAGGACTGCGTCGCCGTCCTCCCTCTGCCCTCTCTGGATGTGGTGTGCGTGGAATGCGCCCCGGCGGAGAACCAGGGCCACGCCGCCCTCCTGCGGTCTGACCGGCTGGAGGGGTACAACGAAGCCCTGAAGGCCCTGTTTAGTCCGGATATTCGCAAGGTAGTCCACGGCTCCAAGGAGCTGTGCCGGGCCCTGCTGGCCGAGGGGATTGCCCCCGATGGCATCGTCTTTGACACCGAGGTGGCCGCCTACCTGCTGGCTCCCACCGACGGAAGCTACGATTTGGAGAAGCTGGGCCTCACCTACTACAACCAGGAGTTCCCCAAGGCTGCCGCCTATCTCAGCGACGGAGCCTTCGGGCCTCTGGCCGACCCCACCGCCCCCATGGCCGCCCTTCTGTCCCACACCGCCCTCATCCACTGCCTGCGGGACACCTTGGCAGAGCGCCTTGGCGAGCTGGGCATGGACAAGCTTTACTCAGAAATCGAGCTTCCCCTGTGCCGGGTGCTGGCCGAGATGGAGCTGGAGGGCTTCCGCATCGACCGTGGTGCCCTGGCCTCCTTCGGGGAGATGCTTGCCCAACGCATTGACCGGGCTCAGGGTTCCATCTACCAGCTGGCCGGGGAGGAGTTCAACATCAACTCCACCCAGCAGCTGGGTCACATCCTCTTCGACAACCTGGGCCTGCCCCCGGTGAAGAAGACCAAGACGGGCTACTCCACCAACGCCGAGGTGCTGGAGAAGCTGCGGGGCAAGCACCCCATCATCGAGGAGATTCTGGAGTACCGGCAGCTCACCAAGCTGAAATCCACCTACGCCGACGGTCTGGACAAGGTGATTGCCCCCGACGGGCGCATTCACACCTCCTTTCAGAATACCGTCACCGCCACCGGCCGCCTCTCCTCCACCGAGCCCAACCTCCAGAATATCCCCGTGCGCACCGAGCTGGGGGCTGAGCTGCGGAAGATGTTTGTGGCCGGGCCGGGGATGGTGCTGGTGGATGCCGACTATTCCCAGATCGAGCTGCGGCTCCTGGCCTGCATGGCCGGGGACCAGGCCATGATTGACGGCTTCAACTCCGGCGCGGACATCCACACCATTACCGCTTCCCAGGTCTTCGGCGTGCCCCAGGAGGAGGTCACCCCCCTCATGCGCCGCAGCGCCAAGGCGGTGAACTTCGGCATCGTCTACGGCATTTCTCCCTTCTCCCTCTCCCAGGACATCGGGGTCACCGTCCAGCAGGCCAAGGAGTATATGGACAAGTACTTTGCCCACTACGCCGGGGTAAGGGCCTATATGGACGGCGTGGTGGAGCAGGCCAAGAAGGACGGCTACGTGTCCACCCTCTTTGGCCGCCGCCGCTGGGTGCCGGAGCTCAAGTCCTCCAACTTCAATACCCGCTCCTTCGGCGAGCGGGTGGCCCTCAACGCCCCCATTCAGGGTACCGCCGCCGACATCATCAAGCTGGCCATGATTCGGGTGCGGGACCGTCTCCTGCGGGACGGCCTGAAGGGCCGTCTGGTCCTCCAGGTCCACGACGAGCTCATTGTGGAGTGCCCGGAGGAGGAGGCTGAGGCCGTGTGCGCCCTGGTGAAGGAGGAGATGGAGGCGGTGACCTCCCTCCCCGTCTCCCTGCTGGCCGACACCAGCTCCGGCAAGACCTGGGCCGACGCTCACTGAGTTCCTTTTCTTGTAAGAAAAGGAACCAAAAGAACGTTCTGCGAAACTGCGTTTCGCCTCTTCCCCCGCCTGGGGGTCGTTCATTTGAGAAAATGTTTCCCCGCCCTGTTCGCTGTTCAAGGTGAAGGAAGGGAATCAAAAGAACGCTCTGCGAAACGACCTTTCGCCTCTTCCCCCGCCTGGGTGCTGGTGTTTTGGATGAGCATATACCCCGCCGCGTTGGCATTTCCATGTATGAAACTATATCGGAAGGAAAAAACAGAACAAGTTTGGAAATGGAGGTATTATTATGAAATTGCTGACCTGGTTGTTCGACCGCGCCGACCGCTACGCCGCCCAGTCCACCTGGCGGGACTTCGCCCTGGTGAAGGCCTGCCTCTTCTCCATGGGCGTACTCATGGGCCTCCTCGTCCCCTTCCGGAAGAAAAAATGGGCTGCTCTGGGGGCGGGGCTGGTGTTCCTGCCCACCTATCTGATTTTGCTGCGCCGCTTCCTCCCCTTCCTGCTGGAACGGGATGAGTGGGAGGAGGAAGAGCCGGAGGAGGGCTCCTTCTGCGGAGAGATTCCCAATGAGCCCACGGTTCAGGAGTAAACACAAACAGATTTTTGCGGGCCCCGGTCAAGACCGGGGCCCGTTTTTTTGCCGCCTGTCCCGCCAAAATGACCGATTGTCCCCTGTCTCTTGCTCGCCCCGCTCCTCTGTGATAGTCTCAAGGTGGATTATAATCTGGAAAGGAGCGGCTGCCATGAAACTCTCGTCCTTTCTCACCTTTTCCGCCTTTGGTGTGAGCACCATCCTCCTGCGCCGCAAGGACCCCATTCTGGGCACCATCATCCTCACCGACCGCTGCAACCTCCACTGCAAGCACTGCTCAGTGAACAACATCGTGGCCCGGGACTACCCCTATAAAGACATCCGCCGGGAGATGGAGGCGCTTTACACCATGGGGGTGCGGATTCTCTTCTTCTGCGGCGGAGAGACCTTCCTGTGGCGGGACGGAGCGAAAACCCTCCGTGACCTGGTGGCGGAGGCCAAGGAGATGGGATTTCTCATTGTCAACGTGGTGACCAACGGCACCTTCCCCATTAACCTGCCGGAGGCGGACCTCATCCTCCTCTCCCTGGACGGGGACCGGGCGGTCCACAACACCATCCGGGGCGACACCTACGACACCATTTTGGAAAACATCCGCGCCGCCACCTCGGACAACATCTGCCTCTACATGGCCATCAACCAGCTGAACAAGCACACGGTCTCCCACGTGTGCCGGGTAGCCCGGGAGGAGCCCAATGTGCGGGCGGTGTCCTTCAACTTCCACACCCCCTACCCGGACACCCGGGCGCTGGCCCTGAGCCGGGCGGAAAAGGCTGCCATCTGCCGGGAGCTGAGGGAGCTTATGAAGGAGGGCTATCCCATCTTCAACCTGCGCTCCGCCTTCCCCTACCTCATTGATAACTCCTTCCCCACCCCCTGCCACCAGTGCGTGGTGATGGAGCGGGGCAAGCTGTCGGTGTGCGGGCGGTGCGTAGAGGTGCCCGGACTGTGTCAGGAATGCGGCTACTTCTTCGCTGCCGAGTACGCCCTGGTCTTTCAGGGGAACCTGCCTGTCATCGTGGATATGCTGTCCACCTATCTCAAATACATCTGAGAGGAGGAGTTCCATGTCCTTTCCCATTACCGCCGCCCGCATGTGGCTCACCCGGGGGACCGCACCCTTCCGCTTCACCCCCGACTACGACCAGCCCCTCTCCCTGGAGGGGGCCGACCCCCTGGGGCTCTACGTCCACATTCCCTTCTGCCGCACCCTGTGCTCCTTCTGTCCCTACTGCAAGGTACCCTATGAGGAGGAGCTGGCCCGGGCCTATGTGGAGGGCCTTTTGCAGGAAATCCACCTAGTGGGCGGAACCTGGACGGGGCGGCGGCAGGCCACCAGCCTCTACTTTGGGGGCGGCTCCCCCGCCCTGCTGGCCCACCGGCTTGGGGAGATTGTCCGTGCCCTGGAGGAACATTTTATCATCACCGACGGCATCGGAGTGGAACTCCACCCCCGGGATGTCACGGTGGACACCCTGTCCCGGCTGAAGGAGGCGGGGGTAAGCCGGGTTTGCGTGGGAATACAGTCCTTCCAGCCCCTGACCCTCCAGAGTCTGGGCCGGGAGCGCCCCGACCCCGGGGTCTTGGGGCAGGCTCTGGCCGCCGTGCCCTTTGATACCGTGTCCGCCGACTTCATCTTTGCCCTGCCCGGCCAGACCTTTGACCACCTGCGCCGGGACATTTTGCTGGCCGAGGAAATGGGGGCCAACCACTTGGCTTTCTACCCCTTCATCGACTTCTCCTTCACCCCCGGCCCCAACCAGGGGCTGTCCGGCCGGGAGAAGTGGGCCCTCCTGAAGGAGCTTACCGCCTTTCTTCGGGAGAGAGGCTACACCCGGGACTCCATCTGGACCTTCGCCCGGACGCCGGGGAAGGGCTACTCCTCCATGACCCGCACCAACTACCTGGGCTTCGGCTGCTCCGCCGCCTCCCTGCTGAAGGGGCAATTTAAAGTGAATACCTTCTCCATTCCCGCCTATCTGGAGCGAATTTCTCAGCAAAAGCTGCCCACCGCCCTCACTTGCCGCTTTACACAGCGGCAGCGGATGGTGTATGATTTGTTCTGGCGGGCCTATACCACCCGCATTTCCCCCGGGGAATTTGAGGCCTGCTTCGGCCGCTCTCTGGACGGGGCCTACGGCCTGGAGCTGCGGGCGGCCCGTCTTCTGGGCTGGCTGAGGCGGGAAGGAGAGGACTGGGTGCTCACCGACCGGGGCGCCTTCCGCTTCCACCTCTTCGAGGGGCATTATACCCTGGCCTACATCGACCGCATGTGGTCCCTTATGGGCCGAGAGGCCTTTCCCCAGGGCATGGATCTTTAGGAGTGTTTTTATGTATTACCAAGTTGTCCCCATGGACCGCAGCCATATCCCCCAGATTGTGCAGCTGGAGCAGACCTGCTTCTCCGTGCCCTGGACGGAGAACATGCTCACCGACGCCCTCTTTGACCCCCAGGCCAGCTTCATCGTGGCCGAGGACGACGAGGGGAACGTGGTGGGCTACGCCGGCCTCCATGTGGTACTGGACGAGGGCTACATTGACAACGTGGCCGTGGAGCCCGACGCCCGCCGCCACGGGGTGGGCTCCGCCCTGCTGGAGGTGTTCTGCCGCTTCGGGGCGGCCAATCTGGCTTTCCTCACCCTGGAGGTGCGGGCCTCCAACGAGGCGGCCATCGGCCTCTACGAAAAGCACGGCTTCCACCGGGCTGGTCTGCGGCCGGGGTATTACCAGAAGCCCAAAGAGGACGCGGTCATTATGACCAGGGAGTTCGCCCATGCGTCTGAATGAGTTAAACCGGGAGGAGCTCTCCGCCCTCTACCGTTCCCAGATGACCCGGGACTTCCCGCCCCAGGAGCTCAAGCCCCTCAAGTCCATGCTGGAGCTGATGGAGGAGGGGCGCTATCAGGCCCTGGGCCTCTTTGACGGGAAGGAGCTTTTGGGCTACGCCCTTGTTTGGCGGGAGCCCGGGGTGCCCTTTGCCCTGCTGGACTACCTGGGCACCCTGCCGGGCGTACGCAACCGGGGGCTTGGCGGGCAGATGCTGGATCGGCTGGCCGACTACTACCGGGAGGAGCGGGGCATCTTTGGGGAGGCGGAGTCCGACGAGGGGGGCGACCCCGCCGACCGGGAACTGCGTCATCGGCGTCTGGGCTTTTACCTGCGCAACGGGTTCCGCTACGGGGGCTATGACTGTGCTCTCTTCGGCGTCCACTACCAGACCCTCATCCGTGGAAAGGAAGACGTGAGTCCAGAGGAGCTGCTGGAGGTCCACCGCCGCTTCTACCAAAGCCGGTTCCCCGCCCACATTTATGAGCGATTTGTCCAGCTGCCCCTGGCCCCTGGGGAGACCCCCAACCCGCCAGGAAACTGGATGGAGGAGTGATACCATGAACATTTTAGCCATCGAGTCCTCCTGCGACGAGACCGCCGCCGCTGTGGTGAAGGACGGGCGGACGGTGCTGTCCAACTGCGTGGCCTCTCAGATTGAAATGCACACCATTTACGGCGGCGTGGTGCCTGAGATTGCCTCCCGCAAGCATGTGGAGGCCATCACCGGTCTGGCTGACCAGGCCATTACCCAGGCGGGCCTCAGCCAGGATGACCTGGACGCCGTGGCCGTCACCTACGCTCCCGGCCTCATTGGGGCGGTGCTGGTGGGCGTGAACTTCGCCAAAGGGGCCGCCATGGCCCTCAATCTGCCCCTCATCCCCGTCCACCACGTGCGGGGGCACATCGCCGCCAACTACCTCACCCACCCCGACCTGGAGCCCCCCTTCGTCTGTCTGTGCGTCTCCGGCGGCACCACCGCCATTGTGGATGTACGCTCCTATACGGAGATGGAGGTGCTGGGCAGCACCCGGGATGACGCGGCGGGAGAGTGCTTTGACAAGGTGGCCCGGGTGTTGGGCATCGGCTATCCCGGCGGCGCCCCCATGGACCGGCTGTCCGACGGCGGAGACGACGGGAAATATGAGCTGCCCCGGGCCCATGTGGCCGGCCATGAGCTGGACATGTCCTTCTCCGGCCTGAAGACCGCCAGTCTGAATCTCATCCACAACACCCAGCAGAAGGGGGAGGAACTGGACCTTCCCTCTTTCGCCGCCAGCTTCGGCCGGGCGGTAAGCGAATCCCTGGTTCCCCGGATTATGGCTGCCGCCCGCATGCGGGGCTACGGCAAGGTGGCTGTGGCGGGGGGCGTGGCCGCCAACCGGCGCATCCGCGCTGATTTGCAGGAGGCCTGCCGCCGGAGCGGGGACAAGCTGTTTCTCCCGGAGCTCAAGTACTGCGGCGACAACGCCGCCATGATTGGCTGCCAGGGCTTTTACGAGTATCAGGCCGGCCACCTGGCCGGCCGGGATCTCAACGCCTACGCCACCCGGGACATCTCTCTGGGGTAAGGCGGCGTTGTCGCCGGGGCCCCACACGGTGGGGCGGCCGCCAGGCCGTAAAATGTCCCGCTCTGCGGGACATTTGCGCAGGGCGAATTCATTTCGCCCGAGCATTGAAATTCTCTCGGGGGCCCCGCGGAGCCTAGCTCCGTGGGGGGCCAACGCCGCCATGGTCGGCTGCCAGGGCTTTTACGAGTATCAGGCCGGCCACCTGGCCGGCCGTGACCTCAATGCTTATGCGACCCGGAATATCTCCCTGGGATAATCCATATGGGTACCCACCGCCGGACGGTTCTGATCCCGTTCGGCGGTGTTTTTCTTTCCTCCCAAACATGCTCATTTTTAGCATTCTGACCACTTCCCCAACCCCATTTTTGCATTATGTAACCTTGTTTTTGCTTGGATTTTACATTTACTTAATTTACCAGCCGTCCAGCAGCCAAAAAGGTTTTCACATTCTCCCCCTTTTTCCACAGCCTTGTGGAAAACCGTGTGGAAATTGTGCACAACTCATTCTCTCTGTTTTTTTCGACAAAACATTATGTTAATTTTAAGGTACCGCCGCACTCCGTTTCCCCGGAAGACAGCCCCGTTTTTTTCAAAGATTCTACTGGTTTTTCCCCTTTTTCCCTTGACAAGAGGTCATGTGGATGCTAGAATAGCCGGGTACAAGAAAGCAGGAACGGTCCCCCGTCCTCACCCCAGGCCAGAGCCAACGGGTTAACATGGAAAACTTCCGCCGGAATTCCGGCGTTGTTTTGCTGTGAGAAACGGGAGCCGCTTCGGCTGCCGTATTTTTTATGTCTGGAGGTGCTTTCCCATCGCTAACACAGGTCATCAAACCAACGAAGAAATCCGGGACAAGGAGGTCCGCCTGATCTCGGAAACCGGCGAACAGCTGGGCATCATGTCCTCCCAGGAAGCTTTGCGCCTGGCCGAGGAGCGCAATCTGGATCTGGTTAAAATCTCCCCCAACGCCGTGCCCCCCGTGTGCAAGCTCATGGACTACGGCAAGTACCGGTTCGAGCAGACCAAGCGCGAGAAGGAAGCCCGCAAAAATCAGCGCGTGGTGGAGATCAAGGAAGTCCGGATGTCCCCCAGCATTGACGTCAACGACTTCAATGTCAAGCTGAAAAACGCCCAGAAGTTCTTGTCCGAAGGCAACCGCTGCAAGGTCACCGTCCGCTTCCGCGGCCGTGAAATGGCCCACACCAACATCGGCCAGGACCTGCTGATGAAGTTTGCTGAGGAGTGCGGCGAGGTCGCCGTGATGGATAAGAGCCCCAAGCTGGAGGGACGGCATATGTCCATCTTCCTGTCCCCCAAACCCGCTAAGGATGCGAAAAAGTAAGTAAAGGAGTTACCTGTTATGCCGAAGATCAAGATTAAGACTCACAGCGGCGCCAAGAAGCGTTTTTCCCTCACCAAAACCGGCAAGGTCAAGCGCGCCATGACCAAGAAGCGTCACCTGCTCAACGGCCACGGCAAGACCACCAAGCTGAAGCGGGCTCTGCGCGGCACTACCTACGCCGACAAGACCAATGAGGCCGCCATCAAGCGCATGATCCTGTATAAGTAAGACGAGGGAGGTAACGAACAATGGCAAGAGTCAAGGGCGCAATGATGTCCCGTAAGAGAAGAAACAAGATCCTCAAGCTGGCCAAGGGCTACTGGGGTTCCAAGTCCAAGCACTACAAGATGGCCAACCAGGCCGTTATGAAGTCCGGCGTTTACGCCTACACCGGCCGCAAGCTGAAGAAGCGCGACTTCCGTCAGCTGTGGATCACCCGTATCAATGCCGCCTGCAAGCTCAACGGCATGAACTACTCCACCTTCATGAACGGTCTGAAGAAGTCCGGCATCGTCATCAACCGCAAGATGCTGGCCGAGCTGGCTGTCAACGACAAGGCCGCCTTCACCCAGCTCACCGAGACTGCCAAGAAGGCCCTGGCCTGATTGCGCATTATCTGAATGAAAAAAGACGCCGCAGCGCTGCTGCGGCGTCTTTTTTTCTGCCTTTGGAATTGTAATTTGTTCCCGTTTCCTGTATCATGTGGGGGAAAGGAAGTGTAGCCCTTGCGCATTATGGCCATCGACTACGGCGACGCCCACACCGGCGTGGCCCTGTCCGACCCCACCGGCTTTCTCACCGGAACCACCACCACCATCCACAGCCGCAAGGCAGAGGTGGTGCTGGAGGAGCTTGCCAAGCTGGTGCAGGAGTACCAGGTGACCGAGCTGGTCATGGGCTTTCCCCGGAACATGGACGGCACCGAGGGGCCCCGGGCCCAGCTCTACCGGGAATTTGCCCAGCGGGTGGAGGAGGCCACCGGCCTCAAGCCCACCCTGTGGGACGAGCGCCGCACCACCGTGGACGCCCACCGCATCCTCTTTGAGGCGGGAAAGAACGCGAAGAAACGGAAGAAAACCGTGGACGCTGTGGCGGCCTCCCTTATTCTGGAGGGCTATCTGGACAACCGCCGTCTGCGCGGTTAAAAGGAGGCAGTGACATGCTGGGATTGAATGTAACCTACATCATGAAGCCAGGCATGCGGGAGGAGTTCCTCCGCCGCCTGGAGGAGGGCAAGTTCCGTCAAGCCGCGCTGGGCGATGCGGGCTGTCTGGGCTATGACTACTACCGCTCGGTGGAGGACGAGGACGTCCTGCTGCTGGTGGAGCGGTGGACGGATCTGCAGGCCCAGCAGGCCCATCTGCGGCAGCCCCACATGGCTCTGGTCCGCTCCGCCAAGGATGCCTGCGTGGCGGAAACCCGGCTGGAACAGTACGAGCTGTAATTCATTTTTCAATACTGGAAGGAATTTTAGGGAGGATACATACAAATGGAAATCAAAACCGTATGGGCCGTCTACTTCAGCGGCACCGGAACCACCCAGAAAGTGGCCACCACCCTGGCCAAGTCCGTGGCCCAGTCCCTGGGGGCGGGGTATGAGGAGTACTGCTTCAACCTGCCCGCCGCCCGGGAGAAGGAGCTCACTTTCACCCCCGAGGATCTGGTGGTGCTGGGCGTGCCCGTCTATGCCGGACGGGTGCCCAACCTGCTGCTGCCCTACGTGCGGGACAGCATTCACGGCGGCGGCGCTCTGGCCGTTCCTGTGGTGCTCTACGGCAACCGGAACTTTGACGACGGCCTGATGGAGCTGCGGAATGTGGCCCGGGACAACGGCTTCCACCCCATCGCCGCCGGCGCCTTCGTGGGCGAGCACTCCTTCTCCACCGTGCTGGGCGCCGGCCGTCCTGACGCCGACGACATGGCCCTGGTTCAGGAGCTGGCGGACAAGACCGCCGACAAGGCAAAGGCCTTGACCGAGGCTCCCGCCCAGGCGGTTGAGGTGGAGGGCTGCGACCCCATCCGCCCCTACTACACCCCCCGGGACCGCCATGGCGAACCCATCAAGGATTTCCTCAAAGCCAAGCCGGTCACCGACCCCGACAAGTGCGTCAAGTGCGGTCTGTGCGCCCGTCTGTGCCCCATGGGCTCCATCGACCCCAATGACGTGTCCAACGTGGCGGGCAAGTGCATCAAGTGCTGCGCCTGCGTGAAGAAATGCCCCAAGGGCGCCAAGTACTTCGACCACGAGGGCTATCTGTACCACCAGCACGAGCTGGAGGACCAGTACGCCGGACGCCGGGCGGAGAGCAAGATTTTCCTGTGAGCGTCATGGAACAACAGTCTTTCCAGGAACTTCGGGAAGCCCTCTGCCGGGTGTGTGGCCTGCTCTACCAGCGGGGCTATGTGGCCAGCAACGACGGCAACGTCTCCGTCCGGGCGGGTGAGGGACAGATCCTCGTCACCCCTTCCGGGGTGAGCAAGGGTCGGCTGACCCCCGACATGCTGGTGCTGTGCGATTTGGAGGGCCGGGTGCTGGAGGGAAACCGCCACCCCTCCTCCGAGACGCCCATGCACCTGCTCCTCTACCGGGAGCGGCCCGACGTGGGTGCGGTGGTCCACGCCCACCCCGCTGCCGCCACTGCCTTCGCCGCCTGCCGCCGTCCTCTGGACGTGCCCTACCTCACCGAGGTGGTCAGCGGCCTGGGTCCCATCCCCGTGGCTCCCTATGCCCTGCCCTCCACTCCGGAGGTGCCGGAGAGCATCCGTCCCTTTGTCCGGGACCACAAGGGCGTGCTGCTTTCAAACCACGGTGCCCTCACCTGGGGCAGCAACCTGTGGTCCGCCTTTGACCGCATGGAGCAGCTGGAGCACACAGCAAAAATTTACTGCAACATCGCCCTGCTGGGGGCAGGCGTTCCCCTGACCGAAGGGCAGGTGGAGGCTCTGCGGGGGCTGGACGGGCACTACCGTTCCCTGGCCGGGCTGCGGAGCAAGGAGGAACCCCATGGCTGAATCGTTGGACAATGTCCGTCTGTCCCCCGACGGAACAAGCGTCATCCTTCTGGACCAGTCCCTGCTGCCGGGCCGGGTGGAGGAGCGGCAGGTCCGCTCTTTGGACGAGATGGTGGAAGCCATCCGGGCCCTCCGCGTCCGGGGCGCCCCGGCCATCGGCATTTTTGCCGGGTACTGCCTGTATGTGCTGGCCGGACAGCTGGAGCGGCAGGGCCTGACCGGCTCGGACTTCTTTAAAGAGCTGGAGCGGCAGGGGAAAATCCTGGCCGCCGCCCGCCCCACGGCAGTGAACCTGGCCTGGGCGGTGGAACGGCTGAGCCGACGGGCCGCCTCCATGGCGGGCGCTTCCGTTTCGGAGATTGTCCGCGTCCTGGGCGAGGAGGCCCGTGCCATCCACCGGGAGGACATGGAGATGTGCGAAGCAATCTCCCGGTACGGCCTCTCCCTTCTCAAAGAAGGAGACGGGGTGCTCACCCACTGCAACGCCGGGCCCCTGGCCACCTCCCGCTACGGAACGGGGCAGGGCCCATTCCACCTGGCCGCCCAGCTGGGCATGAAGCTGAAGGTCTATGCCGACGAGACCCGGCCTCTCCTGCAGGGGGCCCGGCTCACCGCTTGGGAGCTGCAGCGGGCAGGGGTGGACGTCACCCTGATCTGCGACAACATGGCCTCCATGGTGATGAAAAACGGCTGGATTCAAGCCTGCATGGTGGGCTGCGACCGGGTGGCCGCCAACGGGGACGTGGCCAACAAAATCGGCACCAGCGGGGTGGCCATTCTGGCCCGGCACTATGGAATCCCCTTCTATGTGCTGGGGCCCACCTCCACCATTGACCTGAAGTGTCCCGATGGGGACCACATCCCCATTGAGGAACGGGACGGGGAGGAAATCCGCTCTCTTTGGTACCGGGAGCCTATGGCCCCGGAGGGTGTGAAGTGTTATAACCCCGCCTTCGATGTCACTCCCAACGAGCTCATCACCGCCATCATCACCGAGAAAGGCATCTGCCGCCCGCCCTATACGCAATCGCTGGCGGCTCTGTTTGCCCCTGAATCCCGATAAAAACGTCACACAGCCGACGGACTTCCATTCCGCCGGCTGTGTGTTTTTTATGTTCTATCTCCAGATACGGGTTTCCCAGTTTCCGCTGTCTTTGAATAAACCGCTTTTCCGCAGTTATTCTGTTACGATTTCAAAGTCATGTGCATCATCCAGCTCTGTATTGACAAAGCTTTCTCCAACCGTGCCAACGACCTGTACTTTTGTACCTTTTGTAATGGCCGTAAAGTCCATATCTTGATAAGAATCATCTTCCATTACAACCCAAAATTCGATGCCCCTTGTTCCGTTGTATCCCTCAAGGGTAATCTCGGCCGTGTCTGCCCAAACGTTTTTAAATATTTCTCTGCGGTCTTGCTCAATTTCTAATACATATCCCACTACGGTTGCTTCGCAGCCCCGGTAGTTGTTATTGTAATTTATCTCATTATCGCCATAAATATCCATGAGCTCTTCAGAGGTTACCGTTTCTTCGGTTCCATCCGCTTTTGTAATTGTCAAGGTCGCATCCCTTGTTTCGCTTTCCCCATTGCCGCCACAAGCCACAAGGAATAAGGACAGAGCCGCCGCGAGCAATAACGCGATTCGTCTTTTCATGTTCATCAGATCCTTTCTTTGTGCGTTGTCTGCATTGCTTTGCGTTGTGCGCCATTTATGCCACATAATATAGCATGGTTTAATCTTTTGGTCAATATGTTTTAATCTTATACATTGTTTAATGACGGTTATAATCACCCTAAAATAAAGCAGAGGTGGTTAAATGGACTACGCAGCACTCGGAAAGCGCATTCGAGATGAACGACTTATGCAACGCTTGACCTTAGAGAAGTTGGCAGAGAGAACCGATAAGAGCATTAACTTTATTGGCCAGATTGAGCGAGGCGAGGGAAAACCAAGTCTTGAAACGCTTGTCGATATTGCGAATGCGCTGGGTGTAACCGTTGACAGCCTCCTATCTGATAATATAAAAGCGTGTGACAATAGCATTGATAAAGAAATATCCGCTTTACTCCATAAAATGAATCATAGCGGAAAGCGGTTTATATTAGACGTTGTGAAGCGATATTTGTATTATCACAGCGAAGATTATATGGGGTATTGAATCTGAATTGTGGATTACCTGCCGGGCCGCATATCGGTGCAAAAGCCCTATCTCCGCGGATCACAAAACGCGCCGGAAAGCGTTGCTTTCCGGCGCGTTTTTCTCTTGTTTACCGCTCCATCTTCCAGAACTGGGCGCTGTACGGCGGCAGCTCGCTGCCCCCGCCGAAGTCGTGCTTCTCCCCGGTGATGAGGTCCCAGGCCAGGCCGCAGCCGGCGTCAAAGTGGGCCGTGTAAGGCTCCCCGTCGGCGTTGATGGCCACCAGCACCCGCTCCTCGGCGCACTTGCGCTCGAAGATAATCTGCCGGTTGGTAAGCATCACGTTGCGGTAGTCGCCATAGCACAGGGCGGGGCTTCCCTTCTTGGAGGCGGCCAGCTTGGCAATCCAGTCGGTGAGGCTGCTCCACTCCGGCTCCTCCAGGGCAGGGCGGAGGGCACCGTCCCCGTCCTTCTTCTCCCCGCGGATGCCCCACTCGCTGCCGTAGTACACCGCGGGCACGCCGGGCATACCGAACATAAGGGCGTAGGCGGGCTCCAGGTGACTGGGATTATTGAGCTGAGAGGCAATTCGGGTGACGTCGTGGTTGTCCAGGAAGGACAGCAGGTGGGCGCCCTTATAGAGGGTCCACTGCTCGGGCCCAAACTGCCGGGCCAGGGAGTGGCCGATCTCAAACATATTCATGGAGTTGAAGGAGGACCACAGGCCCTTGTAGCACTCATAGTTGGTGACGCTGTGGCAGAGCTCCGGCCCCATCCAGCGGTTATAGTCCCCGTGGAGGGTCTCACCCATGAGGACAAAGTCGGGCTTCAGGCTCTGGGTGAAGGAGCGCAGCTGCTTTAAGTACTCCGGAGGCAGGCAGTAGGCCACGTCCAGCCGAAGTCCGTCGATGTCAAAGCGCTCCACCCAGGAGCGGATTGCCTCAAACTGGTGCTCCACCACCGCCGGGTTCCACAGGTTCAGCTTGACCAGCTCGTTGTGGCCCTCCCAGCCCTCGTACCAAAAGCCGTCGTTGTAGTTGGTGTTGCCGCCGAAGTCCACATGGAACCAGTCCTTGTAGGGGCTGTCCCACTTTTTCTCCTGCACGTCCCGGAAGGCCCAGAAGCCCCGGCCCACATGGTTGAACACCCCGTCCAGCATCACCCGGATGCCTGCGTCGTGGAAAGCCTTGCACACCTGCTCCAGGTCGCTGCTCTCCCCCAGCCGGGGGTCCACCCGCAGGTAGTCCCGGGTATCATACCCATGCTTGTCGCTGTCAAACAGGGGGTTCAACAGCACCGTGTCGGCCCCCATCTTCTTGATGTGCTCCACCCAGGGGAGCAGCTTTAAAATCCGGGGCTGCACCACGCCGTCGTTGTACTCCGGCGCGCCGCACAGGCCCAGGGGATAAATCTGATAGATTACCGCTTGATCAAACCACATAAGCAGGCTCCTTTCCGCTCCCTCCTCTGGAAGGAGCTGTCTCTATCATACCCGATCCCAGCCCCGGGAGCAAGCACAATCTGTCCCTACTCCCTGGGGCGGCCCAGCAGCTCTCCCACGCCTACCGCCAGCAGAAAGCCCCCAAAGAGCTTGCGCAGCAGCGCCACCTCCAGGGAGGTGGCCAGCCAGGCCCCCAGTCCCGCGCACAGAAGGCCCGCCCCGATGGCGGGCAGCAGGGCACTCCGGCGGATGTAGCCGTTTTTTACGTGGGCGGGCAGGGCCAGCAAAGCGGCCGGGAGAAAGTAAAGGAGGTTGATGCCCTGGGCCTGGTGCTGGTCCACCCCGGCAAAGGCGGTGAGATAGACCAGCAGCAGGGTGCCGCCCCCCACGCCGAAGCCGGACAGCACCCCGGTGGCCGCCCCCACCAGCAGGGGCAGAATCCACTCCGTCATGGCTGTTCCTCCCTCCTCGCCGTCACAGGAAGCACCGCACCCCTCCGTAGATGAGCAGCAGCCCGAAGGCCCGCTTGAGCCACCCCATGTTCATTCCCTTGAACCACCTTCCGCCCACAAAGCCGCCCACCGCCCCGCCGATGAGATAGGGTACGGCTTCCATCCAGTCCAGATTTCCCCGCAGCAGGTAGATGGTGACGGACAGCCCGCACAGAGGCAGCACCACCGCCACCGAAGTGGCGAAGGCCTCCCGCTGGCTCAGGCGGCAGTACCCGGTGAGCATGGGCACCAGCACGGACCCGCCTCCGCCCCCGAACAGTCCGTTGGTCACCCCGGCCAGCCCTCCGGCCAGGGCATAGCGCAGTTTGGAGCACGATTCCAAAAAAATCCTCCCCTTTCCCGCCTAGTGTGGCAGGAAGGGGGAGGATTTATGCAGCAAAGCCGTCTCAGGCGGCCGGGTCCCGGGTCAGCTTTCGCCCCTTGGTAAGGTAGCGCGCCCAGTACAGCACCAGCATCACGGTCCAGGAGACCGCCTCCGCCCAGGCAATGATGCGCCAGCCCGCCCATGGGGCCAGGGCGTAGGAGAGGGCAATGCGCAGTCCCAGCGCGCCGATGCCCGCCAGACTGGAGTACAGTACGTCGCCCAGTCCCTCCAGGAAGCCCCGCAGGGACATGGCCAGGCCGTAGATGAGGTAGAATCCGGCGATGTTGGCAAAGAATTCCGCACCCTGGGCCGCGGCCTGCTCGGTCACGCCGAACAGGGCGATAACCGGGCCACCCACCAGCAGCACCACCCCGGTGAGCACCAGAGAGGTCACCGCCATGATGATACTGCCCACCCGCAGGGTCTCTCTGGCCCGGCCGGGCTGGCCGGCCCCCATGTTTTGGGCCGCTACCGTGGAAATGCCGGAGCTGAGGTTGGTGATGGGAAGCAGCAGCACCGTGTCCACCCGGTAGGCGGTGGTAATGGCGGCCACCGTCTGGGTACCGAAGCCGTTCATAAAGTCCTGCAAGGCCACGCCGCCCAGGGAGTTGATGCTGGACTGGAGGGCAGAGGGCACGCCCAGCGCCAGTCCCTCCCGCAGCTTTACCCGGTCCACACAGCCCCGGCCGGGCCGGAAGCGCAGCGCGGGGCTGCGGTACACGGTATAGAGGATGATAAAGACCATCATCATCCCCTGGGCAGCCACGGTGGCCGCCGCCGCACCGGCCACGCCCATCTCAAGGCCGGCCACCAGCACCAGATCCAGCCCCACATTCACCACCGAGGCCACCAGCACTGCCAGCAGCGGGGCCCGGCTGTCTCCCATGCCCCGCAGCACAGCGGCGTACACGTTATAGACTGCCACAAAGGGCAGGCCCAGCAGGACAATGCCCAGATACTGGCTGGCCTGATCCAGCTCGGGGGTATTGATGGCAGCCAGCACCGGACGCACCACCGCGCTGCCGCCCAGCCCGATGACCACAAAGGCCGCTCCCAGCACCACCACGAAGGTGGAGAGCACAGGCCGCAGCTCTTCCCGCCGCTCCTGCCCCCACAGCCGGGCGGCCAGCAGGGCCGGGCCCAGGGTAATCCCGGTGATCACCAGCACGAACAGGTTGGACAGGGCCGTGGTTGCTCCGATGGCGGCCAGGGCCTGCTCCCCCTCCACGTTGCCCACAATAAAGGCGTCCGCCCAGGCATAGAGCTGCTGCAGCAGTCCGCTGAGCACCAGAGGGATGCTGAACCGCACCAGAATCCCGGCCAGGCTGCCTTGCGTCATATTCCGGGCCATGGTCTCACCTCCGCAGATCAAAAAAGCCCCGAACAGCACTCCTCATTTCCCGGCTGAAGTGCCTTCGGGGGTTCATATAATTGCGGGGAAATTGTAACATTTTCCCCCTGCTCTGTCAAGATTCCCCCTTCCCGCGGGCCGAATGATACCATCTGCGGCATAAAAGAAAAAGGAGGGGCTTCCACCGTGTGGGGGCCCCTCCGCCTCTTCGCTTGTTCAGTCGGCCAGCTTGTCCAGAAGGGTGGCCAGCTCCTCCAGCTTCTCGCCGGGGTCGCCGGAGTCAATCGCCTCCCGGACGCAGCAGTCCATGTGGGCCCGGAGCACCATCCGGTTGGCCTTTTTCAGAATGGACTGGGTGGCCATGAGCTGGTTGGACACATCCAGACAGTACCGGTCCTCCTCCACCATCTTTAAAATGCCGTCCAGCTGGCCCCGGGCGGTTTTCAGCAGGCGGGTAACCTGGGCGTGATCGGCCTTCACTGGATGGACACCACCTCATAGCCCGCCTGGGTGACGGCATCCTTCAGCTCCTGGTCGGAGACGGGGGCAGCCAGAGTGACGGTGGCACACTTGCCCTCCAGGTCGGCCTTGGCCGAGGTCACCCCGCCCAGGGCGCTGAGGGCCTTCTCCACATGGGCCACACAGTGGGCGCACATCATACCTTCAATGTTCAGTTTCTTGGTCATGGTTTCGTTTCCTCCTTGTTCATCTTCTTCCGCTTGCGGGGCGGGACAGGCGCAGGGACAGGCCGGCTCCGCCGGGCTATGGGCACCGGCCTCGGGGCCGGAGACCTTCGGGGCAAATTTACTCTTGAAAAAGCGCAGACGCAGGGCGTTGGTCACCACACACACGGAGCTTAAGCTCATGGCGGCGGCGGCAAACATGGGGTTCAGCATAAAGTCCGTCCAGCCCAGGGCATAGAACACCCCGGCAGCCAGAGGAATGCCCAGAGAATTGTAGAAAAAGGCCCAGAACAGGTTCTCCTTGATGTTGCGGATGGTGGCCCGGCTGAGCTCCACCGCCGCGGCGGCGTCCAGCAGGTCGGACTTCATGAGCACGATATCCGCGCTCTCCATAGCCACGTCGGTGCCCGCCCCGATGGCCAGGCCCACGTCCGCCCGGGCCAGGGCGGGGGCGTCGTTGATGCCGTCGCCCACCATGGCCACCTTCTTCCCCTGCTCCTGGAGCTGGCGCACCATGCGCTCCTTGTCCTGGGGCAGCACCTCGGCCATCACCTGGGTCACACCCAGCTCCCGGCCGATGGCCTGGGCGGTGCGCTGGTTGTCCCCGGTGAGCATGACCACCTCCAGGCCCAGCTGCCGGAAGGCGGACACGGCCGCCGCGCTGGTGGGCTTGGGGGTATCGGCCACGGCGATGAGGCCCAGCACCCGGTGCTCATCGGCAAAGTACAGCGGGGTCTTGCCCTGGCCGGCCAGCTCCTCGGCCCGCGCCCGGAAGGAACCCAGATCCGCTCCGGCCTCCTCCATCATGGCCAGGTTGCCGCCCAGGAAGGTACGGCCGCCAATGGCGGCCCGGACCCCCCGGCCGTGGACGGCCTCAAAGCCTGTCACTCCGGTGACGGCCAGTTGTTCTTCCTTGGCCTTCTCCACAATGGCGGCAGCCAAGGGATGCTCCGAGGGGCCCTCCAGACAGGCGGCCAGAAGGAGCAGGCCCTCCTCCGTCATATCCTCCCCGGGGAGGATGTCGGTAACCACCGGCTCCCCCTGGGTGAGGGTACCCGTCTTGTCCAGCACCACGGTGTCGATGCTGTGAAGGGTTTCCAGAGCCTCGGCGGATTTGATGAGGATGCCGTGCTCGGCTCCCTTGCCCGTGCCTACCATGATGGCCACCGGAGTGGCCAGGCCCAGGGCGCAGGGGCAGGAGATGACCAGCACCGCCACCCCGGCGGTGAGGGCCTGGGTGACGCTGTGGCCGGTAAACAGCCAGGCGGCAGCGGCCACCAGGGCGATGGTCATGACCACCGGCACAAAGACACCGGCCACCTTGTCCGCCAGCTTGGCGATGGGGGCCTTGGAGGAAGCGGCCTCCTCCACCAGGCGGATCATCTGGGCCAGGGTGGTGTCCTCCCCCACCCGGCTGGCCTCAAAGATGAAGGAGCCCGACTTGTTCAGGGAGGCGGCGGCCACCTTGTCCCCCGGCCCCTTGTCTACGGGGATGGACTCGCCGGTGAGGGCGGACTCGTCCACGGCGGAGGAGCCCTCCACCACCACGCCGTCCACGGGGATGGACTGGCCGGGCCGGACCACAATCCGGTCCCCCACCCAGACCTCCTCCACAGGGACTTCGGTCTCCACGCCGTCCCGGAGCACCGAGGCCGTCTTGGGGGCCAGGTCCATGAGCCGGGTGATGGCCTGAGAGGTCTTGCCCTTGGACCGGGTCTCCAAAAACTTGCCAAGCGTGATGAGGGTGAGAATCATGCCCGCCGACTCGAAGTACAGGTCCATGTGGTAGTTTGCCACGCGCTCCAGGTCTCCATGCCCCAGGCCGTAGCCCATCTGGTAAATGGCAAACACGCCGTAGATGACAGCAGCGGAGGATCCCACAGCAATGAGGGAGTCCATGTTGGGGGCGCGATGCCAGAGTGTTTTAAACCCCACCCGATAATACTTATCGTTGATATACATAATGGGCAGAGTGAGCAGCAGCTGGGTCAGGCCAAAGGCCACGGCGTTCTCCAGCCCGGTGAGAAAGCCGGGCAGCGGGGCCCCCAGCATGTGGCCCATGGAGATGTAGAACAGGGGAATGAGAAAGACAAAGGACCAGATGAGCCGGTGCTTCATGGAGGCCAGCTCCGCCTCCATGCCGTCCTCCCGGGCCGCCGTCTTCTCCTGGCCCTTGGCGTTGGGAAGGGAGGCCCCATAGCCTGCCTCGGTCACCGCCCGGATGATGTCCTGGGGGGTGAGGGCGCTCTCGTCGTACTGGGCGGTCATGCTGTTGGTCATGAGGCTCACATCGGCACTTTGAATGCCCGGCAGCTTGCGCACCGCCTTCTCCACATGGGCGGAGCAGGCCGAGCAGGTCATGCCGGTAATGGCAAATTTCTGTTTGGTCACAGGAGAATCCCTCCTAAACAAAGCGATAAACCAGATACCCCCCTGGGGTGGGGTATCTAACGTCAGTTTAGCGCCCGCTGACCATCCTGTCAAGGGGAAGTTTTTCCCTCGCCGCTCCCTCATCGTTTTTCGGGGGTGCTATCCATGCGGCGGCACAGAAAAACGCGCCCGCAATCCGCGGACGCGTTTTTTGTTTCTTATTTGGAGACAAACCGGCGGGCATAGCCGCACTTCCGGCAGAGCTCCTCCGCCGCCCGCCCCTGGGAAAACCCCTCATAGATGGCCCGGGCCCGGGGACTTTCCAGAATCTCCTCCAGGCTCTGCTTATAAAGATTGCCCAGGGGAATGTCCCCCTCATGGTCCAGACAACAGGGGACCACCGTGCCGTCCCACAGGACCCCCACCTGGTCCCGAAGGCCCCGGCAGAAGGCCCGGCCCTCATAGGCCCCGGCCTCCAGGTCGGGCCACTCGAAGCGCTCCCCCCACTCCAGGTAGACGTTGGGAGCCAGGGTCACGCCCTGCCACCCCTCCTTCCAGGGGCGTGGGAAATACCGGGCCATGTGCTCCAGAATGTCCTCATTCTGGGCGTTGGCCCCCTCGGTCTCCGCCCCATCCAGGTTCCACAGGCGCAGGGCACAGCGCTTGCCCGCCTCCGCCGCCTGTTGGGCAAAGGCAAAGCATCCGTCCAGGTAGCCCCCCAGATCCTCGTCCCCGCCCTCGTTTCCTTCGAAGGAGTGCAGGGAAATGCTCACCCGGTGGACGGCCGGACTGCTGCACAGCAGTTCCCCCCGCCGGGGCAGCAGGGTGCCGTTGGTGGTAATCATGATCCGGAAGCCCAGCTCCTCCCCCGTCTCTAATAGCTGCTCCAGCTGGGGGTGGAGCAGGGGCTCCCCCATGAGGTGGAGGTAGAGATACTGGGTGTGGGGCCGCAGCCGTCCCGCCAAAACACGGAATTGCTCCGGGGTCAGAAAGCCCTGAGGCCGCCTGGAACCCGGGCAGAAGGAGCAGCGCAGGTTACAGACATTTGTAATTTCCAGATAGGCTTTTTTCAGTGTTCGCATTGTTTGTCCTTCCTGTGGCTCCTTTGCCCTGTTTTTCTCAGGCCAGATGCTTCTGCAGCAGCCGCAGCAGCTCCCGCATATCCAGCGGCTTGGCCACGTGGGCGTCCATACCGCATTCCAGGCACCGGTGGATGTCCTCGGAGAAGGCGTCGGCCGTCATGGCAATAATGGGAATGGTTTTGGCGTCGGGCCGTTCCATGGCCCGGATGGTTCGGGTGGCCTCATAGCCGTTCATCACCGGCATCCGCAGATCCATCAAAACGAGGTGATAGGTCCCCGGCTGGGATGCCTCAAACATTTCCACACACTTCTGGCCGTTTTCCGCCCAGTCCAGCACAAAGCCCTGGGCGGAGAGCAGCTCATTGGCAATCTCCCAGTTGAGCTCGTTGTCCTCCGCCAGCAGCACCCGCACGCCGGTGAAGTCGTGGACAGCCTCCTGCGCCTCCTCCGCCCGGGCTGCCTCGCCCCCGGCGAAGCGCACAAGGCCATGGTAAAGGGTGGACTTGAAGAGAGGCTTAGCGATAAAGCCGCTGATGCCCGCTGCCCGGGCCTTCTCCTCAATGTCACTCCAGTCGTAGGCGGAGATGAGCAGGATGGGCACACGCTCCCCAATGGTCTGCCGCAGCTTCCGGGCAATCTGGATGCCGTCCATGCCGGGGATCTTCCAATCCAGCAGCACCACGTGGTAGTCCCGGCCCTCTTCACTGCGCTTTTGGGCCATCTCCACCGCCTGCTCGCCGCTGAGCGCCCACTCGGCGCGGACGCCGATCTCCTCCAGGGAGTCCACGGCGGAGCGGCACAGCTGCTCGTCGTCATCCACCACCAGCATGTCCCAGGCGGGCAGCACCATTGCCTCCTCCTGTTCCGGCGCAATCTCCAGATCCAATGTCACATGGAAACAGCTGCCCTGATCCTTCTGGCTGGATACGACAATCGTTCCCTTCATCTCGTCCACAATGTACTTGGTTATGGCCATGCCCAGGCCGGTACCCTCCGTGCGCTGGACCCTGGTATTGTCCTCCCGGGCAAAGGACTCGAAGATCCGCTTCTGGAACTCCTCCGACATGCCGATGCCGGTATCCTGGACGATAAAGTGGGTACGGACATACTTCTCGCCCCTGGGAGAATCCTCCTGGGAGACGGTCATGGTCACCCGTCCCCCTTCCGGGGTAAACTTCAGGGCGTTGGAGAGGAGGTTCAGCAGCACCTGGTTAAGCCGCACCCCGTCACAGAGCACATTTTCCTGCCGGACATTCTGGATAAACACGTCAAAGGACTGCTTTTTGATCTTGATCTGGGGCTGGATGATGCTGACGATGCTCTCCACCGTCTCCCGCAGGCACATGGCATCCAGATTGAGGGTCAGCTTGCCGCTCTCAATTTTGGACATGTCCAGCACGTCGTTGATAAGCCCCAGCAGGTGTTTGCTGGACAGGGAAATTTTCCGCAGACAGGAGGCCACCTGGTCCCGGTTGTCCATATTGGCGGTGGCGATGGCGGTCATACCCACAATGGCGTTCATAGGCGTGCGGATGTCATGGCTCATGTTGGACAAGAATTCGCTCTTGGCCCGGTTGGCCCGCTCCGCTTCCTTCTGGGCCTGCTCCACCGCCTGAAGCTGGCGGCGGGACATGCGGAAATAGAGGAAAAACACCACCAGGGTGGCAGCCAGCAGGATGCCGCAGGCCGCCAGGGTAACGGTTGTCCTCTGGTCATCCAGTTCGTCCAGCGACTCATCCAGCGCTCCGTAGGGCATTACCGTCACCAGATACCAGTCCGAGTTGGAGAGCGGGGAACAGTAGATATGGCGGCGCTGTCCATTCGCCGTGAGCACCAGGCTGAACATCTCGCCTCTGTCCAGTGCACTCTCCATGTCAGATACCACGTCTTCGGGCTCCTGCCCGTCAAATTCGCAGCCTGCCACCAGCCAATCGAAGTAGTTGTCCTCCTCCATATCCGAGTTCTTGATCACAAAGCGGCCGTTGCTTTCAATGATATGGGAGTAGACCAGCGCTCTGTTTACACTGAGGGACAGGCTCTTGTTGATCTCCTCCACCGGTATGCCCGCCAGCAGAGCGGTACACCGACTTCCATCCTTCATGGGATAGCCCTGAGCGTCAGGATAGCCCACCGATACGCCGAAGAGAATCATCCCCTGGCCATCCTCCGTATCCCCCAGAACAACTTTGGGCTCGGCCTGGTTGAGTGAGCGGAGGAAGGCTTCCTCCTCCCGGATGGTCACCTGAGGTCCGTAAATAACATCTGCCTCACCCTCGGTATTATAGAGGGCCAGGCATGAAAAGTCCCGAAAGCGTCCGTTGGCCTCCAGCGCCATGCGCAAAACCTCGTTCATGCTCTTCGTCAAGTCGGGCGGCACTGCTGTGGAAATATCCTCCACCTGAGCCAGCTGCGCTTCCACCAGGGAGTCAAAATGATGCTTGAGCTGGCTGTTCATCTCCTCCATGTAGAGGTTGGCCACCTCGGTGAGTGTTTCATCACTTTTTTCGCCCATCACCCCGGTCAGCCAGGTAAACACAGCCACGCACAAAACAGCCAGGACAAACAGGCTGATCCATAAAAATCGGATGGTTTTCTTTTTCATTGCATCCATTGGAAAACGCACCTCCTGCCGCCAGTTTCCTGCCCGCATCGGTCTTTTTTATACTATACCCTATTTAGTCAAAAAATGGTAGTATTATTTCCCAAAAAGGTACTCTGCTCCCACAGTTGAACAACATTTTGCCCGCCAGCGGCCATCTTCCGATGTAGACGCCGGGAGAAGGTCTCTTCCTGCTGTTTCCAGCCAAAAAGGTTCCCCTGCGGGCGCATGATTTGTACTGTGTCCCCAACCAAAACAAAAAGACAAACGCTGAGCGGCCTGTTTCGGGACAGAACCCCTCAGCGTTTCTTTTCCACGGTGCTTGGACACTTTCTCCGAAGCGCCGCCAGCCGCACCTTCGTTTCGCCGGACACAAAAAAGGCTCCTCTTCAAGAGGAGCCTTTTTGGAGCTGGAGATCGGACTTGAACCGACGACCTGCTGATTACGAATCAGCTGCTCTACCGACTGAGCCACTCCAGCTTATTCCATTCCTGCTGCCCGGCGGAGGTTGCCTTCCGGTCCAGTTTACAGCGCTCCTTATTATATCTGTTTTCCCACCGCTCGTCAAGAGGCGGCTTTGGATTCTCCCCCCATTTCGCACGATTTTCTGCCGAATTCCGCCTTTTTTGTCCCGGCACGGCAAAAGAAATTTTTCATATACAATCCGGCGGCAGAATGATAGAATAGTCCTGCAAGTTTTCCGCACCGCGTGTCCAGAGCAGGATATCCCGGCCCGGATTTGGGAGGATCCTTATGGTAATTTCCGGCTTTCAACAGCTTAAACAGTCTCTGCACCACATGCCGCCCAAGGGCGCGGTGGTAGCAGCAGCTCACGACCTGCACACCCTCCAGGCAGTCTTTGCCGCCCAGAAGGACCAGCTGATCCGCCCCATTCTGGTGGGACGGCGGCAGGAGATTCTGGACCTGAGCCGCCAGTTGGATGTTTCCCTCTCCCCGGACCAAATTATTGACACGGAGGGAGAGGCCGCCTGCGCGGAGCGAGCGGTGGATCTCATCCGGGCCGGGGCGGGGGAGATGCTCATCAAGGGCATGCTCCAGACCAGTTCCCTGCTTCGGGCGGTGGTGAACAAGCAGACGGGCATCTCCACCGGAAGGCTCATGTCCCACGTGGCCATTCTGGACGTGCCCAGCTATCCCAAGCTTCTGTTTGACACCGACGGAGGGATGGTCATCGCCCCCGACCTGGAGCAGAAGCGGCACATTCTCCAAAATGCACTGGACTTCTGCCGCTTCCTGGGCTACGACTGTCCCAAGGCGGCGGTGCTGTGCGCCGTAGAGACGGTGAACCCCCACATGCCGGAGACCCTGGACGCCGCCGCATTGAAGGAGGAGGCCCGTCGGGGGGACTTCGGCCCCTGCGCGGTGGAGGGGCCCATCTCGCTGGATCTGGCCACCGATCCCCAGGCCGCCCAGGTGAAAGGCTACCACAGTCCGGTGGCCGGAGACGCGGACATTCTCCTCTGCCCCTCCATCGCCGCGGGCAACCTGTTGGGCAAGGCGCTGTACGGCCTGGCGGGAGGCCAGATGGCCGGCGTGGTACTGGGGGCCAGCGTCCCCATCACCATCAATTCCCGCGGAGCCACTCCGGAGGAGAAGTACAGTTCCATTCTCATCTGCTCCGCCATGTCCCCCGCGGGTCCGTCCCGCTCCTGACCACCCACAAAGAGGAGGCCTTCTCTATGGCTTACACCATTTTAGTGCTCAACCCCGGCTCCACCAGCACCAAGGCGGCCGTCTATGAGGACGACCGCCCCCTGCTCTCCAAGAGCATTGTCCACACCAACCACGACCTCGCCCCCTATCCCACCCTCAACGACCAGCTGGATTACCGGGTGGCCCTGGTGCGGGGCTGGCTGGCCCAGGAGGGCTTCGACCTCGGCAACCTCTCCGCCGTCGTAGGCCGGGGCGGTATCATCCCCAACATTGTGGCGGGGGGCTATGTGGTGGATGACGCGCTGGCCGACTGCCTGCTCCACCACACCGTTTTCGACCACGCCTCCAACCTGGGCGGCCTGATGGCCCGGGAATTTGCCCGCCCGCTGGGCATTCCCGCCTACATCTACGACGCGGTGACCAGCGATGAGCTGCTCCCCGAGGCCCGGGTCACCGGCTTCAAGGAGGTCACCCGCACCAGCTTCTGCCACGTACTCAACGCCCGGGCCACCGGCCACAAATACGCCCAGGCCATGGGCCGCAGCTATGAGGATATGAACCTGGTCATCGCCCACCTGGGCGGCGGTATCTCCATCTCCGCCCACAGCCACGGCCGGATTATCGACTCGGTCTCCGACGACGCCGGTCCCTTCTCCCCCGACCGGGCGGGCAGCCTGAACATGCTGTATGTGGTGGATATGTGCTACTCCGGAAAGTACACCAAGGCGGAGATGCTGAAGAAGCTGCGGGGCGAGGGAGGCATGTCCGCCCTGCTGGGCACCCACGACTGCCAGGAGGTGGAACGGCGCATCCAGGCCGGGGACGAGTGGGCCGCCCTGGTGTATAAGGCCCAGGCCCTCCAGATTGCCAAGGGCGTGGGCATCATGCTGGGCTGCTTTACCGAGCTCATCGACGCGGTGATCCTCACCGGTGGTCTGGCCAACTCCAAAATGCTTACCGGCATGGTCATCGGCTACCTGCACAACCTGTGCCGGGTGGTAGTCATCCCGGGAGAAAATGAGATGGAAGCTCTGGCCCTGGGGGCACTGCGTATTCTCCGTGGCGAGGAGCAGCCCCATACCTTCCGTCCCCTGTGCAATCCATAAATATTTTAAAGTATGACAAAGGGGCTCCGGCGGATGCCGGGGCCCCTTTCCTTTTTTATTTAATAATGCTCTGTCGTTATTCGCAGCCCGCCAATTCCCGGTTCTCTTCCGGCAGCAGACGCCGCAGTGTCTCCGGGTCCGGGTCCAGATAGAGCTGATGGTTGGTTCCGTCCAGCAGAGCGGTGTGCCCGTCCCAGCACTCGTCCAGGTCCACCTCCGCCATGGCCGGAATCCGGCAGGCCCGCAGCAGCAGAGCGGTATGGCTGTCCACGCTGCCCTCCCGGGCCAGGATGCCCACCACCCGGCTTCGATCCAGCTCAATCACCTCGCTGGGCAAAAACTCATCCGCCACCAAAATGGTGGGCTCATCGTCCAGCGGGTTCTCCATCCGCTCCCCACGAAGGTGCCAGATCACCCGGTAGGTAATGTCCCGGATGTCTCCCGCCCGGGCCCGCATGTATAGGTTATCCATGGTGGTAAAGGTGGAGGCCAGACGGCTGCCGGTCTTCCACACGGCCCACTCCGCACAGGTCTCCTCCTCCCGGATGATCCTGTGCACCGACTGCTCAAAGTCATTGTCCTCCAGCAGCATGGCATGGATAGCAAAGATCGAGGCGGTCTCCTCCCCAATCTGCCGCGCGGCCCGGTCATACAGCGCCCCCAGGTCCAGTACGGCCAGCCGCTGTGCCTGGGCAAAGCGCGCTGCCTCCTCCTGAGGCCGGAGGGCGGGAAGCGGCTGCGGCCGGGGAGGCGCAAGCCGGCAGAACTTCAGTTTGCCTACCACCGCCTGGTCCAGTACGGACTTTCCCTTGACTGTCTGCATCCCATCACCTCCTGCTGTGGCTTCCGTCTCTGGGGGCGAACGCTCCGCTTCCGGCCTCATTTTGGCCGGATGCGCGTTGTTTTTCTATGATTATAGCGGCACCGGACCAAATTGTAAACTACCGAATATTCGTTCTTGCACCGGCCAACCGGAAATTTTTTCGTCGCCGGGCCCCGGTAGGGGTTTGGCTTTACTTCACAAAAGCAGTGTGCTATAATACAATTTGTTCCAATCTTGCCGCCTCTTTTCGCGGTTATTCCGGATTTTTCCAACCCTTTTCCCGGAACGTGTCCGGGTTCTATGTGCTTGTCCTGCTCCATGTCTATGCACAGGCTGGCGCTTCTATGACTATTTATGCAGGAGGTTCTTTATGGTTTCTGAACGCATGCTGGGGCTGGGCACCGCCCGGTCCGTCATTCGAGAGCTGTTTGAATACGGCAAGCAGCGCGCCGCCGTGGTGGGTGCGGAAAATGTCTTTGACTTCTCCCTGGGCAACCCCAGTGTCCCCGCCCCCGACGCCATCAACGAGACGGCCATCCGCATTTTGAAGGAGCAGCCTGACCTCATTCACTGCTACACCAGCGCCCAGGGCGACGCCGCCGCCCGGCAGCGCTTTGCCGATTCTTTGAACCGCCGCTTCGGCGGGGACTACACCGCCGATAATTTCTACATCACCGTGGGCGCTGCCGCCTCCCTGTGCTGCGTCTTCAACGGTCTGTCCTGCCCCGGGGATGAGTTTATCGTCTTTGCCCCCTATTTTCCCGAGTACAAGGTGTTCATCGAGGGTGCCGGCGCCAAGATGGTGCTGATTCCCCCTGAAATTGAGCACTTCCAGATCGACTTTGCCGCCTTTGAGGCGGCCATCACCCCCCACACCAAGGGCGTGGTGGTGAACTCCCCCAACAACCCCTCCGGTGTAGTTTACTCCAAGGAGACGCTGGAGAAGCTGGCCTCCATTCTCACCGCCAAGAGCCAGGAATACGGCCACCCCATTTACCTCATCTCCGACGAGCCCTACCGGGAGATTGTCTTCCAGGGCTTTGAGGTGTCCTGGATTCCCCACATCTATAAGGACACCATCGTGTGCTACTCCTTCTCCAAGTCCCTGTCCCTGCCTGGCGAGCGTCTGGGCTATGTGCTGGTGCCTAACCAGGTCACCGACAGCAAGGAGGTCTACGCCGCCGTGGCCGGCGCGGGCCGCTCCCTGGGCTATGTAAATGCCCCCAGCCTCTTCCAGCAGGTCACCTCCCTGTGCTGTGACATGACCAGCGACCTGTCTATCTATGAGCGAAACTGCCAGCTGCTCACCTCCGCTCTGCGGGAGATGGGCTACCACGTGGCCCAGCCTGGCGGCGCCTTCTACCTCTTCCCCCGAACCCTGGAGCCCGACGACGTGGCCTTCAGTGAGCGGGCCAAGAAGGACTTCGACCTGCTGCTGGTGCCCGGCTCCGGCTTCGGCGCCCCCGGTCACGTGCGCATCGCCTACTGCGTTCAGACCGAGATGATCGAGCGGGCCCTGCCCAAGTTCCGCGCCCTGGCCGAGTCCTATCGGTAAAGTTTTCGTTTGTTTCTTGTAAAAAAGTGCGTCCAGATAAGCTCTGACGCACTTTTTTACTGATTTTTCCCAAATTAGGGTGTGATTTTCATGGATTTCACATCTATTCAAATTCTTTGTTTTCCTGTATGATATGGCTGTAACGAGAGAAGCTAACACCAATTTCCCACAGGAGGAAATCTGATTATGAGAAAAACGAAAATTATCTGCACTCTGGGCCCCGCCGTCAACAGCGAGGAGATGATCCGCAAGCTCATCCTCTGCGGCATGAATGCGGCCCGCTTTAATTTTTCCCACGGCAGCCACGAGGAGCATCTGGGCCGTCTGAATCTGCTCAAGTCCATCCGGGACACCATGGGCTATCCCGTGGCCACCATTCTGGACACCAAGGGTCCTGAGATCCGCATCAAGTCCTTTGAGCAGAAGTCCATCACCCTGGAGACCGGCGATACCTTTACTCTGACCACTCGTGAGGTGGAGGGCACCTCCTCCATGGTCTCCGTCACCTACCCCAAGCTCCATGAGGAGGTGGGCCCCGGCCAGGAGATTCTCATTGACGACGGCCTGGTGGCCATCCGCGTAGAGGAGATCCGCGGCCAGGACATCGTGTGCCAGGTGGAAAACGGCGGCTCCCTGTCCGCCAACAAGTCCATCAACATCCCCGGCGTCCACATCCATCTGCCCGCCCTGACCGACAAGGACGTGGCCGACATCCGCTTTGGTGTGGAGAACGACTTTGACTATATTGCCGCCTCCTTCGTCCGCCGTGCGGCCGACGTGGAGGCCGTCCGTGAGGTGCTCCACTCCTGCGGCGGCGACGACGTGCGCATCATTGCCAAGATCGAAAACCAGGAGGGCGTGGACAACGTGGACGAAATCCTGGCGGCTGCCGACGGCATCATGGTGGCCCGCGGCGACTTGGGCGTGGAGATCCCCGCCGCCCGGGTCCCCATTCTGCAGAAGCAGATGATTCGCAAAGGCCTGCAGGCCGGCAAGCCGGTCATCACCGCCACCCAGATGCTGGACTCCATGATCCGCAACCCCCGTCCCACCCGTGCCGAGGTGTCCGACGTGGCCAACGCCGTCTTCGACGGCACCAGCTGCGTCATGCTCTCCGGTGAGACCGCCGGGGGCAAGTACCCCATCGAGGCTCTCTCCGCCATGGTGGAGATTGTGGAGGAGGCCGAGAGCTCCATCCACTACTGGCGTCAGTTCCAGAAGCAGCGCGTGGTTCCCGCCTCCAACATCAACGACGCCATTACCCACACCTGCTGCCTCACCGCCAAGGATCTGGATGCCAAGGCCATCCTGGCCGCCACCAGCTCCGGCCGCACGGCCCGGAACATCTGCCGCTTCCGCCCCGCCTGCCCCATAGCCGCTCTGACCATGCACGAGAAGGTGCGCCGTCAGCTGGCCATCTGCTGGGGCGTGGTGCCCTTCCTCACCGGCGAAGTCACCTCCACCGACCGCATTTTCTCCCTGTCCGCCGAGGTGGCGCTGAAGGAGGGGCTGGTCCAGAAGGGAGACACCGTGGTCATTACCGCCGGCGTGCCCCTGGGCAAGAGCGGTTCCACCAACCTCATCAAGGCTCAGATCATCGACCAGTAATTTTTATCTGTTCTGCCCTGCCTTTGGGGCAATGCTATGAACGTAAACGGCGGAGGCATGTTTCAACGTGCCTCCGCCGTTCGGGCGCCGTCTCCCAGGAGGCGGCGCCTTAGCTGTGTGTTGTAATCTATGAGAATATGGACGGTGTATCACGATATGTCATCCTTCATCCGCTTCTTAAAACAGGAGACCGTTTTGGTGGTGGCCTGGGTGCTGGCCCTGGCATCCATGGTGCTGGTCCCGCCGGACGGGAAATACCTGGGCTACATAGATTTTGAGACGCTGGGCCTGCTGTTTGCCCTGATGGCGGTGATGACCGGCCTTCGTGGGCTGGGCGTGTTCAGCCGCCTGGGCCGGATGGTGCTCTCTCACACCGGGTCCACCCGCCAGCTGGAGGGCGTGCTGATTTTTCTCCCCTTTCTCACCAGCATGGCCGTAACCAACGATGTGGCGCTCATCACCTTTGTCCCCTTTGCCCTGGAGGTGCTGGATCTGGTGGATCAGCGGGATCGGATTATTCCCGTGGTCAGCCTTCAGACCATCGCCGCCAATCTGGGCAGCATGGCCACTCCCATCGGAAACCCTCAGAACCTGTACCTCTATGCCCACTACGGTCTGAGTCCGGCGGACTTTTTCCGCCTCATTTTTCCGCTGACCCTGGCCTCTGCCCTGCTGCTGGGTCTGTTTCTGCTGCTGAACAAGTCAAAGCATCTCGCCTCTGCACCCCGGCTGGAGGAAGAGCCCAGCGCTGAGCGGCAGTCTCTGCTGTGGGGCTACGGTGTGCTGTTTCTGCTGTGTCTGGGGTCCGTGGGCGGTCTTATTCCGGTGTGGTTCCCCTGCCTGGCCGTCCTGCTGTTTACCGCCCTGCTGGACCGGAAGGTACTGCCCCGTGTGGATTACGCCCTGCTTTTGACCTTTGTGGGCTTCTTCCTTTTTGTGGGCAACCTGGGCCGTCTGCCCGCCTTCCGGGAGCTGGTACAGCAGGTTCTCTACCACCATGAGGTGGTGTGCGCCATTCTGGCCAGTCAGGTCATCAGCAACGTCCCCGCCGCCCTGCTGCTCTCCGGCTTCACCGACCAGGGGCAGGCCCTGCTGGTGGGTACCAATCTGGGCGGTCTGGGCACCCTGATCGCCTCCATGGCCAGCCTGATCTCCTATAAATATGTGGTCCGGGCCCTGCCCGGCAAAAAGGGCCGGTATCTTTTGTGGTTCACCGCAGCCAACGTTCTGTTCCTGGTCATTCTGTTCGGACTTTACAGCCTGCTGTTCTAAGCTTCCAGCCATTAAAAAGGGCCGCCCCGTTGGGGCGGCCCTTTTCACGCTTGGTTTATTTGCAGCAGTTTCTTACAGGAACTGAGCCGCAACAATGGCAGCAATCATCAGAGGGATGTTGAAGTGCAGGAAGGTGGGCACACAGGTATCCCAGATGTGGTCGTGCTGACCATCCGCATTCAGACCGGACGTGGGGCCCAGGGTGGTGTCGGAAGCGGGGGAGCCGGCGTCGCCCAGAGCAGCAGCAGCGGACATCAGAATGATGGTGGCGGCAGGAGAGAAGCCAATCTGCTCACACAGAGGCACGAACAGAACAGCCAGAACAGGAACGGTACCGAAGGAGGTGCCGATGCCCATGGTAACCAGCAGGCCGATGAGAGTGATAACGGTAGCAGCGACCCAACGGTTGCCGCCCATGGCGTGGATACCGGCCTCAACCAGGGCCTCGACGCCGCCGGTGGCCTTCATAACCTCGGCATAACCGCCGGCAATCAGCATCACGAAAGCAATGAGGCCCATGAGCTGGACACCGCCGGCCAGCTGGTCGTCAATCTGGTTCCACTTGATGGCACCAAAGACGATCATGACCATGATGCCGGCCAGAGCGGACAGGGCCAGGTTCTGAGTGATGACCTGAACCACAACCACCACAACAGCGGCGGCCATGGTGATGTAGTGACGGTACTCCAGGGTCTCGCTGATAGCATCAGCAGCGGAGGTGTCGGCCTCCAGCATCTTGTACTCGCGGGGCTTACGGTAGGTGATGAATACAGCAATGAACAGGCCGATGAGCATGGCAACAGCCAGAATCCAGTTGACGGAAGCAATTTGGTTAATGGTAACAGGCATGCCGTTCTCAGTCAGGTTGTTCATGATGATCTCCTGGAACTGCAGACCAAAGCCGAAGGGGATGGCGATGTAGGGGGCCTTGTGGCCGAAGGCCAGACAGCAGGCCACAGCGCGGCGGTCCTGCTTCATCTGATTCATCATGGCCAGCATGGGGGGAATCAGAATGGGAATGTAAGCGATATGAACAGGAATCAGGTTCTGGGACAGGCAGGCGATGATGGTGATGGCGCCCAGCAGAACCAGCTTTTTGCCGCCGATGATCCGGGAGAGCTTCTTGGAAAGAATCTCAGCCAGGCCGGTGGTGGCAATGGCGGTAGCAAAAGTACCCAGAAGGATGTAAGACAGAGCGGTGGTGGCGTTACCGGAGAATCCACCGGTCAGGGTGCCCATGATGGTAGGAATGTCCATACCACCCACCAGGCCGCCCACCACACAGGCGATGAGCATGGCCAGCAGCACGTTCAGCTTCAGCAAGCTGAGGACACACAGGACAATAACGGATATGGTTACGGGGTTGGTTAAAATTTCCATAAACTGTTCTCCTCTTCCTTTCTTGTTCTCGGCTTCTTGGTTGCCCCACGTTTCTCCCTTCTCTTTACCGATACAAAATGGCATGGCCTTTGTCTTTTGGTTCATCGCCTCCAGGAAAAGCCATGTCGTCTTACCAAGCGTTTGTGTGATTGTGGGGCTTACTGGCATTATCATACCATACGTTTTGTCTTATATCAACAAAAATTTTTCCCATCACTCGCCATTGTTTGTGCGCTATTGCAACTGTTCATCGTTGCATTAGTGCATTGCAGCAAAAAAGTTTCCAGTTTTTCCTTCATTTTTTATTCACTTTTTCATTTTGTGCAACCTTCATTCATTTTAGGGAATTCCTTGTTACCGACCTTTCTCCCTCCCCTCCCGCAGCACCGTTTCCCCAAGGAAAATGCACGTATTCCTCCATCCGGCTGCCCCTCATCCAGTTTGCTGTGCTTTTTGCATTTTTTCCTGCATTACTATGCATATTTTTTCGCTATACTGATTTTTTATTTACACGATACGCTATTTCACTAGTGCGGCAGAACGCTAGTGCCTCAGATATTATATACAAATTTAGCCCTTTTTTGGAGGCTACTTTTATTTGATTTTTACAACGCGCAGTGCTATAATTTAGCACAGAAAGGATCCCGCTGGCAAAACAGCCCTGCCTCGTACATAATACTTTCCGCCCTGGCGGACCAGCACACCGAGAGGAGAGCGGTGTATGGACAGGGGGTGGGGATCCCACACCTTAGGCTGAGGGAATGTAAAGAAAAGAGGGATTTATTTATGCCAGAAACTGAGAAGAAAAAACGCACCGTTCGACTTCCTAACTTTATTGAAGCCCTGATCCCCATCGCCGTTATGATGGGCCTGATGATCTACGGCCTGAACTTCAGCGGAGGGGTCTATAGTGACGCTCACATGCCGCTGGTGGTATCCATCGTAGTGGCCTGTATCATCGGCGCCATCTGCGGACACGATTTCTCCGACATGCTGGCTGGTATGATTGACCGTCTGAACGCCACCATGGAAGCTATCCTCATTCTGTGTACCGTGGGTCTGCTGGTTGCCTCCTTTATTATGTCGGGCACCATTCCGGCCCTCATCTACTACGGCCTGGATCTTCTGAGCCCCAAGCTGTTCCTCCCCGTGGGCTGCATCCTGTGCGCCATCGTCGGCCTGGCCTGCGGCTCCTCCTGGACCGCCACCGCTACCATCGGTATCGCTATGCTGGGTATCGGCGCCGGCCTGGGCATCAACCCCGCCATCACCGGTGGTATGATTATCTCCGGTGCCTATGTGGGCGACAAGTTCTCCCCCCTGTCCGACACCACCAACCTGGCTGCCGCCGTGGCCAAGACCGGCCTCTTTGACCACGTGACCGCCATGGTGTCCACCACCGCCCCCACCTTTGTCATCGCTCTGATCCTCTACACCATCCTGGGTCTGATTACCGGCAGCGGCAACTATGATCCCACCGTGGCTCTGGAGCTGCAGGCTGCCCTGAAGGAGGGCTTCAACCTCAATCCCCTGGTGCTCATCCCCATCGTGGTGGTTATCGCCGCCTGTATCGCCAAACTGCCCGGCCTGGTGGGCATCGCCCTCTCCGTGGCCAGCGGCGTTCTCTTCGCCGTGATCTTCCAGGGCGTGGGCAGCCTGGCTGACCTGTTCAACATCCTGCACAACGGCTACTCCTTCGAGACCACCAACGAGCTGGCCAGCGAGCTGCTCAACCGCGGCGGCATGGACAACACCATGTGGACCATCAACCTCATCCTGCTGGCTGTGGCCTACGGCGGCGCTCTGGAGCGCTGCGGCTGTGTTGAGGCCCTGTTCGGCAAGCTGAAGCATCGCCTGCACTCCGTGGGCAGCCTGATTCTGGCTACCCTGCTCACCTCCCTGTTCTGCGACGCTACCATGTGCGACCAGTTCCTGGGCATCGGTGTTCCCGCCCCCCTGTACGAGGACAAGTACGACGAGATGGGCCTGAGCCGCAACATGCTCTCCCGTACGCTGGAAGACTGCGGCACCCTGTGGGCCGTTATGTTCCCCTGGACCGGCTGCGGCGCCTATCAGCAGGGCGTTCTGGGCATGAGCCCCTTCACCTACTTCCCCTTCGCCTTCGTGAACCTGCTCAACCCCATCTATGCCGCCATCACCGCCTTCCTGGGCCGCAATATCTTCTGGGCTGACGGCGCTTACACCAACATCTTTGGTAAGACCACCATGCACAAGCCCGCCGGCGCTCCCGCTGAGGCTCATGAGCGCGCCGTGAAGAACCTGGAGGCCCTGCGCGCTGCCGGCAAGGCTCCCATCCCCTCCAAGTAATCTTTTATCCGGAAAGGAACCTTCGCCGTGAGTGTACATCTTCCCTGGGAGTCGGTCTCCGGCCCTATCTATACAGCAAGACCCCTGAAGCCGCGTAAAAAATGGGTAACGACGGGCGGCTGGATTTTGTCCGTTGTACTCGTTCTGGGCGGCATCGCCACCCCTTACCGCATACTCATTTTGTTTGGTGTGCTCTATCTGCTCACCATGCTCGCGGTCAAGGACACCGTGGTCACCAGCCGCGGTGTGGAGGTCTTCTACCAGATGCGCATTACCACCCATTACGATTTTATTAGCTGGGATCAAATTGAGTCGGTGGTGCGTAAGAAGGAGGACAGTCCCACGATGGTGTCGCTCTACTTTGCCCACGGCGACCGGGTAAAACGGCTGTTTTTCTTAAAGCCTGACGCAGAAAATATTCTGGCTTTGGCCAAGGAGCAAAATCCCAAGGTCAAGCTGGCGGAAGACGACGGAACCCCCATCGTGATTCCGAAAAAGCCCAAAAAAGCCTGATATTACCTGCCAAAGCGGGTCCGGAGCCTGTTCTCCGGGCCCGCTTTTTATATTTGCAATCAGCCCCTTTCCCCCGGTCCGTCCCCGTTGTTTTCCGGCCGCAAAAATTTTTCTTGACTTTGTTGCTTTTTTGCGTTAAACTTCAACGCATCAAAGCAAAGAAGTTGTGAAACGTTTATTTGCAAAGGACGGATCAACGATGGGGATTAAACTGGGACTGCTGCTAATCTTTTTCGGTGTCATGGTGGGCATCGGGCTCTACTGCCGCCGCCACACCACCGACGTCAACGGCTTTGTGCTGGGCGGACGGTCGGTAGGACCGTGGCTCACCGCCTTCGCTTACGGCACCTCCTACTTTTCCGCCGTGGTTTTTGTGGGCTACGCGGGCCAGTTCGGCTGGAAATACGGCATCGCCGCTACCTGGGCGGGCATTGGCAACACCCTGCTGGGCTCTCTGCTGGCCTGGGCGGTGCTGGGCCGCCGCACCCGGATTATGACCCAGCACCTGAACAGCGCCACCATGCCCGAGTTTTTCAGCCAGCGCTTTGGAAGCCGCTCCCTGAAAATTGCCGCCTCGGTGATTATCTTCATCTTCCTGATCCCCTACACCGCCAGCCTCTATAACGGCCTCTCCCGTCTCTTCGGCATGGCCTTCCACATTGACTACTCTGTGTGCGTCATTGTCATGGCGGTACTCACCGGCGTATACGTCATCGCTGGAGGCTACATGGCCACCGCCATCAACGACTTCATTCAGGGCATTATCATGATTGTAGGCATCATTGCCGTGGTGGGCGCGGTGCTGAACAGCCACGGGGGCTTTCTCAGCGCTCTGGATGAGCTGGCCCAGGTGAGCGACCCCTCCGTCTCTTCCACCCCCGGGGTGTTCGCCTCCTTCTTCGGCCCGGACCCCCTGAACCTGCTGGGCGTGGTGCTGCTCACCTCCCTGGGCACCTGGGGCCTGCCTCAGATGGTCCAGAAGTTCTACGCCATCAAGAGTGAGAAGGCCATCGACACCGGCACCGTCATCTCCACCGTCTTTGCCGCCATTGTGGCGGGGGGCTGCTACTTCCTGGGCGGCTTTGGCCGGCTCTACGCCGGTCAGGTGGACGTGGCCGTGGAAGGCTACGACGCCATTATCCCCGCCATGCTCTCCGACCTGCCCGACCTGCTGCTGGCCGTGGTAGTCATTCTGGTGCTGTCCGCCTCCATGTCCACCCTGTCCTCCCTGGTGCTCACCTCCAGCTCTACCCTCACTTTGGATCTGCTGAAGGGCCACGTCATCAAGGAAATGGATCAGAAACGGCAGATTTTTGTCATGCGCTGCCTCATTGTGGTGTTCATTGCCATCTCCGTGGTGCTGGCCATCATCCAGTACAAGTCCAACGTCACCTTCATTGCCCAGCTCATGGGCGTCAGCTGGGGTGCCCTGGCGGGCGCCTTCCTGGCCCCCTTTCTCTATGGTCTCTACTGGAAGAAGGCCACCAAGGCCGCCTGCTGGACCAGCTTTGTCTTTTCCTCCGTGGTCATGCTGGCCAACATCGGCCTCAAGTCCCTATTCCCCCCCATTCTCCAGTCCCCCATCAACGCCGGCGCCTTCTGCATGCTGGCGGGGCTCATTCTGGTTCCGGTGGTCTCCCTAGTTACCCCCAAGCCCGATGCCGGTCTGGTGGAGGAAGCATTCTCCTGCTATGAGGAGAAGGTGCTGGTCCGCCAGCGGCAGGCCCTGGGCGACCAGCAGTGAGGATTTCCTCCTTTTAAAAGTAAAAAACCTGTGGTATGCTCTCTGGTGTACCACAGGTTTTACTCCTTTGTGAAAGGTCTTGTCAGACATGATTGTTGATTTTCATACTCACACATTTCCCGACAAAATTGCCGCCTCCACCCTGCTCAAGCTGCAGAACATGTCCCACACCCGTCCCTTCACTGACGGCACGGAGGCAGGTCTGGCTGCTTCCATGGCCCAGGTGGGCATCGACTACTCCCTGGTGCTCCCCGTGGCCACTGCCGCCCGGCAGGTGTGCCACATCAACGATGCCTCCGCCCGCCTCAACGAGGAGGGGCAGGCCCGGAGCATTTTGTCCCTGGGCTGCATGCACCCGGACTTTGACGGCTGGAAGGAGGAGCTGAGCCGCATTGCCTCTCTGGGCCTCCGGGGCATCAAGCTCCACCCGGTCTACCAGGACGTGGACTTTGATGACATCCGGTACCTGCGGATTCTGGACCGGTGCGGTGAGCTGGGCCTTATTGTCCTCACCCACGCCGGGCTGGACGTGGGCTTCCCGGGTAAGGTGAACTGCTCCCCGGACATGGTCCTCCGGGCGGTGGAGCAGGTGGGACCCGTCACCCTGGTGCTGGCCCACATGGGAGGCTGGCGCAACTGGGATGAGGTGGAACAGCTGCTGCCTCAGACCAGCGTGATGCTGGACACCTCCTTCTCCCTGGGCTCCATGACACCCCTTGGGGACGGCTACTACGGCCCCGGTGACCTGCATCTGCTGGATGACGACGCCTTCCTGCGCATGGTGCGCACCTTCGGCGCTCACCGCATTCTGTTCGGCACGGACAGCCCCTGGGACGGCCAGGCTGAGAGCCTGGCGCGTCTGCGCGCCCTCCCCCTGACGCCTCAGGAGCAGGCGGATATTCTGAGCGGCAACGCGCAGCGTCTGCTGAAGCTCCGCTGATTGTGCTCTATCGTCTCCCGCCTCTCTCTCCGTGTCAACGCCCTTCAACTTTAATTCAACGCAAGCATGGTAACATGACGCTGTTGCATTAAAGCGAGAGAGCAGCAATGTCCGGACGGTGGCCTCAGAGTATGCCCGGACACGGAAGTTCAAAGGAGGAGAGCACTTTTGAGTAACAAACCCCTGACAAAAAAGAAAAAACGGGAATTTCCCCACGCGTTTGTCATTCTGTTTGCCATCCTGGTCCTGATGACGGTACTGACCTGGGTTTTGCCAGCCGGTCAGTATGACTCGGTCACCGTCAATGGCGTGACCACCGTGGACCCCGACAGCTTCCACTATGTGGAGAGCACTCCCGTAAATCTCTTTGAGATGTTCAAGGCCATCCCTCTGGGCATTCAGAACGGTATTTCCCTCATCTGTATGATTCTCACCATCGGCGCCGCCATCGGCCTCATTGACGGCACCGGCGCCATCCGCGCCGCCCTGGTGAGCATGACCCGGCGCACCAGCGACAAGAGCGGCAAGTTTGTACTGGCCGGCATCATGGTCTTCTTCCTGTGCATCGGCGCCTTCCCCTCCATGCTGGAGGGCTCCATCCCCTTTATTCCCATCGGCGTAGGCGTGGCCCTGATGCTGGGATATGACGTCGTCACCGGTGTGGCCATCGTCTTCGTAGCTGACATCGTAGGCTGGACCGCCGGCCCCACTAACCTCTACACCGTGGGCAACGCCCAGACCATCGGCGGTCTGGAGCTCTTCTCCGGCCTGGGCTACCGCATGATCTGCCTGGTGGTGCTGGGCGGCATCGCCATCTGGTTCGTGCTGCGCTACGCCGAGCGGGTCAAGAAGGACCCCACCAAGGGCATCATGTACGGCAACGATTACTCCGACCTGCAGAACGCCTCCGATGCGGAGCTGGAATTCACCCTGCGCCGCAAGCTGATTCTGGTGGTCTTCATCATCACCATCGCCCTGGTGGTGTACGGCAGCCTGGAGTGGGGCTGGGGCCTCTTTGAGATGGCCGCCGTGTACCTCATCTGCGGCATCGTCTGCGGTATCATCGCCGGCTTCAGCGGCGGTAAGATTGCCGACAGCCTGCTGGCCGGCGCGCAGTCCGTGTTCATTGCCGCCATGGCTATCGGTCTGGCCCGCGGCATCTCCATCGTCATGGATGACGGCCAGATTACTTACACCATCGTTCACGGCCTGGTTACCCTGGTGTCCGGTCTGCCCGCTGCGGTTACCGGCATCGCCATGCTGGTGGTTCAGACCATCCTCAACTTCTTCATTCCCTCCGGCAGCAGCCAGGCTCTGGTCACCATGCCCATCCTCATGCCCATGGCGGAAATTGTGGGCATCAGCAAGCAGATGACCATTCTGGCCTTCCAGTTCGGCGACGGTCTGAGCAACCTGGGCTATCCCACCATGGGCGCCCTCATTGCCTGCCTGTCCTATGCCCGCATCCCCTTCAACAAGTGGTTCAAGTTCATTGGTCCCTTCCTGGCCATTGCTTATGCTGCCTGTGCCATTCTGATTGTCATTTCCTCGTTCATCGGTTATTAAGAATGGAATTAATAAGCCCGCGGACCTGCCGTCAGCAGGTCCGCGGGCTTTTTCTTTTCACAGACGTCACAGCTTCTCCAGACGCCTCTGGAGTTCCTCTGTCTCCAGGCGGGGCGGAATCCGTTCCAGGTACTCCAGCCCCCACCGGCAATGTTCCCCTTCGTCCGCGGGCCAGAGCGCCCGCAGCTGGGGGGCCTCCTGTCCCGTCTGGTCCAGCCAGGTGCGAATCCGCCAGGACAGGTAGATGACAACCCCCTTCCACCAGGGCGATCCGATGATGTCGCAGATCCGGTGGGCCTCCTTCAGCTTGTCCGCGGCCCCCGTCAGGTCGCCCTGCCGGACCCCGTAGAGGGCCAGATAGCCCAGGGCCAGCGGACAGCCGGAATACTCATGGGAGGAGCGGTAGATCTCCGCCGCGTAGAGAAACAGCTGATAGGCCCCCTCATACTCGCCCTTCTGGAAGGCGCACACCCCGTAATTGGTGTAAAATACCGCGGCCCCCGGGTAATAGCCCCGGCTGCGGTTGTGAATGATGGCCTTGTCGTAATAGCCGAAGGCCTCCTCATACCGTCCCTCCAGCCGGTAGCACTCGGCAATGTAGTTATAGGCTCCGGCTATGTTGATGGCATAGCGGTCGTCAGAGGGGGAAACCAGAGATTCCAGAGTACGCACGGACTGGTGCAGCAGCTCCCGGGCCCGGGAATAATTGCCCCGCATCTGCTCCAGCAGCCCTTTCAGGCGCAGATAGATGCCGTAGCTCTCCGAGTGCTCCTCCCCGTCCAGCAGGGCGAGGCCCGCCGCCAGGTGGATCTCCATCACCCGGGTATCGCAGATCTGGATGCCATAATAGATGTACTGCAGGTGGACCTGCACCAACAGCCGCTTCTCTCCCCGCCGCCGGCACAGGGCGTTCAGCTGCTCCAGGGCCTCCAGCCCCGGCTCATAGAGGCCGTTGTAGATGCAGTAGCGGCTCTTGGCGTGGAGCAGCGTCATCTCCATCCGGTCCAGCTCCTCCTGTCCGGCGTACAGACGGCGCAGGGCGCTCACCTCCTGCTCCAGCCGCTGAAATTCGGCGGGCAGGCTCTCCGCGTCCGGCTCCTCCCGTCCGGGCGAGACGGTCAGGGTGGGCAGCAGGTCAAAACACAGTCCGGTAAAGGCATTCAGGGACAAAATCCGATAGTGCAGCGCCTTCAGGCGGTTACCCCCCGCCTCATAGTGGTACACCAGCCGGTCATAGAGCTGCGCCCCCATCCGGTCCAGCCGGCTCTCCAGGTGCTGGGCCACTCGCAGGTGGAGAATCCGCCGGGCGGATTCCGGCTCCCGCTGGATTAAGACACGGCGGATCAGGTCGTGGGCTAGGGTGTAGCAGATGCTTCCATCCCGTTCACACTCCGTAATCAGCATCCGCTGCTTCAGCTGCCCGCACAGGCACATCAGGTCCATGGCGTCCTTGGTCAGGATGGAGGCCAGAGCCTCCATGGGCGCCCACTCCGAGAAGGCGGAAATCATGTCCAGCACCTGCAGCTCCTCCACGGTCAGCTGGGCCAGGCGATAGTCAATGACTCCCTTCACCATCCGCCCCATGTCCTGGGGCACGCCGCCCTCCTCCAGCGAGCCCACCAGCTGGGTCAGCAGCAATGCGTTGCCTCCCGTCCCCTGGTACACCTGGCTCAGCTGCTCCTCCGTCAGCTCCTGGCCCCGGTAGTGGCGGACAAATTGTCCCGTCTCGTCCAGGCTGAGGGTTGAGATGGTGTAGCGCTCCAGCAGCTTGTCCCGCTGGGCCCCCTCCACAAACTCCTTCCGGAACCCGGCGGGCAGCTCCCGGGAAGAGCAGATCACCGTCACATTCAGGCCGCGCAGCCGGTGGAGGACGGCGGACAGCAGCTCCACGCTGGTGCGGTCGATCCAGTGGATATCCTCAAAGACCAGCAGCAGGGGGAACTGCCGGGCCACCATGGACAGAATGAGCAGAGTGCTCTCCTGGGCCACGTGGTAATTGTGCTGAAGGGGGTACTGCTCGTCCGAGGCAGTATAGCCCTGGCCGCACTGCAGGGCCAGGCAGGGGAAGAGGGCGGCGGCCGTCTTCAGATAGGTGTCGGGAATGGACAAGCCCCGGCTCTCCATCTCCGAGAGCAGGCCCAGCATCACCGAGTTCCAGGGGGCCAGGGGCACGCCGGACTCCGACTGGTAGCAGCTGGCCCGCAGCACAAGCCGGTCGGAGAAGTCATAGTGATTAAGCACATGGTCCAACAGGTAGGTCTTTCCCACCCCCGCCTCTCCCTCCAGCAGCAGGCAGGGGATCCTCCGGTCGGACAGGGGCCGGTTGCAGACGGAGAGCAATCCGTGCAGCGCCGCCTCCTTGCCGAACATGGGGTGGTCGGACTGCTCCTCAATGCGGTAGGTGGAGGAGTTCCACTCATTGACAATGCGGTAGTAGAGGGCCGTGGTCTCCTTCAGGGGGGAAATGCTCAGCTCGGTCTCCAGATTTTTGCACAGCTGGTGGTAAATCCCAATGGCCTTGCGGAATTTTTTCTGCCGGCTGTAAACCTCCATCAGCACCACATAGGCGCTCTCCTCCAGGGGGTCCCGGCCAATGTACTCCAGCCCCAGCTGCTCCGCCTGCTCCAGCTCTCCGGCGGCAAAGGTCTCCCGCTCCGCCGTCAGCAGCTCCTTGAGGTACCGGGCCCGCAGCAGGTTTCGCTGGGTGTTCAGCCACTCCTCAAAGGCGGCGCCCCCGTGCATCGTAAAGCCGGAGAGAAATTCCCCGTGGTAGGCCTCCAGCTTGCCCTCCCGCAAAAAGTCCAGCACATCACACCGGATGGACACCTGGGGATCCAGCTCCAGCATGGTGCGCTGACCGGACACAAACAGCTCCATCCCCAGGGCCTTGCGCACCGTATAAATGGCATGGCGCAGATTTTTCAGAGCCGCGGAGGGCTCCGTGTCCTCCCACAGCAGGTCCACCAGATCCCTCCGGGCCACCCGCCGCTCCATCACCACATAGTAAAGCAGCGCCTCCGCCTTCCGATAGGGCAGCGTTACAGCCTGTCCATCCACCAGGATGGACGGACTGCCAAACATTCGGACAAACAGCTCCGGCACAGCCGCACCCCTCTCCCTTGTTCTTCCTCTTTATCATAGTACAGACCGCAGAAGGGCGCAAGGAAAACCGTTGAATTTTCTCCTGTTTTTCCACGTCCGGAATCTTTGTTTCATCTTCTTTAAAAATTTCGAAAAATTCAACGCTGTTTCAATGCTTTTGTCGTATAATAAGCTTATCAAAATCCGACCATGGGCCCTGTCCCTATCATCGCAGGCCGGTCGGACCGCTTAGCTGCAAATGAGGAGGGAAACAATGATGAATGTGATCGGAACTGGCCGTCCCATTCACGACGCCAAGGGCAAGGTCACAGGGCGGACCCACTACGCGGGTGACCTCACCCTGCCCCACATGGCCCACATCGCCATGATTTTCAGCTCCATTCCCCACGGCCGCGTGCGGTCGATAGACGCCTCCAAGGCGCTGGAGCTGGAGGGCGTCTACGGCGTGTTCCACTGCTTCAACACACCGGACTACCGCTACAACCGCTACCGCAGCCAGTTCTCCAGCCCCGGCTCCCAGATGCTGCCCGACGAGGAGCATGTGTTCCATTCCTACGTCCGCTTCGTCGGCGACCGGATCGGCGCCGTGGCTGCCCGGGACGAGGAGACCGCCCGGCGGGCCGCCGCCCTGGTGAAGGTGGAGTACGAGGAGCTGCCCTACGCCCTGAACTTCGAGGACGCACTGGCCGGAAAGCACTGCCTGGAGGGCGAGTCTCCCATTGTGGACGAGGGTACCATCACGGTAGGCGAGTCCCAGCCCGATGAAGCTGAGGGCATTGTGGTCACGTCCCACAGCGAGCTCAGCCGCCTCCACCACGCCGCCATGGAGACCCATGCCTGCGTGGCCCAGTATGAGCCGGACACCGGTGTACTCACCGTCCAGAGCCCCAACCAGGCCGTCTTCGGCATCCGTACCGTCATCGCCGACATGATGGGCCTGCCCTACAACCAGGTTCGGGTCATTAAGACCACCATGGGCGGCTCCTTCGGCGGCAAGCAGGAGTGGTTTGTGGAGCCGGTGGCCGCCGCTCTGGCCAAGGAGCTGAACCGCCCGGTGAAGCTGGTCTACGATCGGGCGGAGACCATGCGCTCGGCCTACTGCCGCGGCGCCATGCGCGGTGACCTGCGGGGCGTGTTCCGCAAGGACGGCACCATTCTCCGCCTGGATATGGACGTCCTCTATGACGCCGGCGCCTATATCAGCAGCGGCCGGGACTATATCCGCGCCCCCTTCGGCAAAATGTTCCGCTGCTACCGGGTGCCCTACGCCACCCTCCATTGCCGCCTGGTGTCCACCAACACCACCCCCGGCGGCTCCTTCCGCAGCTGGGGCGTGGCTGAGTACTACACTCTGCTGGAGCACCTGCTGGAAAACGCCGCCAAGGCGCTGAACATGGACCCCGTGGAGCTGCGGCTGAAGAACGTGCTCCAGCCGGGCGAGTACGACATCAAGATGAACCTGCCCGTGGAAAACACCCGCATTGAGGAGTGCCTGGTCCGGGGCCGTGAGAAGTTCCGCTGGGAAGAGCGCCTGGAGGAGGACCGCGCCTTCAATGCCGCCAACCACCGCTACAAGCGGGGCTGCGGCGTGGCCTGCGGCGGACACACCAACACCTACTACACCCGCTTCCGGGACTTTGCTCAGGCGGAAATCCGCATGGGCGACGACGGTACCGTTCAGGCCTGCGCCAGCATCCACGACCACGGCTGCGGCAGCGTCCAGGCCTTCAAGATGATTCTGTCCGAGGTGCTGGAGCTGCCCATGGACCAGATCCGTCTGGGAGAGGCCGACACCGCCGTCACTCCCTACGACTACGGCTGCTACTCCAGCCGCAGCACCTTTATGGTGGGCGGCGTGCTCATGCGCTGTGCCCAGAAGCTGCGCCGGGAGCTTCTCTCCATCGCGGCCCAGATGCTGGATGCCCCCGTGGAGGAGCTCTACTTCCAGCAGGCCGTCATCCACCGGAAGGATCACCCGGAGGTAGCCCTCACCTACAAGGACGTGTCCCAGTGGTCCATCCTGAACCTGTGCCACGAGGTCTTTGCCCGTGAGACCTTTGAGACTCACTCCAACCCCATCACCACCGGCGCCCACTACGCCCACGTGGAGGTGGACACCTGGACGGGCCTGACCAAGGTTCTGGACTATCTGGCCCTCCACGATGTGGGCCAGGCCATCAACCCCGCCATGTGCATTGCCCAGACCCAGGGCGCTGTCCAGATGGGCTGCGGCGCCGCCCTGCGGGAGCAGTACACCTTCTCCCCCGACGGCCGCGGCGTAAACAGCCTGTCCAAGTACCACCTGATGAACGCCCCCGATCTCCCGGAGATCCAGGTGGAGCTCATCCAGGACGGCCCGTCCCAGGACGGTCCCTTCGGGGCCAAGTCCATCGGCGAAATCGGCATGGTCCCTGTGGCCGCCGCGGTAAGCAGCGCGGTAAACCGGGCTCTGGGCACCGACATGGGCGTGCTGCCCATGGACCCGGACCGTATTCTGGAGTGTATTGCAAGGAGGGAAGCCTGACATGCGCCTGAACTTTTTTGTCAACGGAGATCCGATCTCCCTGGACACCGATCCCCAGCGCCGCCTGCTGGACATCCTGCGGGAGGACCTGGGCCTCACCGGCACCAAGGAGGGCTGCTCCGAGGGCGAGTGCGGCGCCTGCACCGTGCTGATGGACGGCGAGGCCGTTCACTCCTGCCTCACCCTGGCCGCCCAGCTCAATGGACGGCACGTAGAGACCATTGAGGGTCTGGAAAAGAGCGGAGAGCTGGATATCCTCCAGCGCGCCTTTGTGGAGGAGATTGCCGTGCAGTGCGGCTTCTGCACCCCGGGCATGATTATGTCCGCCAAGGCCCTGCTGCTGAAAAATCCCAATCCCACCCCCGAAGAGATTCGCACCGCCCTGTCCGGCAACATCTGCCGCTGCTCGGGCTACGTTCAGATTGTCAACGCGGTCAGCCGGGCCGCCCGGGAGATGGGAGGAGAAGCATGAGTACTTGTCTGATCCCCAAAACGCTGGAGGAACTGGGGGAGGCCCTGGGTCAGCTGACCGGGAAGAGCCTGGTTCTGGCCGGAGGCACCGACCTGATTCTTCAGATGCGCGCCAAGCATCTGGAGCCCGATGTCCTTCTCTCTCTCAGCGACGTGTCCGCCCTGCAGGACATCGTCATCACTCCTGAGCAGGCCGTCATCGGCGCCATGGCCACCATGGCCCGGGTGAAGGAGGCCACCGATGGTCTTTCTGACCTGCAGGCCCTGGCCGATGCCGCGGGCGGTGTTGGCTCCCCCCAGATCCGCAACAAGGGCACCATCGGCGGCAACGTGGCCAACGCCTCTCCCGCCGCCGACCTGCCCTCCGTGCTGTGGCTGCTGAATGCCCAGGTGGACATCCTCTGCCCCGGCGGCCTGCGCCGCGCCCTGCCCGTTCAGCAGTTCTTCCAGGGGAAGGACGGCCGCAAGACCCAGCTGGAGCTGGGCGAGGTCATCGTCAGCTTCACCATCGACCGCACCGCCCTCCAGGGCTGGCGCTCCGCCTTCCACAAGCTGGGCCACCGCTCCCAGGTGACCATCTCCCGCATCGGCATGGCCATCGCCCTGCGTCTGAACGGGGAGGGCGTCATTGAGGACGCCCGGGTGGTGGCAGGAGCCATCAAGCCCATCCCCTTCCAGCTGCCTGATGCCGAGGACATCCTCCGGGGCAAGCGGCCCGAGCCCACCCCCGAGCTGTGCATTGCTCTGGGTGAGACCTTTAAGGGCAACACCCGCCGTGTCTACAAAGAAAACGCCGCCAAGGGCGTCTTTGAGGACACCCTGAAGCTGTTTGCCCGGTAACTTCTGATTTCATTGCAAAAGGGCCTGCATGGCACATGCCATGCAGGCCCCCTTTTGTCTTAAGCGTTCAATCTTCCAACGCCCGGTTCAAATCGCCCCGTACAATCATGTCATAGGCCAGGGCAATGTCCCGGCTCAGGTTGCGGTCCCGGTCCAGGAAGGGGATCTCCCGGCGCAGCGTCTCCTTCAGCTTCCGGGTCTTGCAGCCCAGGGCAATGTCTCCCCGCAGGTCGGTGGCCTGGGCCCCGTGCATAGCCTCAATGCCCAGGATGTAGCGCAGGTTGTCCACCATCTTCAGGCACTTGTCCACCGCCAGGGGCAGGTTGCTGGCATGGTCCTCAATGTTCCCGGCCACGGGCATGTGGTCCATGGAGCTTGGATTGGCCAGAGAGCGGTTCTCTGCGTCCAGGGCGGTAAAGGTCTTCTGGATGGTGCCATAGGCAATCACCTTCACGTCCTCCGGGGTGAGGAAGCGGGTCAGCCCGGTGAAGGCGGGATCGGCCAGATGGAAAAGGCGGTTGCAGGCGGCCCTGGACATGTGGCTCAGGGCGTTGGCCAGCATCTCCACTCCCATGGCCAGCTGGAGCACCTCAAAGTTGGGGCTCACCGAGGTTGTTCCCGTCTCGTAGTGGATGCAGGGGTTGTCGTCGGTGGTGTTGATCTGGTGGAGAACAATCTGCTTGACGTAATTCAGCGCATCCACTACCGCCCCCTGGATGGACACGTGGCAGCGGAAGGTAATGGGGTCCTGGAGGGGGCGCTTGGGGTCGGGCTGCTCCAGATAGCTGCCCTTCAAATAGCTGCGGCAGATGGCTGCCGTCTCCATCTGCCCCGGGAAGCCCCGCAGCTCGTTCACCCGCTCCCCCAGAGGCTGGATGCCGCCGTTCAGGCCCTCCAGGCTCAGGCAGAACACCCCGTTGGCCAGCTGCAGCAGCTGCTCCAGCTGTTCAATGAGCAGAATGGTCAGGATCTCCCCCTGGGCGTTGCGGGCCACAATGGACAGCCCGTCCTTGGGCCCCAGTACCGCAGGCTTCAGCCCGGTGAGCTCAAAGGCCCGGGCGGCGGACATCCGCTCCCCCTTATACTCCACATCGTTCTCCCCGATCATGCTCAGACCGATGAGGGACTGGGTGGTGATATCTCCCTCGCCGATGGATCCCCGGTGGGGCACAATGGGGTGAATCCCGTAGTTGAGGAAATCCCGGTAGAGCTCCAGAAGCTCCACCGACACGCCCGTGCGGCCGCACAGCGCCGTGCTCAGCCGCAGGAGCATCATGCCCCGCACCTCCTGAGTGGAGCAGTAGGGGGCCACGCCCAGGGCATGGCAATTGAGGAGGTTTCGATTGTAGGTCTCAAAGAAGTCCTGGTCAAACTCCTTGTCCTTGTTCCAGCCCACCCCCCGGTTGAGCCCGTACACCGGCTGGCCCTTGGCCGCCATGTCAAAGAGCACCTGCCGGGCCTTGGTCACCCGGGCCGCGGCCTCCGGGTCCAGCTCCACGGGGCGGTATTCCGCGACTACCTGGTGCACATTCTCAAAGGTCAGATTACTGCCGGTCAGAATCAGCGGTTCCATCATTCTTCGGTCCTTTCTATCTGTTTTCCCTCCAGCCCTCTCCCGGTCGGGATCCCCGGAAGGCCAATACAAAAAAAGCCGCGGCCCAGTTGGATCGCGGCTTTTTTGTATGAATGGTTCCGATGCTTAGTTGGAAGCGGTATCCAGGTCGGTGTCGCCGCCCCAGATCATGTTCTTGCGCAGCTCAGCGCCCACGGTCTCCATCTGGTGCTTGGCCAGCTGGGCACGCTTGGCGTTGAAGAAGGTGCGGCCGTTCTTGTTCTCGGCAATCCACTTGCCGGCGAACACGCCGTCCTGGATGTCCTTCAGGACCGCCTTCATGTTTTTCTTGGTCTCCTCATAGGGCAGGACACGGGGACCGGAGACATACTCGCCGTACTCCGCGGTGTCGGAGATGGAGTAGTTCATGGCAGCCACGCCGCCCTTGTTGATGAGGTCGATGATGAGCTTCATCTCGTGGATGCACTCGAAGTAGGCGTTCTCGGGCTCGTAGCCGGCCTCGACCAGGGTCTCGAAGCCCAGCTTCATCAGCTCCACAACGCCGCCGCACAGGACAGCCTGCTCGCCGAACAGGTCGGTCTCGGTCTCGTCCTGGAAGGTGGTCTCCATCACGCCGCCGCGGGCGCCGCCGATGCCGGCAGCATAGGCCAGAGCCAGCTTATAGGCGTCGCCGGTGGCATTCTGCTCCACGGCGATGAGGCAGGGCACGCCCTTGCCGTTGACATAGGTGGAGCGGACGGTGTGGCCGGGGCCCTTGGGGGCGATCATAGTCACGTCCACGTCGGTGGGAGGCACGATCTGCTTGAAGTGGATGTTGAAGCCGTGGGCGAACATCAGCATGTTGCCGGCCTCCAGGTTGGGGGCGATGTCCTTCTTATAGACGTCGGCCTGCACCTCGTCGTTGATGAGGATCATGACGATGTCGCCCCACTTGGCGGCCTCGGGCACGGTCATCACCTTCAGGCCGGCCTGCTCGGCGTTGGCCCAGTTCTTGGAGCCCTGACGCAGGCCGACGCACACGTCGCAGCCGGAATCCTTCAGGTTCATGGCGTGGGCATGGCCCTGGGAGCCGTAGCCGATGATGGCGATCTTCTTCCCGTTGAGGTAGTTGATGTCGCAATCCTTCTCATAATACATTTTTGCCATAGTTATATTCCTCCTTCAGTTTGTTGTCATCATATATAGTGCTGCGCCCTCTTTCGATGGCGAGAGTACCCGTTTTTGCGATTTCCAGAATGCCGAAGTCCTCCAGCAGGGCAATGAGCGCCCCGGTCTTGTCCTTGTCTCCGAAGATGGCCACCGTCAGGGTGTCCCGGCCCACGTCAATGATGTTGGCGCGGAAAAGGTTGGAGATCTGAATGACCTCGTCCCGGGCGTTGCGGTCGGCGGTCTTTACCTTAATTAAGGCAAATTCCCGCTGAATGGACTCGGCCTCCTCCAGGATCTTCACCGCCTGCACCGGAATGAGCTTGCGGCACTGGGCGGCAATCTGGTTGACCATCAGCTCGTCCCCGAGAATGACAATGGTAATCCGGGTGGTACCCGGCTTATCCGTCTCGCCGGAGACGATGGACTCGATGTTGTAGCCCTTCCGGGAAAAGAGCCGGGCCACCTGGCTGAGGACGCCTGGGATATCCTGGACCAGAATGGCCAGGGTGTAGAGCTTCTTCTGGGTATCAAATTCTTTTTTCATCCCGTCGCCCCCTTACTTCAGCAAAAAGTTGGTGATGTGGGCGCCGCCGGGCACCATGGGCCGGACCATCTCGTCCATATCCAGCCGACAGTCCAGCACGCAGCCGCAGCCGGCCTCCAACGCCGCCTTCATGGCCTCCTCCATCTCCGCCTGGTTGGTCACCCGGAACCCCTTCAGGCCATAGGCCTCGGCCAGCTTCACAAAGTCCGGCCCCCGGTCCAGGGTGGTCTCGGAGTAGCGCTGGTGGTAGATGAGGTTCTGCCACTGGCGGACCATGCCCAGAGTTCCATTGTTGAAAATCACCGTAATAATCGGCAGGTGATAGTGCTCCACCGTGGCCAGCTCATGGCAGTTCATGCGGAAGCAGCCGTCGCCGGTGGTGTGGATCACCACCTTGTCCGGGTTGCCCATCTTGGCCCCGATGGCGGCCCCCAGGCCGAAGCCCATGGTGCCGAAGCCGCCGGAGGTCAGCAGCTGGCCGGGGTAGTCAAAGTGGAAATGCTGGATGGACCACATCTGGTGCTGGCCCACGTCAGTGGCCACGATGGAGTCCTCCGGGGCCAGGCGGTGGATGGTCTCCAGCACCTGCTTGGGGGTCAGGCTCTCGCTCTGGCGGGGAATGGAGGGCTCCCGCAGGGGGAGAATGTGCTCCTTCCACTCGGGATGGCTGTACTGGGGCAGCTTGGGGTTCAGCAGATCCAAGACTGCCTTGGCGTCGCCGATGATATGGTGATCGGTGAGCACGTTCTTGTCGATCTCCGAACGGTCAATGTCGATGTGGACAATCTTGGCCTGACTGGCAAAGGAGCCGGGGTTCAGAGCCACCCGGTCAGAGAACCGGCAGCCCACGGCGATGAGCAGGTCGCACTCGTTACAGGCCAGGTTGCTGGCCCGAGAGCCGTGCATGCCGATCATGCCGGTGGTCAGGGGGTGTCCCCCGGGGAAGCCGCCGCCGCCCATGACGGTAATGGCCACCGGGGCGTCCAGCTTCTCGGCAAATTCCCGGAACTGCTTGTGGGCCCGGCCCCGGACCACGCCGCCGCCGCAGATGAGCAGCGGGCGCTCCGACTGGGCAATCATGTCCACCAGAATGTCAATATCCTCGCCGTTGGGCTCGGGATTTTTCAGCTGGTGGCTGTCCGCCAGGGCCTGGATACTGCTGCAGGAGCGGTTCTCCGTCCAGGGAATAAACTCATACTCAATCTCCACGCTGGGGGCGGTGACATTTTTCAAAAAGTCAATGAGCACCGGGCCGGGCCGGCCGGTGGCCGCCACGGCGAAGGCCTGGCGCATCACGTCGGGGATGGTCTGGGGATCCCGCACCAGATAGGTGGCCTTGGTGATGGGCATGGCGATGCCGGTGATGTCCACCTCCTGGAAGGCGTCCTTGCCCAGCACATCCTCCGTCACGTTGCAGGTGATAAAGACCACCGGCGAGGAGTCCATGTAGGCGGTGGCGATCCCCGTGGTCAGGTTGGTGGCCCCAGGGCCGCTGGTGGCAAAGCACACCCCCACCTTTCCGGTGGACCGGGCATAGCCGTCCGCGGCGTGGGAGGCCCCCTGCTCGTGGGCCGTCAGCACATGGTGGATTTTATCCTTATAATTATAGAGCTCATCATAGACATTCAGGATGGTTCCGCCGGGATACCCGAAGACGGTGTCCACCCCCTGCTCCAGCAGGCACTCCATGATGGCCTGAGTCGCTCTTACTTTCATAGGTTCAACTCCAGTCAAATTGTTCCGTACGGCAAGATATCACGCTTCACCTGCGCCCGACGCGCAGCTTCCCTCCGATTCGGGACACAAACAGCCGGGCCTTGCCCGCCTTGGTTTGTATCCCTCACTCCGGTCCATCTGCGCTGGGCGCGACGGCTCAGACGCTTAAATCTTTCCTCCGCCCTTCTGCACCGCAATGACGCCGGTGCGGACCACCTCCAAAATGGAGAAGGGGCGCATCATGGCCTGGAAGGTGTCCAGCTGGTCCGGGGCGGCGGACAGCTCCATGGTCATGGAGGTGGGAGAAATATCATCCACCTTGGCCCCCATGATTTCACAGATGGTCATGATGTCCTGGCGGGTCTTGTTGTTGGCGTTTACCTTTAAAATCATCAGCTCCCGGCCGATGAAGGTGTTCTCCTCCAGGGTACGCACCTTGATGACTTCAATGAGCTTGTTCAGCTGCTTTTCCACCTGCTCCACCACACTGTTGCCGCTGTCCACAATGATGGTGATGCGGGAGATGGTGGGATCGTCGGTGACGCCCACGGCCAGAGACTCAATGTTGAAGGCCCGGCGGGAAAACAGCCCGGTAATTCGGTTCAAAACACCCGCCCGGTTTTCCACCAGCACGGAAATGGTCTGTTTCATGGTGTCTCCCCCTCCCTTAGTCGTTGGTGCCCACGTCCGGGTGGACCTCGCAAATCAGCAGGCAGCAGCCCTTGGCGCCCAGGAACTGGTCCAGGGTCTCGTCCAGCTTGTCCTCGTCGTTCACCGTCAGGCTGGAAATGCCGTAGGCGGCGGCAATGGTCTCAAAGTCCGGGGAGCCGTCCAGCGCCACGCCGAAGGGACCGTGGTAGGGCCCGCGGCTCTGAATCTGGTGAACCAGGCCCAGGGTGTGGTTGCGGAAGAGGACAATTTTAATGTCCAGGTCCTCGGTCTTAATGGCGGAAAGCTCGTTCATGGCCATCTGGAAGGAGCCGTCTCCGCACACCACTACGGTCTGCCGGCTCCGGTCGGCAATCTTGGCGCCCACCGAGGCGGGCAGGGCGTAGCCCATGGTACCCAGGCCGCCGCTGGTGAGCAGACGGCCCTGCTTCTGGGGCAGGTACTTGCAGGCAAAGATCTGGTTCTGGCCCACGTCCACGCACACCACTGCGTTCTCGTCCAGCTTCCGGCCCAGCTTCCGCAGCACGGTGCCGGGAAATACGTAGCCCTCCCGGCGGGGGAACTGGCGGCTCAGCTCCGCCTTGCGGTAGTCCTTCAGCCGCTCCAGCCAGGCGGTGGAGTCGGTCACCGGAGCCTGCCGGTCCAGCAGCTGCCGCAAAATCACCTTCACATCCCCCACCAGGGGGATAGCGGCCTGCATGTTCTTGCCAATTTCCGCTGGATCCACGTCAATGTGGATAGTGGCCATCCGGCGCTGAATTTCCCTTGGATCCACCATGGCCCGGTCGGCCGCCCGGGTGCCCACCATAATGAGGAGGTCCGCCTTGGCCAGGGCCTGGTTGGCACAGTGGTTGCCGTGGGCGCCGATCATGCCCATATTCAGGGGATGGTCGGTGGGCATCAGGCCCAGGCCCATCATGGTCTTCACCACGGGGATGGCACAGCGCTCGGCCAGCTCCAGCAGCTCGTCCCGGGCGTTAGCCAGCCACACGCCGCCGCCGGCGCAGATGAGGGGCTGCTTGGACCGGGCAATGGCCTCCACCACCCGCTTAATCTGCAGCTCGTTGCCCTTGACGCTGGGCTTATAGCCCCGGATGTTAACCTGCTCCGGGTAGACAAAGGGCCCCTTCAGCTGCTGCTCCTGCACGTCAATAGGAATGTCGATGAGAACGGGACCGGGCCGGCCGGTTGAGGCAATGTGGAAGGCCTCCTTCACCACCTGAGGGATGAGGTTAGCGTCCTTCACCAGGTAGCTGTGCTTGGAGAAGGGAGCCACCGCGCCGGTGATGTCCACCTCCTGGAAAATGTCCCGGCCCAGCAGGTTGCTGGGCACCTGGCCGGTAATGGCCACCATGGGAATGGAGTCCATGTAAGCGGTGGCAATGCCGGTAATGAGGTTGGTGGCCCCCGGGCCGGAGGTCACCATGCACACACCTACCTTACCGGAAATCCGGGCATAGCCGGAGGCCATATGTCCCGCGTTCTGCTCCGTGCGCACCAGGGTGTACGCAATCTCGGGGTGCTCCTTCAGCGCATCCGCCGCCGGGCAGATGGTAGCGCCGGCGTACCCGAAAATGTGGTCTACCTGCTCCTGTAATAAGCTCTCAATTAACGCCTGCGCTCCGTTCATGGAACGTCACCTCCAATTGGTCTCTGGTCCGGGAAAAGCAAAAACGGCCCCGTCCTATCCTTCCGATAGGACGAAGCCGAAACTCCGTGGTACCACCTAAATTCACAGCGCCCCCGGCGCCGCGCACTCATTTCCCCTGTAACGGAGGGCATCCGTTCCCGCCTACTGAGGCCTCTACCGGTTCAGTGGGACTGCTCACGGGTGAGGTTCGGTGATGGCCCTTCAGAGGAGCTTTCACCAACCGCTCCCTCTCTGAACATCCAGGCGTGCTTACTATCCCGCTCATCGCTTTTTGATGATTGTCCTATATCATACCCGATTCATTTTCGTTTGTCAATTCCTTTTGTCCGATTTTCTTTGCTCCATTAAACTGAAAAATCGCTGAATTCTTTTTTCTGTTTTCACTCCTGCAATGGAGGGCGTTTGGAGACCATGTCTACCAAATGTCTACCAAAAAAGGCGCGGAACCCTTGTGTTTCAAGGGTTCCGCGTTTTTCCATTTTTTGGGTGTCTACCAAATGTCTACCAAGACAACTTTTTTATAATAAAACAAGCTGTTTTTGTCCGTTTTTATGGTGAAATTCTCACATTTTTTGTAATGCAAGGGGCGTTATACTGGCCTAAAAAGCCAGAAAAGTTCCCTGAAACCCGAATTCCGGGTCTGGAAGCCCGGAAAACGGTCCAAAAAGTTACATACTGGAGGACCAAATATTAAAAGGAGGAATTCCAATGAGAAACCTGAAGCGGGCTCTCAGCCTGGCGATGGCTTCTGTCATGCTCCTGGGCATGATGGTTGTCGGAACCGGCGCGAGCTATGCCGACGTGGACTCCAAAGACAATGTGGAGGCCATTGAGGTCATGCAGGCTATTGGCGTCATGGTTGGTGACACCAACGGCAACTTCAACCCCGACCAGAAGGTCACCCGCGGCGAGATGGCCGTGGTCATGGCTAACATGCTGAACCTGAAGGTGGAGGACTTTATTGGTGCCAAGACCCCCTTCACTGACGTGCCCCAGTGGGCTGTCCCCTATGTGGCCGCCTGCTATGCTGACGGCATTACCGCTGGCATCAGCGCTACCCAGTATGGCTTCAACTATGAGGTCACCACTGCTCAGGCCGCTCTGATGATGATGAAGGCTCTGGGCTATTTCCAGTATACCAGCGACTTTGGCTCTGACTGGCAGGTCGCCACTGTAAAGCAGGGCTCCAAGATCAACCTGTTTGACGGTGTTGAGGCCGGTGCTTCCACCGCCATGACCCGTAACGATGTGGCTCAGATCGCCCTGAACACCCTGGAGGCCAATGTGGTCGAGGCTGAGGGCAACGATGGCATTTCCATCGGCGATGTGACCATCGGCAGCAGCATCAAGTATGTTGACCTGCTGGTTGCTCCCAACGCTAAGTACCAGACCATTAGCAACGCCAAGGACAGCACCGGCACTAAGGACATTGTCCAGCTGGGCGAGCAGCTGTTCGACGGCAAGCTGGAGAAGGCTCCTGCCGGCGCTGACGTGAAGGACGAGTTTGCTCGTCCCGGTTACACCTGGCGCTACAACTCCAAGGACGTGAGCTTTGCTGTTGAGAAGCCCGTGGCCGTCTTCACCGCCAAGACCTCCGCTTCCGATGTAGCCAAGGCTCTGTCCGGCTACACCGTGAACAGCCTGAAGATCAACAACGTGGACTCTCAGTCTGGCTCCACCGGCAGCATTGTCTTTAAGAACGGCGCCCAGGTCGGTGAGACCATCAGCATCTCCTCCGAGACCGTGGCCAAGGCCATTGCTGATGAGACTAAGAATGGCTTGGTCTTCGAGTTCTATGACGCCAATGATGATGATGCCATCGATGCTATCATCAAGATCGAGTACGGTGTAGACACTGTCTCTGACGTGACCACCAACAAGACCGGCACCACCTATACCCTGGATGGCGGCGAGAGCGGTATCGTTTATGCCGAAGATCAGGATAAGGACAACACCATTGTCATTGCTGGCACTATTGCTGAGGATGATGTGGTTACCTATGTGAAGGCTGCCAACAACACCTCCGGCACCGGCGATGATATCCTTTACGTCTTCTCCACCACTAAGGTTGTGGGTACTCAGTCCGCTAAGGCTACTGACACTATCACTGTCAGCGGCACCAAGTACGATGTGGCTCTGGGTGTGTCCGGTGTTGCTATGAGCGGTTTCGCCAACAGCAACGACGAGGCTAACTTCTACATGGATCAGTACGGCTATGTTGTGAAGAGCGACGCCATCGCCTCTCAGACCAACTATGCCATCGTGGACAAGATCGCCCTGGTTGGTGCCTCCGGCACTGCTGCTAACCAGTCTGTCGAGGCTGTTCTGGCCTTCGCTGACGGCAGCACCAAGACCGTGAACGTCTCCAAGATCAACGGTATCAAGGCTAAGGACATCACCAACGACGCCGCCGCTGTGACTACCAACAGCAGCAAGGCTGTTACCGCCCTGAAGCTGTCCGATGCTGTCGGTAGCAACGATGCTCTGACCGGCGTTGTTGTAAGCTACACTGAGAAGAGCGGCAGCTATGAGCTGACCTATCTGAATCTCAAGGCCGACCTCACCGCCCAGACCGCTAAGGCCAGCATCTTTGACAAGTATGCTGTTTCTACTTCCAGCGATGATGCTTCCGCTACCACTGTGACCGTGGTGGAGAAGGGCGTCCCCACTGTGATGGGTTATGGCAAGACTGATGCCTCCAACGACACCACTGTTGTTGCCAACAACAAGACCGTGTACCTGGTCAAGACCGGCAGTGGCGATGACGAGAAGTTTGCCACCTACACCGGCTTCAAGAATGTTCCCACCATTAAGATTACTGGTGGCGCCGAGGCTTCCGGTGCTAACGATGCCCACGCTTATGTGAGCTACGCTACTGGCGATAACGGTGTGGAGTTCATCTACATTGACGCCACCGACAGCCGTGCCGCCGCTGGCGATACTGCTACCGGCGACATCCTGTACGTGTCCAGCACTACCGTCACTGAGAGCCTGGTTGGCGATGACACCATCTACGAGCTGACTGGCATTGTGAACGGTGTTGAGGGCGTGACCGTTAAGTCCGAGGACAGCACCATGTTCTCCGGCCTGACCAAGGGCCAGGTGTATGAGCTGACCACCGACAACGATGGTTATGTTACCGCCAAGACTGAGCAGATCACTTCTGGTACTGCTTACATCAAGGCTACTGTTGATACCAACGAGGCCAAGAACGGCATCCTGGATACCAACGGCACCGATTACACTTACGATGGCACCGAGAAGGTCATTGTCATTGATGATGACACTATCATCGGCAACTCCATCAATTCCGCTAAGAACGGCGACACCGTCTATGTCAAGGTTGTCGATAAGAATGGTGATGCCGCTGAGAAGCTGGCCATCGAGGTCATTTACATCGTGAAGGCCTAATCCCCAGGTTTTAGGAACTTGCGATAAAAAAGTGCACCCCCCAAAATCTCGGGGGGTGCATTTTTCATATCCGAATTCCGAACAAAACAACACGGCTCTCAGGCAGCAAGGGGCTGCTGCTGGAGATGGTAAGGTGAGTTAAAGTGTCCCGGGACACAGTGTAATAATGGATTCCCCACATGGATTTCATATTGGTTGCACGGTAAATCCCGTCGATACGAGCAGTGTAAGCCCGTTCGGATTTTCCGCACAACGCATTTCCGAACAGGTTAATAACACACATACCGGCCCCCACAAAGGTCTTGGTTCTGATTTCGTCTAAGCTGATGAACAGCATTGCAGTATCTGCACTTTCATTGGTGTCATGATATGACTTGGTGTAGTACACAGAGTCAGAAATATCATTCAATAAGAATTTGACTGTACCGCTGCTTGCTCCGATTAACTTAGGTGCCCACAGTTCTAATTTGCAGTAATTCTCTAACGGAATATCCTTTAAGTCCAAAACAATTTCAGACTGTTCTGTCTGGAGGCTAACATCTGCAAGACAGATAAGGCGACTTGATTCTCTTAGTGCCATATCGATCTTGGCATTGTCCTGATTGAATTGCTCTCTTAATATTGCATCTTCTGCTTCCCACTGGTTCAATCCATAATTTGAGGTCTGCCCGCTTGCCATAAATATTCCTCCTAATCTATCGCATCAACGGGCGGTCAGAGGCCGCCCCCTATGAGAGAGGCTCATTTGGTTTTCCCTCTCACCCCAGGTGGGCAGCTGCACAAAATCGTACATTAATATACAAATTCTGGAAATTATGCCCCACCATGCCCGCAACACCTCCGGATCGGCTGGCAAAGGTCGGCGTGTCATGTTATAATGAAGTCAAAATCTGATGGGGCCGCCGTCCCACACTGTAAGGAGTGATCCACATGCAGGCGCAAAGCTTCCAACTGCAAAACGGCTGTTCTGTCCCGGCTCTCATGTTCGGGACCTACAAAACGGCCGAGGAAAAGAACGAAGACATCCTTCTCACCGCCATTGAGGCCGGTTACCGGGGCTTTGATACGGCCTCCTTCTATGGGACGGAGGAATATCTGGGCTCCGCCATCCGGAAAAGCGGACTGGCCCGGAAGGACGTTTTCATCACCTCCAAGCTGTGGAAGACGGAGATGGGCTATGAGGGCGCCATGGCCGCCGCCCGCCGGAGCCTGGAGGCGCTGCAGACCGACTATCTGGACCTCTACCTCATCCACTGGCCCCTGCCCGACCCGGACTACGCCGACTGGAAAGCCCTGGACCTGGAGACCTGGCAGGCGTTGGAGGAGCTCTACGACCAGGGCGTGGTCAAGGCCATCGGCGTGAGCAATTTCCACCCCCACCACATTGAGAACCTTCTGGCCCACGGCCGGATTGCCCCCATGGTGGATCAGCTGGAGTACCACCCCGGGCACGCCCAGGAGGCCGCGGTGGCCTACTGCCAGGCCCGGAACATCCAGGTCCAGGCCTGGAGCCCCCTGGGAAAGCGCCGGGTGCTGGGCGATCCGCTGGTCTGCTCCCTGGCGGAGAAATACGGGGTGTCCCCCGCCCAAATCTGTCTGAAATTCGCCCTGCAGCGGGGGGTGGTCCCCCTGCCCAAGGCCTCCTCCCTGGAGCGCATGCGCCAGAACCGGGACCTTTTCTCCTTTGAATTGGAGGAGGAGGACCTCTATCGGCTGACCTGCATGCCCCCGGTGGGCTGGTCGGGGGAACACCCGGATCGCCCCCGGGTGCGGCTGTCCTGACCCAGGCAGGCTCTTTTTGAATACACAGGTTCCTCAAACGAAAAAACGGGAGGCACACGCTGTTGCGTGTGCCTCCCGTTTTGCTTTGCCTGGGTTACGCTTGCTCCCCGTCGGGAACGGACTTGGGCTTGCGGCGGAAGATATGGCTGAGGTTGTCGATGACCGAGTAGTAGACCGGGGTGAAGATCAGGGTAATGATGGTGGAAATGACCATGCCGCTGATCATGGTGATGCCCATGTCGGACATCATCTCGTTGGTGTCTCCGATGCCCAGGGCCATGGGCACCAGGGCCAGGATGGTGGTGAGGGTGGTCATGAGCACAGGCCGGATACGGAGGGGGCAGGCGTGGAGGATGGCCTCCTGGCGGCTTTCGCCCCGCTCCCGGCGCTGGCGGATGTAGTCCACCAGAATGATGGAGGCGTTGACCACGGTGCCCGCCAGCATAATGAGGGCCACCAGGGAGATCATGGACAGGTCCCGGCCGGTGACAGGCAAGGCGAACAGAGCGCCGGTGAAGGCCACGGGCAGAATCATCATGACGATGACCGGCATGAGGAAGGACTCAAACTGGGAGGCCAGCACGAAGTACACCAGGCCCAGGGCCACCACCAGAGCCAGCAGCAGGTCGGAGAAGCTGTCCATCATGTCGGTGTAGGCACCGGAAATCTGGGCGGTGTAGCCGTCGGGCAGGGTGTAGTTGTCCAGAATGGCCTGGATCTGGGCGGTCATGGCGGTGGTGTCGCCGCTGATGGTGTCGCCGGTGACGGAGATCTGCCGGGCCTGGTTCACACGGGTGATGGTCTGGGGGGCCTGGACGATGTCCACCTGGGCCACCGAGGACAGCGGCACCGTGCCGCCGTAGGCAGTGGTAACGGGCATGGAGCGCAGGGCATCCAGGTTCTCTCCGGCGGTGCCGTCGCCCCGGACCACCACGTCCAGCTCCTGGTTGTCAATGGTGACGGTGGTGGCAGTGGCGCCGGACAGCTCCGAGCGCACTGCGGAGCCGATGGTGGCGGCAGTGAGGCCGTACTGGGAGGCGGCCTCCCGGTTGATGGTGACGGTGACCTGGTCCACCCGCTTGGCGGCGGAGGTGGTCACATCCACGGCATCCTCCAGCTGGGCGATCTGCTCCTCCAGGTCCTGGGCAATCATGGTCAGGGTGTTGTAGTCGGTGCCGGTGATGTCCACGCTGATGTCCTGGCCGCCCATGAGGGCGGTCATGTCCGAGGCGGAGACGGTGAGCTCACAGCCCGCGATGTCCGCCAGGGCGGTGCGCAGGTCGTTGGCCACCTGCTGGCTGGTGCGGGTGCGTTCGCTTTTGTCCACCAGGTTCAGGTTCACCGAGGCGGACTCGGCCTGGGAGGTGTAGTAGATGGTGTCCAGCTCGGGCACCGTCTCCTCTACTACCTCCACCACCCGGTCAGCGATGGCGGTGGTCTGCTCCACCTCCGAGCCGATGGGAGTGCTGACGGAGATGGTCACCATGCCCTGGTCCATCTCGGGCATGAGCACCATCTTGGTGGACAGGCAGGACACGCTGAACAGGACCACCAGGGCCACCGAGGCCAGCATGCCCAGCCCCAGGTGGCGGGTGAAGAAGGCCAGCACACGGGTGTACCAGTCCATGAGGGGCAGAGTCTTGCGGGTGCTCTTCTTCTGGGCCTTCTTCAGTGCCTGGCGGTGTACCCGGTTCTCATCCAGCAGGAAGTAGCACAGCAGGGGCACCAGGGTGACGGCGATAACCAGGGAGGCCAGAATCAGAAAGGCAATGGTGAGGCAGAAGTCCTTGAACAGCATGCCCGCGATGCCTCCGGTGAGGCCCAGGGGCAGGAACACGGCCACGGTGGTGAGAGTGGAGGCGGTAAGGGAGGTGAAGACCTCCTTGGTGCCGTCCACGCAGGACTCCATGCGGCTGTGGCCCTCCGCGGCGTAGCGGTAGATGTTCTCCAGCACCACGATGGAGTTATCCACAATCATGCCCACGCCCATGGCGATACCGCCCAGGGACATCATGTTCAGCGTCAGGTCAAAGACGTTCATCAGCACGAAGACGGTGAGGATACAAACGGGCATGGACACGGCGATGGTGGCGGTGGCGCCCAGGCGGCGCAGGAACAGAAAGACCACGATGGCCGCCAGCACCACGCCCAGAATGATGTTCTGGATGGCGGCCTCCACGGAGAGGTCAATGTAGTCGGAGGCCAGGTAGGGAATGGAGTAGGCCACGGCGGCGTTTTTCTCCTTCAGATCAGCCATGGCCTCGGCCACCGCCTGGGCGGTGGAGGCCTCATTGGCCCCCGACTGCTTGGAGACCTGGAGGATGACGCAGGCGGTGCCGTCGGTCTTGGCCACCGTGTCCGGGTTCAGGCTCTCCAGAGAGACGTCGGCCACCTCCGAGAGGCGCACCGACCCGCCGGTGGGCAAAGGAATAATGACGTTGGCCACGTCCTCCACGGTGCTCAGCTTGGCGTCGGTGGAGACGGTGAGGTGCTGGGAGCCGTTCTGCAGGTCGCCTGCCGGATAGAGCAGGTTCTCCGCGGCCAGAATCTGGGCGATGTAGGAGCTGGACAGTCCCAGCCCGGCGGCCCGGGTGTTGTCCACCTCCACGGCCACCTGCTGGCTCACGCCGCCGGAGACGGTGACCTGAGCCACGCCGTCGATGCGCTCCAGAGCGGGGCCCACCGTGTCCTCCGCCAGGGCCTGGACCGAGGCCAGGTCATCCCCCATAAGGGCGATCATGGCCGAGGGCATTAGGTCGCTGACATTGATGTTGACGATGACCGGGTCCATGGCCCCGTCCGGCAGGGAGAGCATGTCAAACTTCTCCCGCAGCTTGGTGGCGGCGATGTCCAGGTCGGTGCCGTCCACATAGGTGACCTGTACCTGGCTCACCCCGTCGGAGGAGGAGGACTGGACGGAGTCCACGCCGGGCACCGACATGATGGCCGACTCCAGGGGGCGGGTGACCAGCTCCTCCATATCGCTGGGGTTGGCGCCGTTGTAGTAGCACAGCACCACCGCGGCGGGGGCCTCAATGTCAGGGAGGAGGGACATCTGCAGCTGGGTGGTGAAGACCACGCCGAAGATGGAGATCATGATGACCGCCATGAGGGTGGTCACCTTGTGCTTGATGCAGAACTTGGCGATGCTGCTCACTGTGCCATCAGCCCTCCCCGGATACAACCCGCACCGGGGTGCCGTCGGACAGGTAGGCCTGGCCCACCGTCACCAGCTGCTGGCCCGGCTGGAGGCCGGAGGTGATCTCCGTGACGCCATTTCCGGTGAGGCCGGTGGTCACGGGGACGTATTTGGCGGTGTCGTTTTCCACCACGAAGACGTACTGCTCCTCGCCGCTGGTGAGGATGGCCTCGGTGGGCACCACCACCGCGTTCTCCGAGGCGTTGGTGCGGAAGGTGACGTCGGCGAACATGCCGCTGAGCAGCCCGCTCACGTCGGCGGGGACGGTGAGGGTGACGGTGTAGAGCTTGGTCTGGGCGTTGGCGGTCTGCTCCACCGAGCGGATCTGGGCGGTAAAGGTGGCGTCCACCGCGGAGACGGTGACCCCCGCCTCGTCTCCGATGGCCAGCTTGGGCACCAGGGCCTCGGACACGGAGACCGTCACCTTCATCTGCTCCGGCCCGTCAATGACGGCCACGGGCATGGAGGGAGAGACGAAGGCGTTCTCCACCGCGTTGAGGGACACCAGGGTGCCTGCCGTGGGGGCGACCACGTTTCCCTGGCTGTCCACGTCCTCCAGCAGGGTGGACAGCTGCTCCACGTTGGACTTGGCGCTCTGCATCCCCGCCTCCAGCTGAGCCAGGGTGGAGGTGCGGCCCGCCTCGGCCTGCTGGAGGGAGAGCTCGGCCTGGTCAATCTCCAGCTGGGAGGCGGCCCCAATCTCATAGAGGGCCTTCAGGTTGTTCAGGTTGTCCTGGGCCAGCTGGACCTGCTTGTCCAGAATGGCCTTCTGGTCCTGGTAGCTCTGGGCGGCGGAGTCGTAGTTAATGGTGGCCGCGTTGTACGAGGAGAGGGTGCTGTCCAGGTCCAGGGTACAGATCTTCTGCCCGGCCTGGACGGTATCTCCGGCCTGGACATACACGGCGGTACATTTGACACTGGAGGCCACGTAAATGGAGGTCTCATTGTCGGCGGCAATCTTGCCGGACACCTTGTTTTCCGTGGCGATGGTGTCGGAGGTGACCTCCTGCACCTGGACGGCCACGCCGTTGGTGCCGCTCTGGCTGGAGGCGTCCGCGCTGGTGTCGGAGGAGCTTCCGCAGGCGGTGAGGGACAACAGGGCCCCGGCCAGGACCAGGGACACAATTCGTTTTCTTGCCATCATAATATGTAGGTCCTCCTGCAGCTTAGTTCAGAATGCCGTAGTCCACGGCCCAGCGGTAGTTGTTGTAGGCGGAGAACAGGTTGCGCTGGGCGGTGTTCACCGTGTCCTGGGCGGTATCCAGGTCGTCCTTTGCGGTGAGCAGGGTGTTTTCCGAAATGGTGCCCTGCTCATACTTCAGCTGGTCCACGGCGTAGTTGTCCTGCTCCACCGCCAGAGCAGTCTGGGCCGCCTGGAGGACCTGCTGGTAATCCTTCACCTGGGCGTAAAGGGTGCGGAAGGAGAGCTCAAAGCTCTGCACCGCTCCGTCGTAGGTGTACTGGGCTGCCTGCCAGGCGTGCTGAGCCTGGACAAACTGATATTTGTTCTCGTTGTAGTTGTACTCCTTGCCCGCGTCCTTGTAGGTCTCCTCCGCGTCGTCCAGCGTTTTCTTGGCGGCGTAGAGGGTGTAGCTGGCCTCCTTGGCGGCGGCCAGGTCGGTCTCCAGGTCCATGGCCGCCAGCTGCTGGTCGGTGACCTGGGGCAGGGCGGAAAGACGCATGCTTCCGGTGAGGGGCGCTCCCACCATGGACTGCAGGTTCATGGTCAGAGTTGCGGCGGAACTCTCCAGGGTCTGCTTCTGGCTGACCAGGGAGGTCCGGCCCGCCTTGGCCTGCTGGAGGGTGAGGGAGGAGATCTGCCCCAGCTCATAGCGCAGCTCCAGCTCCTCGATCTGCCGGTCCAGGGCGTCCAGGGCCCGCTGGAGGGAGGCGTCCGTGGCCTGGAGCTCACTGAGCTGTACGTACATGCTCTGGGCCAGCAGCACCAGGCCGTCCTGGGTGGATTTCAGCTGACGGACGGTGTCCGCCGCCTCCTTCTGGATCTTGCCCTCCTTCAGGTCATCGAACTGCTCCCGCAGGGCGTCGTACTGGGCCTGGAGGGTCTGGCTGGCGGAGGAAGTGGACATGGAAACCATGCCCTGGAGGGCCTGTTCCAGCTCGTCCATACCCGGACCATCCGGCAGCTGAATGGCTCCGCCCATGGTGTGCAGCTGCCACTGGGCGTTGGCGATGTCGTTGAGGCCCTCCCGCAGCTCCTCCTGGAGCTTCTCATAGTCGGTGGCCTCCACCTGGGCGATGGTCTCCCCCAGCACCAGGCAGTTGTAGTCCCCGGACCGCACCCGGCTGTCCACATTGGCAAAGGACAGGGTGCCCTCGGGATCCGGGTCGGGCTGGGCAGGCTCCTGGGCCTCCTGCGTGTCTCCAGTCTCCTCCGTGGTGCCCTCTTCGGAGGGCTCCTGGGCGGCCTCCGCCTGGGAGGCGGAGGTGTCTGCCTGGACCTCCGGCTGGGTTTCCTGTTCTTCCACGGCAGACGTGTCCGGCTCCACCGGATCGGCTGCCAGCACCGCGCCCCCGCACAGGCCCAGAGCCAGGGCTCCAGCCAGCATCAGGGCGGTCAGTTTCTGATTTGTCATGTCCTTCCTCCTTCGTCGCTGTCCCGGTGGAGTTCCGGCTCCGCCAGGCTGCCCCGGCGGATAATATCCACCCGCTGCTGTAAAATTTCCCGCTGGGCTTCCCACTGGTCCGGCTTGCGCAGTGTGGTCATCACCGCGCAGATCAGCGCGCCCATGATCAGAAAGAAAATGTGTTCCAAAAAGCGGTGTTCCCCGCTCTGCAGCCCTCTGGTGTCGATGTGCCGGGCCAGCTGATCGGGCAAAATGGGCCGTTCCTCCCCAGCCATCCACTGCACATCCATGCCCTGGTTGCGCTGCATCACCCGGATGAAGCGGAGCAGGCTCGCATTCGCGCTGCCGCCCTGGTGGACAAACCGGTCAAAGGCGGCCAGGGGCATGGCAAACAGGTCGCCCCGGTTCTTCACCAGGATCTCCTCAAGGACCTGGGTAAAGTAGGCCCACATGTCCCCCAGCAGGTAGGCAAACAGCTCGTCCTTGTCGGTAAAATACTGGTAGAAGCTGCCCCGGGAGATTTTTGCCCCCTGGATAATCTTGTTAATGGACGCATCTGCGCAGCGCACCTGGGTAAATTCCGCCCAGGCCGCATCCAGCAGGCGCTGTCGTTTTTCCTCCGGCAATCGGAAAAAAGTACTGGTAGGCATAGGAGACCTCCAAAATATGACAGGTTGTCATTGTGACAGGCTGTCATAAATTATACGAATCCCCCGATCCCCTGTCAAGGCGGACCGGCGTAAAGATTATGTAAGAATTCCGGTCCGCTCCGGCGGGGAATTCCCGCTGTTCCTCTTGTAAAAGGAGAAAAAAAGCATTATAATGAAAAGACCCGGTCTTTCCGGGCTTATTTGTCTGAAATGATATGGAGAGGAATGCTATGCAGCGTATCACCATCGCTTCTATTTTTGCCGACCAGGATGCTCTGGGCGGCCAGACGGTCACCGTCTGCGGCTGGGCCCGCACCATCCGGGACATGAAGGGCTTCGGCTTTATTGAGCTCAACGACGGCTCCTGCTTCAAGAACCTGCAGGTGGTTATGGACGCCAGTGTGCTGGACAATTATAAGGAGATTGCGTCCCAGAACGTGGGCGCCGCCCTCATTGTCACCGGCACCGTGGTCCTCACCCCCACCGCCAAGCAGCCCCTGGAGGTAAAGGCCGCCTCCATCACCGTGGAGGGCCCCTCCGCCCCCGACTACCCCTTGCAGAAAAAGCGCCACAGCGTGGAGTTCCTCCGCACCATCCAGCACCTGCGCCCCCGCACCAACCTCTTTTCCGCCGCCTTCCGGGTGCGTTCCGTGGCTGCCCACGCCATCCACTGCTTCTTCCAGGACCGGGGCTTCGTCTACGTCCACACCCCCATCATCACCGCCTCCGACTGTGAGGGCGCCGGCGAGATGTTCCAGGTGACCACCCTGGATCTCCAGAATGTGCCCAAGAACGAGGACGGCACCGTGGACTACACCCAGGACTTCTTCGGCAAGAAGGCCAACCTCACCGTCTCTGGCCAGCTCAACTGCGAGAACTTCGCCATGGCCTTCGGCAACGTCTACACCTTCGGCCCCACCTTCCGCGCCGAGAACTCCAACACCCAGCGCCACGCCGCGGAGTTCTGGATGATCGAGCCTGAGATGGCCTTCGCCGACCTCAACGACTATATGGACACCGCTGAGGCTATGATCAAGTATATTATCAACTATGTCATGGCCAAGTGCCCGGACGAGATGAATTTCTTCAACTCCTTCGTGGACAAGGGTCTGAAGGAGCGGCTGGAGCACGTGGCCTCCTCCGACTTCGCCCGGGTGAGCTACACCGATGCGATTGAGATTCTGAAGAAGAACAACGACAAGTTTGACTACAAGGTGGAGTGGGGCTGCGACCTGCAGACCGAGCACGAGCGCTACCTCACCGAGCAGGTCTACAAGCGTCCCGTGTTCGTCACCGACTACCCCAAGGAGATCAAGGCCTTCTATATGCGCCAGAACGACGACGGCAAGACCGTGGCCGCGGCCGACTGCCTGGTGCCCGGCATCGGTGAGATCATCGGCGGCTCCCAGCGCGAGGAGCGCATCGACATTCTGGAGGCCCGCATCAAGGAGCTGGGCATGAACCCCGAGGACTACTGGTGGTACTGCGACCTGCGCCGCTACGGCTCCTGCCGCCACGCCGGCTATGGCCTGGGCTTCGAGCGCATGGTCATGTACCTCACCGGCATCAGCAACATCCGCGACGTGGAGCTGCACCCCCGTACGGTGGGCAACGCGGAGTTCTAAGCCCTCGCCGGGCAGGCGTTCTTTTTCTTGCAAGAAAAAGAACCAAAAAGAACTGAGCGCAAAACTTCGTTTTGCTTCCTGGAATGAACGAAAAAACAGGAGGGACGCACAGCGTCCCTCCTGTTTTGATATTATAAATGTCAGCATCTGCTGTTTAATCCCCCCGCATCAGCTCCGGATTCAGATAAATGAATATTCCTGCCCCCGGAACAAGCAGGAACAAACTGTACTCCCCTAAAACAGACTGAGCCAGAATGGACAGCACCAGAAAAAACAGGACTGCCCCAATTCCAACCAGAACCCTGATCCACATAGGCCACTTCATCATAGTTTCCCACCACGCAAAATTCGTTATCACGAAACATTATAATACACGAAGTGGATAAACTCAACTCATAAATTCTTTATTGCGAATTATGGGTGAGGCTATGCAAAAGATTCGACCGGATCTGGATATTGGACACAACATTCAGGCGCTGCGCCGCAGAGCAGGTATGACCCAGGACCAGGTAGTGGCGAAACTCCAGCTGATGGGTCTGAGTATTTCCAAAAGCACTTATGCAAAACTGGAGACCAATCGCATGAACATCAAAGTGAGTGAACTGGTGGCATTGAAAGAGATTTTTCAGGCGGAATACCAGGACTTTTTTGTTGGATTGGGTTGAGAAACGAAAAGAGGAGGGACGCTGTGCGTCCCTCCTCTTTTATTATGTATGAATTGTCAGCGTGCCCGGTTCATCAGGGGCTCCCCGGCCAGATACCGGCGCAGGTTCTCCAGAGCAATCTCAATGCAGCGCTTCCGGGTAATTTCCAGCCGCATGCCGCCGGCCACATGGGGGGTAATCAGCAAGTTGGGGATGTCCCACAGGGGGCTGTCCTCCGGCAGGGGCTCGGGCACCGTCACGTCCAGAGCCGCTCCCCACAGCTTGCCCTTCTCCATGGCCCGCCCCAGGGCGTCCTGGTCCAGGGCGGAACCCCGTCCGGCGTTGATAAAGATGGCGTCGTCCTTCATAAGAGCGATGCGCGCCTCGTTCATCAGCCCCGCGCTCTGGGCGTTGTGGGGCAGGCAGAGGGCCACCACGTCGGCCTGGGGCAGCAGCTCGTCCAGCTTCTCCAGTGGGAACACCTCATCAAAGCCCTCCACAGGTCCGCGCACCGTCCGCTTCAAGCCGATGGTGTGGGCCCCCAGGGCCCGGCACATGCCTGCGAAGGTGGAGCCGATGTGTCCCGCGCCCACCACCAGCACGGTGCCGCCGTAGATGGTCTTCATCACACCCTCGTCCGTCCAGCGGTGCTGCTTCTGGCTGTCCCGGTAGGTGGGCAGACGGCGGCACAGGGCCATCACGCTGGCCAGCATATGCTCGGCCACGCTCAGGCTGTTGCTGCCGCTGGAGGAGGACATAATGACGCCCGGAGGCAGGATGCCTTCTCCCTCGTACTCGTCCGTTCCCGCCCACATGGTCTGCAGCCACTTAAGATTCCGGGCATAATGCAGCTCCTCGGCCTTGGGCCAGCCGAAAATGATGGTGGCCTCGGCCAACTGCTGCGGGGTAACCGTTTTGCGTCCGGCGTAGACATGGACGGCGTCCGGGGCCAGGGCCTCAAACTTCTCCCGCTCCCCCTCGGCCAGAGGAAGCAGGTTCAAAATATACTCAGACATAGGAATCTCCTTTCCAGAATCAAAACGCTTTGCCCCCATTATACGGGGTAGTTCAGTCTTTGGCAAGGGGCTTTCTTTCGCCTTTACTCCCCGGACAATGTGTGGTAGAATAGCGGAAAGCGGCTGATTTCAGCCGTTTTCACTGCCATTACAGACAGGAGGTGCCCCTATGACCGTGTCGCTGGACACCCCGCTGACCCAGTTCCCCGGCGTGGGGGCGGTGCGTGCGGGGAAGCTCAGCAAGCTGGGCCTGGAGAAAGCAGGGGATCTGCTCCTCCGCTACCCCCGGGACTACGAGGACCGGCGGCAGATGTACTCCATCCGCCAGGCCCCTCTGGGAACGCGGGTGTGCATCTCCGCCATGGCGGCGGAACACCCCCGTCTCTCCCGCATCCGGAAGGGGCTGGAGCTGGTACAGCTCAAGGCGGTGGACCAGACCGGGGTCCTGCACCTCACCTTCTTCAACCAAAGCTATGTGCAGCGGGCCCTGCAGGCGGGGGAGGAGTATATCTTCTTCGGCACCGTGGAGGAGCAGGGCCGCCGCCGCACCATGGTAAACCCCATCTTCGAGCGGGCGGACCGGCCCAACGTCACCGGGCGCATCATGCCTATCTACCACCTCACCGCGGGCATCTCCAACCACCTGCTGGCCTCCCTGACCCAGCAGGCTCTGCCCTGCGCGGGCAGCCTCCCGGAGACGCTGCCCGCCGGCCTTCGCCAGCACTATCAGCTGGCGGAGCTGGAATTTGCCCTACGGAACATCCACTTCCCCCAGGACGAGGAGGCCCTGGACCTGGCCCGGCGGCGGCTCACCTTTGAGGAGCTCTTCTACCTGTCCGTAGGCCTGACCCTCCTGAAGGACCGGCGCGGGGAGGAGACGGGCTTTCCCGTTCCGCCCCAGCCCCAAACAGACTTCGAGGCCCTGCTGCCCTTCGCCCCCACCCAGGCCCAGGGGCGGGTGATGGGGGAGATCGCCGCCGACCTCTCCTCGGGGCGGCCCATGAACCGCCTGGTCCAGGGGGACGTGGGCTCGGGCAAGACGGCGGTGGCCGCCTTCGCCGCCTGGCTGGCGGCAAAGGGCGGATATCAGTCCGCCCTCATGGCCCCCACGGAGGTACTGGCCGAACAGCACGCCCGCTCCCTGTCCGCCCTCTTGGCCCCGGCGGGCATCCGGGTGGGTCTGCTCACCGGGTCCCTGCCCGCGGCGGAAAAGCGGAAGGTACGGGCGGCGCTGGCGGCGGGGGAGCTCGACCTGGCCGTGGGCACCCACGCCCTCATCTCTGCCGACGTGTCCTTTGCCAAGCTGGGTCTCATCATTGCTGACGAGCAGCACCGCTTCGGCGTAGCCCAGCGGGCCGCCCTGGCCGCCAAAGGGGCGGCGGAGGGAGCCCCCCATGTGCTGGTCATGTCGGCCACCCCCATTCCCCGCACCCTGGCCCTCATGATTTACGGGGATCTGGACGTATCGGTCATTGACCAGCTGCCCCCCGGCCGCACTCCGGTGGAGACCTATATCATCCGGGAGGACAAGCGGGAGCGGATGTATAACTTTGTCCGCCAGCAGGTGGCCCAGGGCCGGCAGGTCTATCTCATCTGCCCGGCGGTGGAAGACAACCCCGACGCCGCTCTCCCCGGCGAGGAGCATCCCGCCCTCAATCTGAAGGCGGTGACCAGCTACGCCGCCCAGCTGCAGAAGGATGTCTTTCCCGACCTGCGCCTGGGGGTGCTCCACGGCAAGCTGCGCCCCAGGGAAAAGGAGGCGGTGATGGCCGCCTTTGCCAAGGGAGACATCCAGGTGCTGGTGGCCACCACCGTGGTGGAGGTAGGGGTGGACGTGCCCAACGCCTCCCTGATGATCATCGAAAATGCCGACCGCTTCGGCCTCAGCCAGCTCCACCAGCTCCGGGGCCGGGTGGGCCGGGGAAAGCACCAGTCCTACTGCGTGCTGGTCACCTCCACCCGCAATCCCGAGTCCATGCAGCGGCTACGGGTGCTCTCCTCCACCACCGACGGCTTCCGCATCGCCGAGGAGGATTTGAAGCTGCGGGGGCCGGGGGACTTCTTCGGCAGCCGGCAGCACGGCCTGCCGCAGCTGAAGATTGCCGACCTGGCGGGGGACACCCGCCTTCTGACCCAGGCCCAGCAGGCCGCCCGTGACCTGCTGGCGGAGGACCCGGCCCTGCAGCGGCCGGAGAACCGACCTGTGCTTGCCCGGGTGCGGCAGCTCTTTGCCGACACCCCGGATATTTTCAACTAAATGAGAAAAGGAGTTTTATCATGCTCAGCTTCCGCGACATTACCCCCCAGGATCACGACCTCATCCTGCCCATGGTGCGGGACTTCTACCAGACCGACGCCGTTCTCCATCCGGTGGACGAGTCCATTCTGGAGCACACCTTCCGGGACGCTGCCGACGCCACGGAGCCGCTGCTGCGGGGTGTGCTCATCTCCTGGGACGGACAGCCCGCGGGCTACCTCTATATCACCCTGTGCTACTCCGCCGAGGTGGGCGGCCGGTGCGTCTTCCTGGAGGAGATCTACCTGCTGCCCGAATTCCGGGGGAAGGGCCTGGGACTGGACATCCTCAACTGGATTGAGCAGAGCTACCCCGGCGCCCGCCGCCTCCGCCTGGAGGTCAACCACGTCAACCAGGGGGCCGTCCACCTGTACGAAAAGGCGGGCTACACCTATCTGCGCTACGAGCAGATGATCATTGACAAGGTAAAGTAATCTGAGAAAGAGAGAAGGAACCACATTATGAACCACATGGAACACGTTCGCGCCCTGCGCACCGACACCCAGAATCACTACAACTGCTGCCAGTCTGTGATTATGCCCTTTGCCCAGGAGATGGGCCTTACTCCGGAGCAGGCCCAGGCTCTGGGCTCCCACTTTGGCTCCGGCATGCTCCACGGCGCCACCTGCGGCGCCCTGTCCGGCGCACTGATGGTGCTGGGCGGTCTGGGCTACGGAGAGCAGGAGGCCCGGGAACTACTCCGCACCTTCCGCCAGAAGCACGGCGCCACCGATTGCGCCACCCTGCTGAAGGCCGCCCATGAGCGGGGCGAGGCCCGCAAGGACCACTGCGACGGCCTGGTCTACGAGATCATTGAGACCCTGTCCCAGCTGCACAGCAAGCAATAACCGTCTTTCCGGGGCCGCCCTTCGGGGCGGCCCTGTTTGTCAGCGGCGGTTTAAGAGGCATAACGCAACAACCAGAAAGGGGCACCCCTGCGGGGTGCCCCTTTCTGGTTGATCTGGAAGGATGGATGAAAAAGGAATGATCACGAACAAAGGTTATCATCTCCGATATACCACAAGAGCGGCAGATGGCATATCGTTAATTTTTTAACTTTTGTTCTGTTAAAACTTTAACATCTGGGGCCTGGAAATACCATTCCCAAATTCATTATGTATATTATAATTAAATAGCTATATAGTGGTCCATCTTTCTCCCACTTGCGGCGGAGGCCGGGGGACAGTATAATAGAAAGACACCGCCTGCCGGAGGATACAGGGGCCGGGGGCGGACACAAGGAGGACACTATGGATACACCACTTGGGCAGCTGCCCATTCCGCTGCTTCTCTGGTACCGGGAACACGCCCGGACGCTGCCCTGGCGCAGCCATCCCACCGCCTATCGGGTGTGGATTTCGGAAATCATGCTCCAGCAGACCCGGGTGGCGGCGGTGCTGGACTACTACCGCCGCTTTCTGGAGGCGGCCCCCACGGTGGAGGCCCTGGCCGCTCTGCCGGAGGATCAGCTGATGAAGCTGTGGCAGGGGCTGGGCTATTACAGCCGGGCCCGCAACCTGCAGAAGGCCGCCCGGCAAATTGTGGAGGAGCACGGCGGCCTATTCCCCAATACTTATGATGCCATCCACGCCCTGCCCGGGGTGGGGGACTACACCGCCGGAGCCATCGCCTCCATTGCCTTCGGCCTGCCCACTCCGGCGGTGGACGGCAACGTGCTGCGGGTGGTGGCCCGAATCACCGGGGACCCGGGGGACATCTCCACCCCGGCCATGAAGAAAAAGGTCACCGCCGCCCTGGCGGAGCTCATTCCGGTAGACGCTCCGGGGGACTTCAACCAGGCCATGATGGAGCTGGGCGCCACCGTCTGTCTGCCCAACGGGGCGCCTCTCTGTGACCGCTGTCCGGCGGCCTCCTTCTGCCGGGCGCACCTGGAGGACCGCACCGGTGAGCTGCCGGTGAAGGCGGCCAAGAAGGCCCGGCGGGTGGAGGAACGCACCGTCTGGCTGGTCTTTCACGGGGACAAGGTGGCTCTGCGCCGCCGCCCCGGCCGAGGCCTGCTGGCCGGACTGTGGGAGTACCCCAACGAGCTGGCTGACGGCACCGACTGGCCCGGGCACTGGGGCCTCTCCGGCTCTGCCCAGCGGGGCGGCACGGGCAAGCACATCTTCTCCCACATCGAGTGGCACATGACCGCCCAGGTGCTGGAGGCGGAGGGCGACGCCCTGCCGGAGGGCTGGGTGTGGGCCGACCGGGCGGAGCTGCAGCAGGTATACGCCGTCCCCAACGCTTTCCAGGCCTTCTCCCATCTGGTGGAGGAGCGGCTGCGCTGAGCATCAGAAGAACAGACCGGCCCCGGGCAATGCCCGGGGCCGGTTTCGTTTACCAGAATTTCTTCTTTTTCATAATCCAGAGGGTGAGCAGAACAATGACCACGCTGGCAGCGATGACCGCCGGATAGCCATAGGTCCAGCTCAGCTCGGGCATGCCGGTAAAGTTCATGCCGTACCACCCAGCCACCAGGGACAGGGGCAGAAAGACGGTGGTGACCACGGTGAGAATCTTCATGATGCGGTTTTGCCGGATGTCCAGCTCCGCCTGAAAGAGCTCCCGCACCTGCACGCAGTACTCCCGCAGCAGCTGGGCCTCGTCCCGCAGGCGGGCCAGCCGCTTTTCCAGCATGTGGAACAGCCCTTGCTCCTCGGCGGAAAAGAGGCCCGCCTCGTCGCTCTCCAGCTCGCAGGCCACCCCGTCCAGCTGGGTGTAGTACCGAAGCCAGCCCAGTGCCTGCTTCCGCAGCGGGGAGAGGGCGGCGTTGAAGCCCTCCAGCTCCCCTGCAAGCACCTGGTCCTCCAGCTGGGCCAGCTGGTCCTCCAGTTCCTCCAGGTGGTGGAGATCCCGGGCCAGCAGCTGCTCCAGAAACTCACAGAAGAACCGCCCCGGCCCGTTCTCCCGCCACCGTTTTTCCTTTCCAAGGCGCTTGAGGATGGCATGGGCCGTCCCGGTGTCATCGCACAGCACCACCCGGTCCCCGGTGAGCAGGTAGCCGAAGGCCACCCGGTCCCCCTCCCGGCCCCGGCGGGGGACCACCACTGTACCGCTCATGCAGTCCCGGCGCACCTCCGCCTTGCACACCCGGGCATCCCGGGCACTGGGGGTATGGTGGAGCACGCCCTCCAGCCCGGGCAGCTGGGGGTGCCGGGCCAGCTCCTCGGAGGTGAGCACATAGACCGCCGCCGTCCCCGGCGCCGGCGCTCCCTCCAGCAGTGACAGGGTCTGGCCCAGACCATAGGTATACATACGCCCGCCTCCTGTTTCCGTTCTGTGTCCCCTATTGTACCACAAGGGGCTGCCGGGGACAAAAATTTTTCCGCCCGGCCCCGGTCCCTTTACCAGGGTGGACCCTTTGTGCTATGATGAAGGGACGAATCACGGTTTTGTAAGGAGAATGGACATGTATATCAATCCCACTGTCTACACCGGCCGTCCCACCGATGACCGCATTCCCCAGGAGCTGGCGGTCTACGACCGCCTGGAGGAGCTGAACATCCCCTACCTGCGGATGGACCACGAGCACGCCGACACCATGGAGGCCTGTCTGCAAATCGAGTCCCTTCTGGGAGCCAAAATCTGCAAGAACCTCTTTTTGTGCAACCGCCAGCAGACCCAGTTTTACCTCCTCATGATGCCGGGGGACAAGCCCTTCAAGACCAAGTACCTCTCCGCCCAGCTGGGCTGCGCCCGGCTGTCCTTTGCCGACGAGGGACACATGAAGCAGTACCTTCAGACCATTCCCGGCTCCGTCTCCGCCCTGGAGCTTCTCTTTGACACGGAGCACAAGGTGCAGCTGGTCATTGACCGGGCGCTGCTGGCCGACGAATTTATCAGCGGCCACCCGGGCATCTCCACCTCCACCCTGCGCCTTGGGCGGGAGGACCTGCTGCGCTATGTGGACTCCACCGGCCATGAGCCCATCTATATTGACCTGCCCGACCCCCGGGAGGAAGAGGAACCGCAATAAGAAAACCGCTTCACGGCACGTTGTCCGTGAAGCGGTTTTTTTAGTCTTCCAAATGTCCTGCCAGGGCGTTATCCTCCACCCGCTCCAGGCGCACGGTGCGCAGCTGGTTGTGGAGGTTTTCCTTGCTGTCCACCCGGACCTCGGTATAGCGGGTGGTGTAGCCCCGCCAGTGCCCGTCCCGCTCCTCCTCAAAGAGGACGGGGAGGGACTGGCCCACCCACTCGGTCAGATAGGCCCGCTCCAGCTCCGCGGCCACTGCCGCGGCCCGGTGGGCCCGTTCCTCCTTCACGGCGTTGGGCACCTGGCCGGGCATCTTGGCCGCCGGGGTGCCGGGCCGCTTGGAGTAGGGGAAAATGTGCATGGCGGAGAAGGTACATTTGCGGAGAAAGTCCAGGGTCTCCCCAAACTCCTCCTCCGTCTCCCCGGGGAAACCCACAATGAGGTCGGTGGTGATGCCGGGCCGGTCAAAGTACTGCCGCAGCAGGGCGACGCTCTCGTAGAACCGGGCGGTGTCGTACTTCCGGTTCATCCGCTTCAGCACCGTGTCGCAGCCCGACTGCATGGACAGGTGGAAGTGGGGACACAGGTTGGGCAGGGCCGCCCCCCGCCGGCAGAAGTCTTCCGTCACCGTCCGGGGCTCCAGGGAACCCAGCCGCACCCGGCACTGGGGCGCCGCCTGACACACGGCCTCGATGAGGTCCATGAGGGTGGATCCGTCCCTCCATTCGTGGCCCCAGGAGGAGATCTCAATGCCGGTGAGCACCAGCTCCCGGTAGCCCTCCGCCGCCAGGGCGGCCGCCTGCTCCCGGGCCTTGTCCAGGGGCAGGGAGCGGATGGCACCCCGGGCGTAGGGGATGATGCAGTAGGAGCAGAAGTTGACGCAGCCGTCCTCCACCTTCAGCATGCACCGGGTCCGTCCCTCCAGCCCGCCGGGAGGAAGTACCTCAAAGATGCGGCGGCAGAAGGGGTCGTCCAGGGCGGAGAGCGGCTGGCGCTCCTGCCAGGTGCGCTCCAGCAGCTCCACAAAGCCGGTGCGGTCTCCGGTGCCCGCCACCAGGTCTACCTCCAGCCCCTCCATGTCGCCGGGGTGGGTCTGGGGATAGCAGCCGCACACCGCCACCAGAGCCTCCGGCGCCCGTTTCCGGGCCCGGCGGATCATCTGGCGGGACTTCTTGTCGCTCACCGCGGTGACGGTGCAGGTGTTGATGACGTAGGCGTCCGCCTCCCCCTCAAAGGGGACCAGGGTGTGGCCCCGGGTCTGGGCCAGCTGCTCCAGGGCCTGGGTCTCATACTGGTTGACCTTGCAGCCCAGGGTGTAAAAGGCAATTCTCATGGTTCTCCTTACTTGGCCGGGTGCTCAGGGACCACGGCGAAGAAGGTGAGGTCCCCGTCGCTGTCGTTGATGAGGCTGTGGCTGTGGCCCATGGGGCAGTAGTGGCAGTCTCCGGGGGCTAGGGTCTCGTATTCCCCGTCATAGAGCACCTTGCCGGTTCCGGACAGGATGTAGATGATCTCGCTGCCCGTGTCGTGAGTGTGAAGGCCGATGGAGCTGCCGGGGGCCAGTCTGCCCCGCATAATCTTGTTGTTCTCGTCGGTGTGCATCCGGGCGTTCAGCGCTCCGGTGCCCCCCTTGAACTCGGGCAAAACCTTCTCTTCCATCTGGTCAAACAGAATTTTCATTTGATCGGTTCCTCCTCTGTATCTGGTTCCGAAGCCACAGGCTCCGGGTCTTTCAAATCCTCGGGGCGCAGCTCCATGAGCTGCTCCTTGGTGGGTGCCTCCAACTGGGCCACCCGGTCGGACTGGCGGGCCACCGCCTTCTCAAAGAGATTGCGCACGTCCCGGGCGTTTCCGAAGTTCTCGTCCCGGTTCTCGTAGAGCTCCTTCAGGTCCTCCCGGACCCAGGCCTCTCCCTCCGCTGACAGCTGGTAGCCGTTTTTCCGGCACATGGACTGGAAAATCTCCATGAGCTGACCGCCGTCGTAGTCCTCGAAGAAGAAATACTTGTTAAACCGGGATTCCAGGCCGGGGTTGGCGTGAATGAATTTCTCCATGGGGCCGGTGTAGCCTGCCACGATGACGATGAGGTCGTCCCGGTGGTCCTCCATGTTTTTCAGCAGCACCTCGATGGCCTCGTGGCCGAAGTCGTTGCCGTTCTCCTGGTTCACCAGGGCGTAGGCCTCGTCGATGAACAGCACGCCCCCGATGGCCTTCTGGACCACCTCCTGGGTTTTCAGGGCGGTCTGGCCCACAAAGCCGGCCACCAGGCCGGAGCGGTCCACCTCCACCAGCTGGCCCTTGCTCAAAACGCCGATGCAGCGGTAGATTTTGGCCAGCAGCCGGGCCACGGTGGTCTTTCCGGTGCCCGGATTGCCCAGAAACACCAGGTGCAGGGACATGGGCGGGACGGGCAGGCCCGCCTCCTGGCGCAGCTTGCGCACCTTCACCAGGTTGATGAGGCTCTTTACGTCCTTCTTGACCTTCTCCAGCCCGCACAGCCCGTCCAGCTCCGCCAGAACGTCCTCCAGCTTGGGAGGCTCCTCTTCCGCCCGCTTCTCCTCCGTCTTCTGGGGCGCGGCCTCCTCCTTCTTCTGAGGGGCGGCGGGGGCGGTGGGAACAGGGGGCGGTGGGGAGGGCCGGGAGACAAAGTCCCCGGCGTTGAGGGCGGGGCGGTCGGGCCGCAGGCCGTCCTGGTCGCACAGGGCAATGAGAGTGTCGCTGCAGGCGTTCACAAAGCCCGCCTCGCTCTCGCTCACCAGATCGTCCACCGCCGCGAAGAGCAGCAGAATGAGGGTCAGCTGGTCGGCAAATCGCCTTGCCAGGCTTGTGCCCCGCATCCGGTCATAGCGGCGCAGGTCCTCAAAAAAGGCCGGGGGCCGGAACAGGTCAAAGGAGGCCACTCCGGTGGCCACCTCCCAGTAGAGGGCGGAGGGCACGGGATTTCCGGCGGAGTAGATGGCGTTATAGAACTCCACGTGGCGGGGGGTGATGGAGCTGGCGTTGTCCGCCTGCCACACGCCCAGCACATACTGACGCATGTAGCCGTCCACCTGACGGCTGAAGGTCATGCGCAGAGCGGGGTCGGGAATCAGCTTGCGAAAGGCGGTAATGGCCTCATTGTACTGTTTATGGGCCTCGGTGGCGGTGATAGTCCCCCCCACGGCGTACCCCTCCTGTCGGTCCGGCGCCTGGACGGCGCAGGGTATTCAGCAGGTATTATTATATGAAAAAACGAGAGGACGGTCAAGGGAGGGCGGAAGTAGACATAAAATTATGAACATTTTGTTATTTCGCCTTTTTTCGTTGACGGAGCGGAAAAATTCTTATACAATAAAAGTAATCCTGCCTTGGCAGGATGTTAAACCGCTTTACATGTGGAGGTATGGACATGGCAGACAAACGGCAGCCCTCCCGGCGTGCTTCTTCTGATCAAAAGACCGTCTCCAAAAAGCAGACGGCCTCCCGGCAGTCTTCCTCGGGCAAAGCACCCGTTTCTCAAAGACAGACTCCCATCCGCCGCCCGGACATGATCCGGTGTGAAAACTGCGGCGAGGACTATTCCAGCACCTATAAGCGCTGTCCCTTCTGCGACGAGCGCCCCGGCCGCACCGGCATCGGCGGGCGGCGGGTGGCCGGCGGCGGCAGCCGACAGGTACACCCTGTGCAGCTGGTGGGGCTGGTCATCTCTCTGGTGCTGATCATTGCAGCCCTGTTTATCGTCTTTACCCGGATCGCCCCCCTGATTACCGGCAGCAACAGCGCGGGCTCCGACGTCAGCACCAGCCAGAGCAGCTCCAACGGCTCGGACGCCAGCGGCTCCGACGCTTCCGGTTCGGACACATCCTCGGACGGCGACGTCTCCGCTGACGGCAGCTCCTCCGGCTCCCAGAGCAGCTCGGGCAGCCAGTCCCAGGGCGAGACAGGTACCACGGTTACCTCCATCACCCTGAATAAGACCGATATGACCCTGCAGCCGGGTGAGACCACCCAGCTCACCGCCACCCTGGCCCCCGCGGGCGCCACCGCCACCGTCACCTGGTCCAGCAGTGACACCTCTCTGGCCACCGTGGACGAGTATGGCAACGTGAAGAACGTGAACCAGGGCACGGAAAAGCAGAAGGCGGTGATCACCGCCTCCGTGGGCTCTGTCACCGTCACCTGTGACGTCCACTGCAAGCCCGCCAACACCTCTTCCGGTTCCGGCACGTCCACCGACGGAAACAGCGGCACCTCCACCGGCGGCAGCACCGGCGGTTCCGTGACCCCCAACACCACCGCTACCATCACCAACGCCGGAAACGGTCTGAACGTCCGCTCCGGCCCCGGCTCCTCCTATGACAAGATCGCCAGCGTCAAGAACGGCGACAAGATTATCATTCTGGAAGATGCCGGCTCCGGCTGGTACAAGGTGGACATCGGCGGCGGCGTCACCGGCTATGTGTCCAGTGATTACGTCTCCGTCAGCTGAGTGCCATCCTTATCTTAATATTTCGCTGCACCAAGCGGCCGTCCAAAGGGACGGCCGCTTTTTTGTCCATTTCGCAGAATGTGAAAAAGTTCATCCGCACCTCTTGACCGCTTATTTAGACAAATGTAAAATAAAAGCAGATAGATAGACAAATGTCTAAAATGGAGGTGACCCCTATGGCAGCTCTGACCCACCTGCCAGACGCGGAGCTGGAGGTGATGCAGGCCCTGTGGGCTCTGGACCACTACCCGGCCCACACGGCGGACATCGCGGAAAAGCTCAGCCGGGACTGGAAGGCCCCCACCCTCATCAAGCTTCTCTCCCGGCTGGAGGAGCGTGGCTTTGTGGAGGGCCGGAAGGAGGGCCGGGCCAACGTCTATACCCCCAAGGTGCTGCGGGAGGACTACCTGGCCGCTGAGAGCCGCTCCTTCCTCAACCGGCTCCACGGCGGCTCCCTGTCCAGCCTGGTGGCCGCTCTGGCCCCGGAGACCAAGCTGACCTCAGAGGACGTGAAGGCGCTGCAAGCCCTGCTGAAGAAAGGAGAGGACTGACATGGCGGAAAATCTGGCCCATCTCATCTCCACAAGCCTGGGCTTCGGGGTGGTCATTGCCCTGCTGCTCCTGCTGCGCCGGGCATTGGACGGGCGGTTTGCCCCCACCTGGTGGCGGCAGGTCTGGACCTGGCTGCTGGTGGTCATGTTTCTCTACCTGCCCGCCCGGTCCTTCCTCACGGCTGTGATTCCCTCCCCCATTGAGCTGGACACCCCCCAGGTCGTGGTGGACGGGGCCTATGACCGGGTGAACGACTATGCCTGGGACAACGAAAATATTGTGGCAGCGGGGCGCGGCAGCTCGGGCGGTACCGTGACCATGACAGAGGACGGGAATATGTGGTACCGGCACTACGTCCACTATGAGGACGCCCAGGGTCAGGATGTGACCATCCGGGACAACGACTACCTGCGCTCCGTCACGGTGGATGGAACGACCACCTACACTGTCCACTGGACAGGCGTGGTCTATCTGGTTTATACCGTTGTGGCCGTTCTGCTCTTTGCAGGCGGGCTTGTCCGCTACCGCCTCTTCCGCCGCCGCTGCCTGCGGTGGAGCACCCCTGCCGGGCCAGAGAACCTGGCCGCCCTGGAGGCGCAGAAACAGGTAGTAGGCCTGGAGCGGGAGGTAGAATGTTACCGCTGCTCCCTGGTCCACACCCCTCTGCTCATGGGCTTTCTCCATCCGGCGATTCTGCTGCCCGAGGGGATGCCTCAGGGCTCTTTGGACACCGCACTGGCCCACGAGCTCACCCACCTGAAATCCCACGATACTGCTCAGCTCCTGTGGGCCTCCCTGGCCCGGGCCGTCCACTGGTTTAACCCCATGGTGTGGCTGCTGGTGCGCCAGCTTCACCGGGAGATAGAGCTTTGCTGTGACTATAATCTTTTGAAGGACCGGGATGCGGCGGGACGCCGGGCCTATGGCCAGGCCATTCTGGACCAGATGACCGCCGGGGACCGGGGCCTCTCCCGGCTGACCACCGGCTTTTCCGGGGACAAGAAGGAGGTCTTTGCCCGGTTCAAGGCCATGATGGACACCGCTCCCAAGCGCCGGGGCCGGATTGCCATGGCGGCGGTCCTGGTTGTGGTGGTGCTGGCCGGGAGCCTGGTGGGCTGCCAGACCAGAGCCAGTACCCCAGAGGGGGACGGGGCCTGGATTGCGGGCATAGACCTGGAGGCACGCACCGTCACCTACTACCCCCTGTCCCAGGGGCTCATTGCCGATGAGGAGGCGCTGTCGGAGTGGATTTGGGGGGAGGACGGTATGGCGGCGGAGGAGCCCCGCACGGTCTCCCTCAGCGAGGACGTTCAGTTCCGCCACACCTATGAGGGGGAAACCTACTCCATTCCCGCCTCTACAATTCAGTTCTCCGTCTCCATGACCCAGGCCGGCACCCTGGGCGAAGTGGAAGTGGATGGAAACGAGGCCGTCCGGGTCCAGCTGGCCTCCACTGCCTATCTGGCCCTCTCCGCCCCTGACCTGGACTTCACCGGCTATTGCGGCGCGGTGTACGCCGCGGGCATGGGAGGTGTCCAGCTCCTGGAGGACGGAGACACCATCTCTGTAGACCCCTGTACCGGAGAGGGCTACGACAGCGACCACACCTATTACACCCTGCCCCTGACCCCGGACGTGGTCATTCCTGAGGCAGATTTGCTGTTCCTCACCGGTCTGTCCAGCGCTCAATATCCCGCCTATTGGTATATGAACGTGGTGGATGGACAGGTAACCCTTTTGGGCCGCGTAGAAGACACCGCAGATCATATTCTGGAGACCATGTCTACCCTCCGTGCAGAGGACATTGCAGCAATCTCTTTCTCTGGCGGCCCGGTGACCTCCGGCTGGTTGGATCGTTTGGACCGTGAGGAACTGGCCCAGCTCATCCAGATTGCCGCCGGTCAGCCTCTGGTGGAGGAGAAGGTATACAGCGATGAAGACGTTCTGGACTACGGCCTGTGGGCGCTGGAGCTCCAGCTCACAGACGGTGAGACCATTTCCCTCCACGCAGGGCGGGCGGAGGACCAAATCAGCGTCACGGAGCCGATTTGCCTGAATGGCTGTACCAAGCTGTACCAGCTCATCCGCACCGCCACCGACAGCACCCAGGTTGTTTCTGTCACCGATTCGGAGGTCCTGTCGGTCATGAATGAGGCACTTTCGGACACTCTGGACCTGTGGCGCACGCCGGGGTATGCGGGAGACTATGGGGCATCCTATCTGGAGGTCCAGCTCACCCGTCTGGAACAGCCCGCCCTCCCCGAAAGCCTGGGGGAGAACGTGGAGCTCTATGCCTACGACTTCGGCTTTGTGGTGGATGACCTGTTCAATGCCCCCTGGGCGGGCGCTCCCTGGGTGGACAGCCAGCTGCGCTATCACCCCGGCGGCAATTATTATCTGGCCGTGGAGCGGGCGGAGGACGGTTCCGTTGCTCGCTGGGGCTCCTTCCAGCACGAGTTCTCCCCTCCCTTCGACAGCTGGGAGCCGGAGACCTGGGACGCCTTCTCCTCAAACGTCCGGTCCGCCCTGGAGCGGGGCGGAGTGGAATAATTTCAAAAAGAAAAAACACAGCCCCGGAGGCCCTGCCTTCCGGGGCTGTCCCCTTGTATTTCCCACAAATTTACGGTATGATAGGTTCCGAAAACAGACGGCAAACGCCGAATTACGAATCATTCACTTCCAAGGGAGGTTTTCCGACATGCGGGACGGATTTGTCAAAGTGGCCGTAGGCACTCCGGAGATCCGGGTGGCCGACTGCGCCCACAATGCCCAGGCCTGTATTGCCCTCATGCGCCAGGCGGCGGAGCAGGGCGTCAAGGTGCTGTGCCTGCCGGAGCTGTGCCTGACCGGGTACACCTGCGGCGACCTGTTTTTGCAGGACACCCTGCTCCGGGGCGCGGAGGAGGCCCTGGGCCAGGTGCTGGCGGCTACGGAGGAGCTGGACCTCTTCCTGGCGGTTGGCCTGCCCGTGCGGGCCGGGGGCAAGCTCTACAACTGCGCCGCCCTCCTCTGCCGCGGGGAGCTGCTGGGCCTGGTGCCCAAGACCCACCTGCCCAACTACGGCGAATTTTACGAGAAGCGTTGGTTTGAGCCCGCCCCGGAGGCGGAATTCCTCTGCCTGACCCTCTGCGGCCAAGAGGTCTTTCTGGGCAAGAATCAGCTCTTCCAGTGTGACACGCTGCCCGAGCTCACCATCGGCGCGGAGATCTGCGAGGACCTGTGGGCCCCGGTGCCCCCCTCCGTCACCCTTGCCACCCACGGGGCCACCCTGATCCTCAACCTCTCCGCCTCCAACGAGACGGTGGGCAAGGCGGGCTACCGCCGTTCCCTGGTGGCGGGGCAGTCCGGTCGGCTGCTGTGCGGCTACCTCTACGCCGACGCCGGAGAGGGGGAGTCCACCACCGACCTGGTCTTTGCCGGACACAACATCATCGCGGAAAACGGCACCGTGCTGGCCGAGGAGCGCTTTGCCTCCGGCCTCACCGTCACCGAGGTGGACGTGCAGCGCCTGGCCTTTGAGCGCCGCCGCAACACCACCTTCCCCGCCGCCGGACAGGAGCGGATGGACTTCAGCTCCTTCTCCCTGGAGGTGACGGACACCGCCCTCACCCGCCCTGTCTCCCAGAACCCCTTTGTCCCGGAGGACGGCGGCCACTTGGACGAGCGCTGCCAGGAGATTCTCACCATCGCCGCTCTGGGCCTCAAGAAGCGGCTGGCCCACGCCCACGCCAAAACCGCCGTGGTGGGCCTGTCCGGCGGGCTGGACTCCACCCTGGCCCTGCTCATCACCGCCCGGGCTATGGCCCTGCTCCAGCGGCCCATGACCGACATCATTGCCATCACCATGCCCTGCTTCGGCACCACCGCCCGCACCAAGTCCAACGCCCAGGTGCTGGCCGAGCGCATCGGAACCTCCTTCCGCACCGTGGACATCGGCGAGGCGGTGAAGGTCCACTTCCGGGACATCGGCCAGTCCATGGAGGACCTGTCCGTCACCTTTGAAAACGGACAGGCCCGGGAGCGCACCCAAGTGCTCATGGACATCGCCAACCAGACCGGCGGCATGGTCATCGGCACCGGCGACCTCTCCGAGCTGGCCCTGGGCTGGGCCACCTACAACGGAGACCATATGTCCATGTACGGCGTCAACGCCGGCATCCCCAAGACCCTGGTCCGCCACCTGGTGGCCTACGCCGCCCGGCAGGCCCAGAGCACCGACCCCCAGCTGTCCGCCGTGTTGCTGGACATTCTGGACACCCCCGTCTCCCCCGAGCTGCTGCCCCCCAAGGAGGGGGAGATCGCCCAGAAGACGGAGGATCTGGTGGGGCCCTATCAGCTCCACGACTTCTATCTCTACTACGCGGTGCGGTGGGGCTTCTCCCCCCGGAAGGTGTATCGGCTGGCCCTGTACGCCCTGGGCGGACAGTATGACCGGGCCACCATTCTCAAGTGGCTCAAGAACTTCTACCGCCGCTTCTTTGTCCAGCAGTTCAAACGCTCCTGCCTGCCCGACGGTCCCAAGGTAGGCTCGGTGTCCCTGTCCCCCCGCGGGGATTGGCGGATGCCCAGCGACGCCGTGTCGGAGCTGTGGCTCAAGGAATTGGAGGGGCTGGAATAATCTGATTTCCTTCTACCCGGGGCGGACCCGTTCAGCGGCCGTTTTGCCCCATGTCTACCAAATGTCTACCAAAAAAGGCGCGGAACCCTTGTGTTTCAAGGGCTCCGCGTTTTTCCATTTTCTGGGTGTCTACCAAATGTCTACCAAGGCAACTTTTTTACGATAAAACAAGCTGTTTTTGCCGTTTCCGGGCTGAAATTCTCACATTTTTCGCAATGCAAGGGGCGTTATACTGGTCTAAAAAGCCGGAAAAGTTCCCTGAAACCCGAATTCCGGGTCTGGAAGCCCGGAAAACGGTCCAAAAAGTTACATACTGGAGGACCAAATATTAAAAGGAGGAATTCCAATGAGAAACCTGAAGCGGGCTCTCAGCCTGGCTCTGGCTTCCGTCATGCTCCTGGGCATGATGGTGGTCGGCACCGGCGCCGCGAGCTATGCCGATGTGGACTCCGCTGACAACGTGGAGGCCATTGAGGTCATCAAGGCTATTGGCGTCATGACTGGCGACACCAACGGCAACTTCAACCCCGACCAGAAGGTCACCCGCGGCGAGATGGCCGTGGTCATGACCAACATGCTGGGTCTGGATGTCAACGACTATGTTGGCACTACCCTGACCTTCACCGACGTACCCGACTGGGGCAAGGGCTTTGTGGCCGCCTGTCTGGCCAACGGCATTGCCGCTGGTTACAACGACAAGCAGTTCGGCTTCAATGATTCCGTCACTACTGCCCAGGCCGCTCTGATGATGATGAAGGCTCTGGGTTACTTCCAGTACGCCAGCGACTTCGGCGGCGACTGGCAGCTGGCCACCGTGAAGCAGGGCTCCAAAATTGACCTGTTCAAGGGTATTGCCTCCGGTGCTACTGTTGCTATGACCCGCAACGACGTGGCTCAGATTGCTCTGAACACCCTGAAGGCTACCACCGTTGAGGCTGTCAAGAGCGGCTCCACCATTATCACCGGCGACGTCACCATTATTGGCGAGGTCAAGTATGAGGACGTGCTGAGCACTGCTTCTTATGCCGATGATTTCGGCGATGCCATGGTCACCGGCACCACCTCTTACGCCGTTCAGCTGGGTGAGCAGCTTTACAAGGGCGACCTGAAGCTGAACGCCGGTCAGCGTGATGACTTCAATCGTCCCGGCAAGCAGTGGACCTATAAGGGCAAGAACGTTGCTTTCTCTGCCAACGAGGCTACCAATGTGGCCGTGGTCAATAAGTCCGGCAAGACTGTGGCTCAGTATGTCACCGACGTGCTGAAGAAGACCTACACCTACGCCAACGGCGGCACTATCGTTTCTGTGAACGGTGCGGTTGCCGTTGCCAAGACTTATACTTTGAAGGTTGGCTCTACCGTCGAGTTCTATATGAACGCTACAACTGCCAACCAGGTTGACCGTGTTGTAGTCATTGAGCCCACCGTTTACACCCTGACCGCCGACGCCGCCACTAAGGTTGTGGACAACGAGACCCGCGTCATCGTTCCCGGCATCACCGGCATGGGCGGCTATGTTGCTGCCAACACCACCGAGACCGTGGTTGGCTATGAGGGCCTGAAGAAGGGCGACGTGGTTCTGGCTTACAAGGGCACTGACAACAATGGTGACGGCAAGGTTACCACCTACATCACCAAGGCCGCCTCTGTCACTGGCACTGTTTCCGGCATGCAGGATGGCAGCAAGCTGGTTCTGAACGGCACCGCCTATGCCACTTCCGGTCTGGCCAACGCCAACAACAGCTGGAGCAACGACTACACCAACGAGTACACCTTCTACCTGGATGGTGCCAACAACATCATCAAGGCTGAGAAGAACACCGACAAGGCCACCGACAACTACGCCTTTGTTCTGGAGTCCGCTTGGGTCACCGGCACCGAGCTGGGTCAGACCAGCTATGGCCAGGTTCGTCTGCTGATGCCCGACGGTACCAACAAGATTGTTACCGTTTCCAAGGTTGACGGCAAGGACGCTGTTCCGACCACCGGTGGCGGGACTGCCAAGGTTTCCGCTGACCACGACACCACCACCACCGCCATTGACAATGCCTTTGTTACTTACAAGGTTGATTCTAAGGGCAAGTATGAGCTGACCGAGAAGAGCAGTGCCGATCTGGGCAGCTCCACTCTGACCGGCAACAAAGCTGAGTTTGCCACTGGTCAGGTGGGCAACAGCAGCACCATCTTCCTGGTGAACACCAAGAGTGCGTCCGATCCCGAAATCAAGGTTTATACCGGTATCGCTAACGTGCCTACCATTAACACCCTGACTACCACCAACTGTAAGGTCTATACTGACGATGGCATTGCCAAGTATGTTTATGTCATCACTACTTCCAGTAATATTCAGGGCGCTGACGGCCAGTATGTCTACATCCCCGGCACTGGTGACAATTACGATACCAAGAGCTACACCTACATTCCTGAATCTGCGTCCGGCAAGGGCGATGCCTACTATCTGTTCAACGCCATTGTCAACGGCAAGGTGGAGCAGGTGAAACTGGCTGAGGCTACTGCCAACATTGTTGACAACAACGGTGATACCACTGCCGATGCAGCTGTTGCCGTGAACACCCTGTACAAGGTCATGTCCACCGACAGCAACGGCATTATCACCCTGCTGTCCAACCACAGCTCCAACGTCTCCGCCACTGTTGGCGTTGAGGTGACCGGCGGTGTGCTGAAGACTGATACCGCTTCTTACATTGTCAACGATAAGACCGAGGTGTACTACATTGATCACACTGGCGCTGTTACCGAGCTGAACGCTGCCAATGTGAACAAGGATGCCACTGATAAGGTTTATGTGACTAAGACCAGCGACAGCGCCAAGGTTGCTGACCAGGTCATCATCGTGGAGGACATCAAGGCCACCACTAAGATTACCGGCTTCACCTATGTGATTGACGGTGTGGAGACTAAGGTCACTGGACTGACTACTGAGTTGGACGCTAACAGCGACAATCATATTATTAAGAACCTGACTGGCAAGGGCGGTAAGACTGTCACCATTACTGACATTACCTGCGCTGACGAAGGTATCTGGGCTGTCAGTGGCTCTGCGACCGTTAAGGCTAGCGGTGCTTCTGATGCCACCAGCAGCATCACCGTCACTGTGACCGCCGAGAATGGTACTACTACTGCTACCATGACCATCGGTTTCCAGGTTGACGCCTAATTAGGATTTATTTATATTTCCGTAACAAACTGCTCCTCGCACCCATAAAGGGTGCGGGGAGCAATTTTGTGGGGTTGGTTCCTTAGCCAACCGCCATATACATATATTCCGATGCCTCAGATAGGCTTGGATAATAGGCGCTGTTGTCGTTGTAAATCACACGCTGGACGACAAATCCATCATCATCAATTTCCATGAGTGAAATATTACTGGTGTACTCCTTAATAGGGTATCCATCCAAAACCATAGCGCAATAAAGCAGATAAACAGCGTATCCGCTCACCTGATTTCTCCATACCAAAACCAATTTGGGACGGAACCCCAACGAAACATGATAAGGCTTTCCTAATTGTTCCTGTGGTACCTTATAGATACCAGTCACAATTTGTGGAATCCCTTTGAAGGCGATGTCAATTTTCAAATTATCCCGATTAAATTCTTCCCGCAGCACCGCATCCTCTGCCGCCCACTGATTCAGTCCATAATTCTCTGTCTGACCACTAGCCATAGAAATTCCTCCTCCGCCTGTATATGTATGACGGGCGGATGGGAACATCCGCCCCTACGGCGAGGAAGGATGGTGGCCGTTCTCGGAAGCGCAATTCGCTTCTCCCTAAAATGTGTTCCACGCTGCTCCCTCATGATGGGTGGGCAAGGGCACAAAATCGTACATTTTTATACATTTTCTGGAAATTACGTCACAACTGTCTCCAAATATAAAACGGCCTCCCGCACTGCGGGAGGCCGTTTCCATTTCACAATGTTACATGGCATCCTGGGCCATAGCGATAAACCGTTCGCCAAAGTGGGACAGATAGCGGTCCCGGCGGTATCCGGCCACCAACTTACTGAAGGTAGAGGGGTCGGTGAGGGGGAAAACGTCCACTCCCGCGCTGTCCGCCGGAGCGTTGGGGATGGCCCGGAGGAAGAGCTCGGGACAGATGGTGATTCCCATACCGGCCTGAGCCATGGCCAGAGTTGTAACGGTATTTTCCGTCTCCAGCATCAGCTGCGGCTTGAAATAGTAGCGGCTGAAATACTGGTCCACGATGTTGCGGGTCCGGTTGCCCCGCTTAATCAGCACGAAGGGGAACTGCTGGAAGGCGCTGATGTCCGCCCCCTTGGCATATTGCAGGCGGATCTCCTCGGCATGGATGCCGAAGCGCTGCTCTGTAAACGGCTTGGGCACCACCATCATCAGCCGCTGTTCCGTCAGCGGGACGGTGGTAACTCCCTCGATCATGATAGGCTGGAAACAGATGATGAGGTCCACCCGCCCGTGGGACAGCGCGTCCTCCAGCTGCGTGGAGTTCCCCTCATACAAAGAGAACTCCACCATGGGAAACTCCTTCCGGAACTGGGGCAGCACCACCGGCAGCAGGGCCAGTCCGCAGGTATGAGAAATTCCCACCCGCAGCACACCCAGATAGTGCCGGTTGATGTCTCCCACTTTGGTCATGTACTGACTATACAGGTCCAAAATCTGGGTGGCCGTCTGCACCAGAAGATCGCCCGCATAGGTCAGAGACAGCTTTGGCGAACGGGTAAACAGCTTCACATCCAGCTCCCGCTCCATGTTGCTGATATGGTTGGAGAGGGACTGCTGTGAAATATAAAGACGCTCGGCGGCCCGGGTAATGTTCAGCTCCTCGGCCACCATCAGAAAATAGCGCAAATGCAGGAAGTTCACCCGCATCCCTCCAAACCCACGGCTCACTGCGCCGAAATTTTGACGCCGTTATTTTACCACAGTTAAATAGTTGTGGCAACCCTCACAAAAAAGGTGCTTTTCCTCGGGGAAAAAATATGGCATAATGGACCCATAAGAAGCGGAACAGAGCCGAAACCACGTCAGGTGCGGGGCTCAGGCTCAAGAACCGATTTTATAAGGAAGGGTGTTATTTTATGAAGTGTTTGATCATCGATGCCGTTCACAGCGCTATTGCCGAAGAACTCAGCAAGTATATGCAGGTGGACACCAAGATGCTCCCCACTCAGGAGGAGCTGACCGCCCTGATTCACGATTATGACGTGCTGATTATGCGCGTTGACCCCGCCATCAACAAGACCATCCTGGACGCTGCCAAGAACCTGAAGGTCATCGGCGTTTGCTCCGTGGGTCTGAACCATATCGACATGGAGACTGCCAAGGCCAATGGCATCCAGGTCTTCAACGCTCCCGGCCTGAACGCCAACGCCGTGGCCGAGCTGACCATCTCCAAGATGCTGGACCTGTCCCGCCACACCATTCCCGCCAACGCTGACGTGAAGGTCAACAAGAACTGGGACAAGTATAAGTTCGTGGGCCGTGAGCTGCGCGGCAAGACCCTGGGTATTCTGGGCTTCGGTCGCATCGGCCGCCGCGTGGGCGAGCTGGGCCGCGCCTTCGGCATGACCGTTGTCGCCTATGACCCCTACCTGAAGCCCGAGGACTTTGAGAAGGAGCACGCCGTTGGTCTGGATGTGAAGGACGTGCTCAAGCAGGCTGACTTCGTCACCATTCACATGCCTCTGACTGCCGAAACCAAGAACCTGTTCAACGCCGAGTCCATCGCTGAGATGAAGGACGACGCTGTGGTTCTGAACATGGCCCGCGGCGGCATCGTCAACGAGCAGGATATGTACGAGGCCCTGAAGGCCGGCAAGATCGGCGGCTATGCCTCCGACGTTATGGAGAACGAGCTGGCTGCCGGCGGCCTGACCGAGGGTGCGGGGTTTGATTCCCCCCTGTTCCAGTGTGACAACTTCATCGTCACGCCTCACCTGGGTGCTCAGACCGTGGACGCTTCCCGCGACATCGGCGCGCACATCATTTCCAAGGTCAAGGAAGCCCTGAATCTGGGCTGATTCGACAAATCCCCTCTCTTTTCCCCAACCATATAGAAGGCGCGGCGCTTGGATCTTCCAGGCGCCGCGCCTCTCTGTTTGGGGCAAGTGTCTACCGGAATTTTAGACCATGTCTACCAAATGTCTACCAAAAAAGGCGCGGAACCCTTGTGTTTCAAGGGTTCCGCGTTTTTCCATTTTCTGGGTGTCTACCAAATGTCTACCAAGCCAACTTTTTTACCATAAAACAGGCTATTTTCACTGGTTTCCTACCGAAAATTCTTACATTTTTTCGAGTGCAAGGGGCGTTATACTTTTCTGCGGAGAAAAGTGGGGCTCTACCGCCTGTTTTCGCCCGTTTTTTCACCGAAATGCACAAGTCGGATTTTGGGAAAAATACGGGAGCAAAATCCAAACCACCCTCTTTCATTTTGCTTCGGGCAGGGCGGAGTATTGTCTTTCTTACGCATGAAAAAGAGTGAGTGCTTCCTTTCACTCTTTGACGGTTGGCGCCGTGCGGGATGGTGCTCCGTCCTGTTTTGAAGAGATGTTTGAGCCGGGGCGGATTTTCCATGTGGGTCTTTCCGGCCGCACAGACCGGAGGACCAGAAATTAAAAGGAGGAATTCCAATGAGAAACCTGAAGCGGGCTCTCAGCCTGGCTCTGGCCTCCGTCATGCTCCTGGGCATGATGGTCGTCGGAACCAGCGCCTTGAGCTATGGCGACGTGGACTCCGCTGACAACGTGGAAGCCATCGATCTCCTGCAGGCCATTAGCGTCATGTCCGGTGACGATAAGGGCAACTTCAATCCTGACCAGGTGGTCACCCGTGCCGAGATGGCAGTTATCATCTGCAATGTTCTGTACGGCAAGAACCTGAACGTCGGCCAGTTTGTTGGTGCTGACGTGTTTACCGATGTTCCCGTGTGGGCCCAGGGCTATGTGAACCTGGCCGCCTCTCTGGGCATCGTGGCCGGTGTGGGCGACGGCAAGTTTGCCCCCAACGAGCCTGTTACCACTGCCCAGGCCGCTCTGATGCTCTGCCGCGCTCTGGGCTACTTCCAGACCGACGCTGAGTTCGCCAACGGCTGGATGCTGGCCGCCACCGAGCGTGGCACCAAGATCGGCCTGTACGAGAATCTGACCGGCCTGTCTGCTACCGCTGGTCTGAAGCGCAACGACGTGGCTCAGATGGTGTTCAACGCCCTGACCGAGACCACCCCCGTTGTCTACAATGAGATTTTTGGTTACTACACTGTGGGCGGCACTCTGACCAACGGCGTGCAGACCGGCGACCAGGCCCCCACTCTGACTCTGGCCTACAAGACCTTTGATGTAACCACTTCTCCCAAGACCAGCCACGGTGAGACCGGTCACGTGTGGGTCAACCGTTACAGCAGCAAGGTCCTGACTGACTTCTACATGACCGATTCCAGCCTGGCTGTCTCCACCAATGGCACCGAGATCTCCAAGCTGACCACCAAGTCCGACAGCAAGTTTGTTGTTGAGCTGGATACCACCAACTCCGCTGGTACTTGGACCCAGCTGAAGTTCTACCTGAACGGTACTCAGCTGCGTGTTCTGACTAACGGCGCGTCTTGCACAGCCGGCGAAGTGTATGTCAACGCCACTTCTCTGACCGCCCCCAAGATTCAGGTGGCTGCATCCACCACTACCAATCACAGCACCGACCCTGAGTACGCCAAGAAGGGTGCCATTGTCACCTTCCTGGACCAGAAGGAGTCCGATGGCACCTATGACGGCAAGGCCGAGGTCGTGACCATCGTGGAGAAGTCTGTGGCTACTCTGAGCCGCAATGTTGAGACCTCCACCTCTGGCAGCGTGACCTCTCTGAAGGCCGCTATCGGCACCGGCATGAACGCCATTCCCGCTAGCACCAATGTGGAATATGTCCACGGCTACGAGGGCCTGAAGAAGGATGATGTGGTTCTGTACTACGCTCTGGCCAACGACAGCAACGGCGATACTCAGTACTATATTGAGAAGATCGAGCCCGTCGTTGTCACCTTCAACTCTGTGAACCTGTCCAACGGCAAGGTTACCACCTCCAACGGTACCTACGAGCAGTCCGGCCTGGTTGCCAACGTGGATGGCACCAACAGCCTGGCTACTGTGGCCTCCAGCAACCTGAACAAGGATGCCAAGGTCTATGCTGACTCCTATGGCTATGTGGTTAAGGTTGCTGACGTTGAGGTTACCGACAACTACCTGGTCGTTCTGGGCAAAGACTATAACAGTGTCAGTGGTCTGACCGTCAAGGCCATTGATGAGACCGGCAAGGTGTTCACCACCCAGGTCACCAAGGTTGGTACTTCTGAACCCACCGCTGATACCGCTGTAACCGCATATAGTGTTGTCTACAAGTATGAAGTTACTGAGAAGGGCTATGAGCTGACTGCTTATACCACTGGCAGCACCACTGGCGAGCAGTATCTGAAGTCCTATACCGGCGGCACCAACGCCACCCTTAACAAGAACGAGGCTGCTGTGGTTCTGGATACAGCCGGAAGCCAGATCACCGCTTATGCCAACGACAAGACTATCTTCATTGTTGAGAATACCACTGCTAACACCCGCACTGTTTACACTGGTATCAAGAACGTTCCCAGCATCACTGCGGATGCCGCCAATGTGTACTCCATGGTGTATGAGTATGGTACCTCCAACATTGCTAAGTATGTCTACGTGAAGGCTGCTGGTGCCAAGATTGACGGCGCTGTCTCCACCTCTGACAAGATCTTCATCACCAGCAAGAACGCTGTTGAGACCAAGATCGGCGATACCACTTACTACACCTATGACGCTGTTGTGAACGGTGCCGTGACCACTGTCACCGCTACCGCCGCCGGCAAGAGCAGCATTGATACCGCTCTGTCCACCTCCAGCAGCACCTACACCATCGGTGTTGTAACTGTGAGCGGCCGCGACGGTGACTACATCACCGCTGTGACCTCCGTTGCCGGTGCCTACACCGGTTCCGGTAACACTCTGAAGGCTGCCAACATCACCAAGATCTCTGATGGTACCATCATTGCCAGCGCTGCCATTCCTGGCACCGCCAGCAAGACTGTCATGCAGTACGACGCCAACACCCAGGTTGTAATCCGCGATAAGGACGGCAACGTGGACGTGAACGCCTCTGTGGACAGCATTGATGTGGCCAACGACTTTGTCATTGTGGTTCCCACCTCTGACAATGCCAACCTGGCTGATGTCATCTACGTCGTTCAGAAGTAATTCTGAGTTTCAGAAATACGAACTTAAAAGGAACCCCGGACCAATTGGTCCGGGGTTCCTTTTAACACAACATAAAGTAAACATACTGATTCCACTCGGCATTTAGGGAGGATTGTGCGTATTTGCTGCTCCAGCTAATCCCTTTTTCTGTCCGGATCACGTTCAATGGTACTCCCACTGAACTATTTCCGGACTTATATACGCCTGTCTCTTCAATAACACATCCAAATTCAGCGTTTTCTCCATTTTTATTCATAATCAAGAGAACTTTTGGCAGTCTATTTAAGGCAATAAAGTTTTGATTGTCCGCATTTCCCGTTCCTGAATAGGTTCCAACCAAAATTACAGGATATAATTCCGCCATACCGCGCAATGAAGCGATTTGTGTATCTATTATCTTGTTATCCCGATTAAACTCCTCCCGCAGCACCGGGTCCTCCGCCGCCCACTGATTGAGTCCGTAGTGCTCCGTCTGAGCATTTGCCATCGTTCATTCCTCCCAAAATAAGAATACCCGGTTTTCACCTCCCGCCCATGTGCGGGAACTGGGAAACCGGGTTTGCCCATTTCTGGTCTCTCATATTTGGTACGCAGCGGTACAAAATGGTACATTAAAATACATTTTCTGGAAATTATCTGCCACTATGCCCGCACCAGGGTGCAAAAAGGGCCCGTCTCCCAGAGAAGACGGGCCCTTTCCCATTAAATACGATGTAAGATGCCGATTACTGATCCATCTCGGTGATGAGACCCACACGACGGGCATGGCGGCCGCCCTCAAACTCCGTGGCGAGGAAGGTGTCCACAATGCGCTGGGCCAGGTTGGGCCCCACAATGCCCGCACCCATGGCCAGCATATTGGCGTTGTTGTGCTGGCGGCACAGCTCGGCGGACAGGGGCTCAGAGCACAGGGCGCAGCGGATTCCCTTCACCTTATTGGCCACAATAGAGATGCCGATACCAGTGGTGCAGATGACAATGCCCTTCTCGCAGCGGCCGGAGGCCACAGCCTCAGCGGCAGCGCGGCCGAAAATGGGGTAGTCGCAGCTCTCGGTGCTGTTGGTACCAAAGTCCTCACAGGTAATGCCCTTGGCGGCCAGATAGGCTTTGATATGCTCCTTGAGCTGATAGCCTCCGTGGTCAGAAGCAATGGCGATCATAATAACTCCTCCCAAGCAAATATGGTTTGTCGGCGGGCCGGTTACAGCCGCCGCTGTTCCGGCTTGCGCCGGCGATACACAGTGACCCACTGGAACCCGGTCTCCCGCAGCAGCTGGGCCGCCTGCTCCAGCCCCTTGGCCACATGGGCGGGGCGGTGGGCATCGGAGCCCAGGGTAATGAGCTCGCCCCCCAGGGCCCGGTAGCGCCGGAGAATGGGCAGCCATTCCGTAACCTCCCGGCCGCCGTGGGTGTTGACCTCGATGGCATGTCCGGTTTCGATGACGGTGCGCAGCACCTCGTCCAGCTGATCCCTCCAGGGCTCCAGAGTCATGCGGTGGCCTGCCCGGCCGTTGATGTACCGCAGGGGATAGATGATGTGCCCCAGGCTGTCGTAGCAGCTCTGTCCAGCCTGCCGGAGCAGGTTGGCCATGTAGTCCTCCAGCAGCTGACGGCACAATTCCTCGTCCCGGTAGTCCAGATAAAAAAGGTCCCGTCCCCCCAGCTCCGGGCTCTGGTTATGCACCGAGCCGATGACAAAGTCCAGCGGCGCGCCGGAGAGAATTTCCTCCGCCCGGCCGGGGTTCGTGTAGCCTCCCCCCAGTTCCAGACCCAGCTGCAGCCGGAAGTCCTCCCGGTACTGAAAGAACTCTGCCTCTTCAAACTGCTCCAGAATGGGGCCCCAGTCCCACTCCCCCAGCGGCGTACCGTCCGCCTGCTGCAAATCGCAATGGTCGGTGGTGCACAGCTCCCGGGCGCCGGCCTGCTGGGCCGCCCGCACCATATCAGACAGGCGGGCTTCGCTGTCCGGAGAGCAGCGGGTGTGGGTGTGGTAATCAACAAGATACATGGGGACCTCCTGGGGTCAGGGCCGGACAAGGGGGCTCTGGGTTTACTCCCCTATTGTAGTGTGTTTCCCGCCGCTTGGCAAGAGCAAAGGGAAACTGTTGCCTCCCTTTTCATTTAAAAAGGACCGATTTGCCGGGCATATTCCCAATAAAAACAGTCCAGCTTGCCCAGATAGTGATCTTTCCAAGGTTTATTTCGTCCGCAATAGTGGATGATACGGCTGTTTTCCTCCACCCAGGACAACTCCAGCGGCCCCCTGGGGCTCAGGCTGGCCGCCGTAAACAGCCGCTCCGTCATGTTGTAGCGGTAGGGATTCAGGCGGAGAATTTTATCGCCGTACAGGGCGCTGATAACGTCCTGGTCCGGGAGAAACAGGGTGCGCCGGTGGTCCCGGACGTAGTCCAGCACCGGCTGGAGCTGCTGCTCCCGGCGCAGGAAGGGCAAATTCATAAGCAGCACACCGGAGTTAATGTAGGGCCCCGGCGTCTCCGACTGCAGCCGCACCGCGTTCATCCACTCCAGCCCCTTGGCCACGTGGCTGGCCGCCCCGAACCAGTTGTCCTCCAGATCCAGTTCCCACAGGTCGTCCAGCGGCCCGTTGACCACCAGGTCCGGGTCCAGGTACAGCACCCGCTCCAGGTCCTTTGGCAGGTAGTGGGCGGCAAAAATCCGGTCGTACATCTCCAGGGGATAGCGATCCGTGGTGGGGGCGTCGGCCAGGATGGAATCTCCCGCCGGCAGGTTTACCAGCTCCAGCCCGGGCTCATCCACCATCTGCTCCAGACGGGTGAAATCCTCGGGCAGCAGAGAGCGGTGCAGAATGTAGACCCGCACCGGCCGGTTCCGGTGGTGGACGGCCAGGCTCTTCAGCATGACGGACAGGGGACGGAGGTAGTTGCGGTCAATGGTGACAAGAATATCCATATGTGGGCTCCTTTTGGAATGTGGTGTATCTTAGGGGCGAAAAATATCCAGTTGGGGGAATCTACCTTGCTCCTGCGGCAAGACTTTGGTATCCTCTGGGCAGAAGGAGGTGGCTGAGATGAAAATAACGGTGGAGCACATCCCGGTCCCGGAAAACGAGGTGGTGCTCCGCTGCCCGGAGCTGGACGAGGAGATGCTGTGGGTGCTGTCCCTGCTGCGCTCCGGGCTGCAGCGGCTGCTGGTGTGGGACCAGGAGCGGCAGACCACCCTGCTCCCGCCGGGGGAGGTGGTCTACTGCGAGAGCCTGGAGGACAAGACCTTCGTCTATACGGCCGGCGCCGTGTATCAGACCGCCCTGTCCCTGGCCGAACTGGAGGGGCGGTACGGAGTGACCGGCTTTTTCCGGTGCGGAAAATCCGCCCTGGTGAATTTCCATGGGATTCGCAGTCTGAAAAGTCAGGCCGGCGGGCGGATTGAGGCCCTGCTGGTCACGGGAGAAAAATTTATGGTCTCCCGGCACTATGCGCCCCTGCTGCGGGAGCGGCTGGGGCTGTGAGAAAGGAGCAGATGGTTATGACTGGATTTCTTCATTTTTACCGCTGGGGCCTGGAGATGAAGTACAACATGGGGCTTTATTTCTCCGGGCTGGTGTTCATGAAGGCCATCTCCGATGCGGTGGCCGGGCGCTTTGTCATGGACACTCTCATTCTGATCGAGATGCTTCTGGTATGCATGGCCTTCGCCAGTGTGGAGAGCGCCCTTTTTCCGCGCCACCGGGAGCAGACGTACCTGAGACGAAACACCGTGCTGTGGGTTCTGTTGGCCCACCTCGCCTTCCCGGGCGGGGCGGCTGTGATGGGGTGGTTTACGCCCACGCCCTGGTGGATGCTCCTGATTTTGCTGCTCACCTTTGAGGCTAGCCTGGCCGCCATGTGGTTTGGATTCCACGTGGCCCTGAAGCAGGACTCCCGGCAGCTTAACCGCCATCTCCAGCAGTATCAGAATCAGATTTGAACAGAGGGCCGCCCGTTCGGGCGGCCCTCTTAGTGTTCTTGGTTTGAGAACGGCTTATACCATCAGGGAGCTGACCAGCTGAGCAAACTCCGCCGGGTCCTCCAGAGGCAGGTCGGCCAGCAGCAGAGCCTGGCCGTAGAGCACCTTGGCGTACTTGGCCACGGTCTCCTTATCTCCGGCCTCCACCGCCCGCTTCAGGGCAGCAAAGGGGGCAGCGTCGGGGTTCAGCTCCAGCACACGCTCAGCCTTCATGTGCTCGCCGCCCTCCAGCTTGCTCATATACCGCTCCATCTCCAGGGAGACGGGGCCGTCGGCGCTGAGGCAGCAGGCACCCGACTTCAGGATGGAGGAGATGCGGACCTCCTTCACCTGGTCGCCCAGGGCCTCCTTCACGGCCTCCAGCACACCCTTGCCGGCCTCGGCCTTCTCCTCGGCCTCCTTCTTCTCCTCTTCGGTCTGGGGCAGCGCGTCGTCGTCGGCCACGGACTTGAACTTCTTGCCGTCCACCTCGTCCAGGGCCTTCATGACAAAGTCGTCCACGTCCTCGGTGCAGTAGAGAATCTCATAGCCCTTGTCCAGGATGCGCTCCACCTGGGGCAGCTTTGCAATCTTGTCCACGCTCTGGCCGCAGGCGTAGTAGTAATAGGGCTGGTCCTCGGGCATACGGTCCTTATAGGCGGCCAGGGTGGTGTAAGCGCTCTCCTTGGAGGACCAGAACAGCAGCAGGTCCTGGAGAAGCTCCTTCTTGGCGCCGTAGTCGGCCACCACGCCGTACTTAATCTGGGTGCCGAAGGCCTTCCAGAACTTTTCGTACTTCTCCCGGTCGTCCTTCTGCATCTTGAGCAGCTCGGACTTGATCTTCTTCTCCAGAGCGGTGGCGATGACCTTCAGCTGGCGGTCGTGCTGGAGAATCTCACGGCTGATGTTCAGAGAGAAGTCGGGGGAGTCCACCACGCCTTTCACAAAGCGGAAGCAGTCGGGCAGCAGGTCGGCGCACTTGTCCATGATCATCACGCCAGAGGAATAGAGCTGCAGGCCCTTCTGGTACTCACGGGTATAGAAGTCGTAGGGGGTCTGGGCGGGGATATAGAGCATGGCCTTGTAGGTCACGGCGCCCTCGGCGCTGGTGTGAATGACGGCCAGGGGGTCCTGCCAGTCGCCGAACTTCTCCTTGTAGAAGGCGTTATACTCCTCGGGCTTCACCTTGGACTTCTGGCGCTGCCACAGGGGGACCATGGAGTTGATGGTCTTCCACTCCTTCACAGTCTCCCACTCGGGCTTGTAGTCGTCGCCGGCGTCGGCGGGCTTCTCCTTCTGGCGGTAGTCCTCCACCTCCATGACGATGGGGTAGCGGATATAGTCGGAGTACTTCTTGATGAGCTCCTGGAGCTGATAGGTCTCCAGGTACTTGCTGTAATTCTCCCCGTCCTCGTCCGCCTTCAGGTGCATGATGACATCGGTGCCGGGGGCGTCCTTCTCACACTGGGTGACGGTGTAGCCGTCGGCCCCGTCGGACTGCCACATCCAGGCCTCGTCGCTGCCCCAGGCCTTGGAGATGACGGTGACGTGGTCGGCCACCATAAAGGCGGAGTAGAAGCCCACGCCGAACTGACCGATGACGTCAATCTTGTCGGCGGCCTTGTCGTCCTCGGAGAGGTTTGCCTTGAACTGTCCGGAGCCGCTGCGGGCGATGGTGCCCAGGTTGGACTCCAGGTCCTCCTTGCTCATGCCGATGCCGTTGTCGGACACGGTGAGCAGCCGCCCCTCCTTGTCGGGGACGATGGTGATTTTCAGGTCCTTGCGCTTGATGTCCACGTTCTCATCCGTCAGGGACTTGTAGGCCAGCTTGTCCTCCGCGTCACTGGCGTTGGAGATGAGCTCCCGCAGGAAAATCTCCTTGTGGGTGTAGATGGAATTGACCATCAGGTCCAGCAGGCGTTTGGATTCCGCTTTAAACTGCTTTTTTGCCATGGTGTCTGATGCCTCCATAATATTTGAAAATTTGTTAAAAACAAAAAATAACGTTAGCACTCGTTTCAACTGAGTGCTAACGTTATCATAGCGCGCTCCCCGTAAAAAAGCAAGGGTATTCACAATTTTTTTACACTTTCCTGCTAAGACTGCTTATCCAGGCAGTCCAAAGTACACCCGCAGGACGCACTTGCCGTCCTCGGGGCGGTAGTAGGCGGACATGGTGTCGGAGCACACCTCCACCAGGGAACCGCTGGTGGAGCACCAGCTGCCCTCGCTCCAGGGAAAGCTGGCGGCCAGGGTGCCGTCCCAGTTGTAGAGCAGCCACAGCGGCTCGCCCTCCAGGCGCACGGCCAGCCAGGAGCTGCCGCCCTCCCAGTCGTTCTGCAGCACCGCAAGGGTGCCCTCCCGCTTGGGGAGAATGACCTTGCCCGCCAGGTCGGTGACAGCGAAGGCACCCTGCCCGTCCTCAAAGATGACCCGGTCGCCTCCGGATACATAGGGCAGGGCGTCCCCCATATCCAGAGGGGCGGTAATGGTGTGGGATTCGTCTCCCATGGTCAGGGTGTAGGTTCCGTCGCCGTTGGCTTTGGCATCCCACCAGGTCTGGGGAGCACTCTGGAACTTCTGGTCCAGGCTGTCATACCAGGCCTGGGCGGAGCTGGTGGTCACTTCCCCCGTCATGGGGTCCAAAAACCGGGCCTCGCTCCCGTCTGTCCCATAGCAGCCCAGGAAGAACCGGTCCCCGGTCCACTGGAGGGAGGAGTAGGCGTCCCCGGTGAACCAGGGCACCGAGCTTGCGTTGTCAATGCCCAGCTCTGCCCAGCTCCACTCCTTGACTGCTTCGCCCGTCTCCGGGGCCAGCAGGTCCATGCCATCCTTGCCGCCGGCCAGAATGGCGGTGGGACTGGCGGCGCAGCCCCAGTAAACAAAGTCCGTGCACCAGCTCCCGTCGGCGGAGGCCAGGGCGATAAGCGAGCCGTCGCTGGGGTCGCCCCGCTCCTTGTCCCCCTTCTCCAGGGCCAGGACGGGCAGAGGGACGCTGTCCCCCACTCCGGTGGAGTAGGACACCCGGTAGATGGAGGTGCACACCGGGTCCATCACCACGGTGCCCTCCTGGGTCATAAGCCCGTAGAGGAAGCTGGTGGAGAGATAGTCCTGGGACTCGCCTTCCATGGGCTGAATGGTGACCCGGGCACCCACATAGGGCAGCAGAGTGCCGTAGTCTTTCCGGGAAATGAGGTGGTCGGTGTAGCTGTCATACCAGCGGTTCCAGACCGTGGGCAGGGTCTCCTCCCCGCCCTCCAGCACGGACCAGTCGGTCTGGACGCGGATGGTCCCGCCGCCCTGGGCGGAGGAGGAACTCTGGGAGCCCTCCGGCTGGCTGGACGCGCTCTGGGAGGCGGAGGTACTCTCACCGGGGGCGGAGCACCCGGCCAGCAGGGTGGCGGACAGCAGCAGCGCAGGCAGCATTCGTCTCATGCTCACCCCTCCTGTCCGGTCACCGGCACATAGCCCTCCATCTGGGCCAGCTTCTGGCCGTCGGGACCCAGCACCCAGTCATAGAGGATGCGGATGGGGCTGTCCTGGGGGGTGTCCTTGGCGATGGAGACGTAGTAGGGGTTGAGGAAGGGGTACTCCCCGGAGCGGATGGTGGCCTCGCTGGGCTGCACCCCGTCAATGGACAGTACCTTCAGCCCCTGGGCCATCTCCATGTCGTTGGCGTAGTAGTAGACGCTGTATCCGATAGCGGAGGGGGAGTTATCGTAGTCCCGCACCGCGTCCATGAGGCCCATCATGGAGTCGGGCACCCAGGCCTGGGGGGCCGCCATCATCTCCTTGCCGTCCATGACCAGCTTCTCCATCAGGGTCTGGCTTCCCGCCCCGTCATTGCGCTGGAAGGCCACAATCTCCAGGTCAGAGCCCCCCACCTGCTTCCAGTTGGTAATTTCTCCGGTGTAAATCTTCTGCACCTGCTCCGTGGTCAGATTGTCCACAGGATTGTCCTGGTTCACCACAAAGACCAGGGCGTCGGTGGCGAAGGGGGTGAGCAGCCACTTGTCCTGGGCCTTCATCTCATCCAGAACCTCCGGGGCGGGCTCCGCCGCCAGTACCAGGTCCACCGTCCCCTCCATCAGGTTGCGGTAGGACTGGGTGGTGCGGGAGAATTGCACCAGGTCGGCCGTGGCCTCCGGGTCCTCCCCCAGCAGCACCCCGCACATGGCCTTGGCCAGGGGGACGGTGGAGGTGGAGCCGTCCAGCCGGGGCAGATTCTCCCGGGTAAAGACAAAGTCGGCGGTCTGGCTGCTGTCCGTCCCTGTGGACTGGGAGGACTGGCCCGAGGAACTGCTGCCGCCGGACTGGTCAGCGGGGGCACACGCTCCCAACAAAAGGGCAGCGCCCAGCAGAAGGGCGGCCCAGGAAGTGGTACGTCTCATAAGAAAACCTCCTTGCTCGGTTGGTTGGTACCTTTATTTTATGGGAAAAACAGGGACATTGCAACGACAATTCTCCCTCAAATTCCCTACAAACCGGCAACAAACCGGTTCCACAAAATTAAAATTTCATTAAGGAGAAAAAATCTCTTGACAAAACGGACCGGGTGTATTATTGTACTAATCACTTAATACAATCATACAAGGAGGGTGTTCCATGGAATGGAAGTTCACCGAGGACCGCCCCATCTGGCAGCAGCTGAGCCAGCAGATTGCCCGGCAGATTCTCATCGGGGTCTATCCACCGGGGAGCAAGCTGCCCCCGGTGCGGGAGCTGGCGGCCCAGGCGGGGGTCAACCCCAACACCATGCAGCGGGCGCTGGCCCAGCTGGAGCAGGCGGGGCTGGCGGAGTCCAACCGCACGGCGGGGCGGCTGGTCACCCAGGACCAGGGGGTCATTGAGGCGGCCCGCCGGGCGGAGGCCCAGGGCATCATCCGCCGCTATCTGGAGTCCATGAATGAGCTGGGATACAGCCCGGAAGAGGCTGTGGAGCTGCTGAAGGAGGAGAAATGATGAACGATATGCTCATTGAGAGCTGGGGATTGACCAAATCCTACGGCCGCAAGATTGCTCTGGACGGGGTGGACCTGTCCATTGGCCGGGGCAAGATTATCGGTCTGCTGGGCCCTAACGGCAGCGGCAAGACCACCCTTATCAAGATTCTGTGTGGCCTGCTGCAGCCCACCTCGGGCACGCTGGCCATCAACGGACAGAGCGTGGGGCCGGAGACCAAGGCCATTATCAGCTACCTGCCCGACCGGATGTACTTTGCCAACTGGATGCGGGCGGTGGATCTCTTCGACCTGTTCCGGGACTTCTACCGGGACTTTGACTATGAGAAGGCGGTGGCCATGTGCCACAGCCTGGGGGTGGAGCCCCGCAACCGGCTGAAGACCATGTCCAAGGGCACCAAGGAAAAGGTGCAGCTGGCCCTGGTCATGGCCCGGAAGGCCCAGCTCTATCTGCTGGATGAGCCCATCGCCGGGGTAGACCCGGCGGCCCGGGACTTTATTCTCCGCACCATTCTGACCAACTACAACGAGGAGGGCACTGTCCTCATCTCCACCCACCTGATTGCCGACATTGAGAAGGTGCTGGACGAAGCCATCTTCTTGAAAGAGGGAAAAATTATGCTCCACGAGACGGTGGACAACATCCGGGAGCACGAGGGCAAGAGCGTGGACACCCTGTTCCGGGAAATCTTCCGCGCCCAGCCCATGGAAGGAGGCGAGTTCTGATGCTGTGGAAGCTGCTCAAATACGATTTTCGTTCTATGGGCAAGTCCTTCGCCCTTATCTGGCCGGCCGCCCTGGTGCTGGCCCTTATTAACCACTTCACCCTGCCCTATGACAGCAGAGAGGCGGAGGTCACCGGACTGCTGGAGCTGGTTCTGGTCATTGCCTTTGTCTCTGTCCTCTTCGCTATGTTCGTAGCGGTGATGATTTTTGTGGTCCAGCGCTTTTATAAGGGCCTGCTGGGGGACGAGGGCTATCTGATGCACACCCTGCCTGTGCGGGCCTGGCAGCTGGTGCTGTCCAAGCTCATCTGCGCGGTGGTCACCTCGGTGGTCAGCATGGCCGTCATGCTCGCGGCCTGTATTCTCATGGTGCCCATCCGCTGGAGCCAGGTGCTGCGCATTACCTTCTTCCAGGACCTGTGGGAGGCAATTGCCTCCCACCCCGACTCAATTGTCTACCTGCTGGAGTTCCTTCTGGTGTGTGTGCTGGCCCTGATTCTCTTCATCACCATGACCTACTTGTCCATGGCCATCGGCCACCTGTTCCGCCGTCGGATTCTCATGAGCGTGGCAGCCTTTATCGGGCTGGACATTCTGGGCACCGTATACCTGGATTGTCTGGATAAACTGCATGTTTTGGAGCACATGCTCAGCGCCAACACCCATGCCACTTTTCTGGGCGCTTCGGCCATGATGCTGCCTCTGGTTCTGCTGTTCACCGCCGGTACTGTGTGGATTCTGGGGCACCGGCTGAACCTGGAGTAAAGGAGCGGGTATGGATTCCTGGACTGTCTTTTCCCTGGCCTTTGCCGGGGTGCTGATCTCCGCCTGGCTGGGGCGCAAAAACTCCCCGGACTGGTACCTGGGCGGGATTGTGCCCCTGCTTTACGGTGGGGTGGTGGCCTGGATGTTCCTGGAGGAGGACCCCCTGCTGGCCCTCCGGATCATTCTCTTCGGCGCCCTGCTGCCCGCCGGCCTGCTGGGCTGGCTGTGGTGGGACCGCCGCCGGGAATCATCCAACCCGCCCGACGAGCCATAATACCATAAAAAAGCCCGGAGCACCGTGGGTGCTCCGGGCTTTCTGCATATTGGGTTAGCCCCGCTTGTAGGACTCGAAGGACTCCTGGATGGAGGCGTCGGGGGCGGGGGTGAGCAGGGAGACCACCACGATGGCGGCCAGGGCGCTGAGGAAGGCGGGCAGCAGCTCGTAGATGCCCAGGGCGCCGCCCATGGGGCGGACCAGGAACTTCCACACGAAGACCATCACGCCGCCCACCACCAGGCCGGCCAGGATGCCCTGGCGGTTGCTGCGCTTCCAGAACAGGGCGCAGAGAATGGCGGGGCCGAAGGTGGCGCCGAAGCCAGCCCAGGCGAAGGACACGATGGCGAAGACGCTGCTTTCGGGGTCGGCAGCCAGGAAGACCGCGATGACGGCAATGCAGATAACGGTACCCCGGGCCACCAGCATGGTCTGCTTGGGGGTGAGCTTGATGCCGAACACGTCCTGAAGCAGGTTCTCCGAGAAGGCGGAGGCGGCGGAGAGCAGCTGGGAGTCGGCGGTGGACATGGTGGCGGCCAGAATGCCCGCCAGAATGAGACCGGCTACCACACCGGCTACCACGCCGAAGTTAGACAGCAGGTTGGCAATCTGGACAATGACCGTCTCAGAGGCGCTGCCCTCCAGCACGGGGATGCGGCCCGCCTTGGACACGGCGTTGCCGATCATGCCGATGCACACGGCCACGGTCATGGAGATGACCACCCATACCGAGGCGATGCGCCGGGACAGCTTCAGCTCCTCCTCATTCCGGATGGCCATGAAGCGCACCAGAATATGGGGCATGCCGAAGTACCCAAGGCCCCAGGCCAGCATAGAGAAGATGTTCATGAAGGGGTAGGGCTGCGCCGCACCGGTGGAGGGGTTGTAGGTCTGGAAGAAGCCCAGATAGCCGGGCAGGGACTTGGCGTTCTCCACCACCGCGTCCACGCCGCCCGCCTGGACGATGCTGAAGATGGTGATGACGGCCAGGGCGACGGTCATGATGATGGACTGAATGAGGTCCATGGTGGCCACGGCGGAGAAGCCGCCCACGGAGGTGTAGCTGATGATGACCAGGGCGCCGATGACCACGGCCAGCATATAGTTCCAGCCGAACAGGCTGTTGAAGAGCTTGCCGATGGCGGCCAGGCCCGAGGCCACATAGGGCACGAAGAAAATGAGGATGACCAGGGAGGCGATGCACATGATCACAGGGCGCTTCTCCTGGTAGCGCTTGGAGATAAAAGAGGGGATGGTGATGGCGTCCAGCTGTACGCTGTACCGGCGGATGCGCTTGGCCACCAGCAGGAAGTTGAGGTAGGTGCCCAGAGCCAGGCCGATGGCGGTCCAGCTGGCGTCCGCCACACCGCTGAGGTAGGCCACGCCGGGCAGACCCATCAGCAGCCAGGAGGACATGTCACTGGCCTCCGCACTCATGGCGGTGACCAGAGGGCCCATGCCCCGGCCGCCCAGGTAAAAGCCCTCGGCGCTCTTCTTGCTCCGGCGGCCAATGAACACGCCGGTGCAGATAACAAAACAGAGGTAGACGATAATCGTCGCCATAATACAAATCTGTGCCGCAGTCATACGTTTCTCTCTCCTTTTCGGCGGCCGGGCCGCCTTTCTTCCACACACAAGTTCCGGGCTTTCCGCCCGAACTCAGACACGTGTGACCATCATAGCACAAAGAAAAACAGAATAAAATAGAGAACGATGTGCAGAACAAATTCCGTACACCGTTCTCTATTTTTTCTTATATTCATTGAAGCACAAGGGATTTAAGCTGAACATTTTATCATTTTCTCATTTGTATTATTTTACAAAAATTCAGCTGTGGCTCCGAAATCCCTGAAAAAACATGGGCATCATGGTCCGGCCGTACTGCAGCAGGGAGTAGTCTCCCCCGGAAAGACACCAGTCATAAATGAGAGCACGCTCACACAGGGCGTACACCCGCACCATCTCGTTGACGGTCACGTCTCCCCGCAGCTCCCCCCGCTCCTGGCCCTGGAGAACAATCTGCCGCAGCAGCTTATAATAGGTGCGGTTATGGTCCAGCAGGTGCTTGTCCCCCCGGGTGATGAGCTGGGAGGAGTAGAGCCGGGCCAGCAGGTCCAGGGAGATGGAGTTCTCGATCATGGCAAAGAGCTCCCGGTTTAAATACATCAGCTGGTCAAAGCGGTCCATCTCCGGGTCCATGGTCTCCATCAGCTCCTCATACTTCTCATCGAAGAGGAAGGAGACAGAGGAGAGCAGGGCGTCCTTGCCCTCGAAGTAGTGGTAGAAGGAGCCCCGGGAGGTACCTGAGGCCTCGATAATCTCCTCCACGGTGGTGTCGTCGTAGCCCTGGCGGTAGAACAGCTGCCAGGCGGCCTGGATGATCCGGCCCTTGGTATTGCGGGCGTTTTTCTTGGCCATAATGGGCTCCTTTCCGGGAAAAATGGGCCCGCAACTGTTGGTTGCGGCCATTTCCAAGGGGACTTGGTTGTAAATTTCCTTCGTTTCCTTTATCATAACATCAACCAAGCCCAATGGAAAGGGGAAGATTTCTTTGTCACTGTCGGAAAAAATCTTGTCGCTGCGTACCCAGCTGGGGCTCTCCCAGGAGGAGCTGGCGGAAAAGCTGGCGGTGTCCCGCCAGAGCGTCAGCAAGTGGGAAACAGGCCAGTCGGTACCCGATTTGGATAAACTCATTAAATTGGCGGACCTCTTCGGCATCAGCGTGGATGAGCTGGTACGTGAGGGGGAACGGCCCCAGCCCCCGGAGCCGCCGAAGGCCCCGGAGCCCCAGGTGGTTTATGTAAAGGAGAAGCGCAGCCTGACGGGCACCCAGACGGCAGGCGTGTGCCTGGAGCTCATCGGCCTGGCCCTGGCCCTGATGGGACTTGTGGGTGCGGGCATCCTTCTGGTTTTTGTGGGTACGGCGCTGATTGTTCTGGGTCTGCCCCTGCTGCTGGCCAAAAAGCACCCCTGGCTCATCTTCGGCTGGCTGGTAGTGGGACTGAGCCTGCTCATTTTCAACCCGTACACCATGGCCTATATGCCCTGGGGGCTGCTGGGGGGGATTCAACTGCTTGTCATGTGCGTCCTTTCCCCGAAGGAGTGGTATGTGTCCACCCAGCTTGGTATTTTAATCTCGGTGAGTCGAGGGGTGCTGACCCTGTGGCTGATTTACAGCTCCTTTCATGCCTGGAGCAAAGGGAGGAACCCAACATGACCCTGGCCGAACGAATTTTCGCTCTCCGCACCCAAAGGGAGCTGTCACAGGAGGAACTGGCGGAACAGCTGGGGGTATCCCGTCAGAGCGTCAGCAAGTGGGAGACGGGCCAATCGGTGCCCGATTTGGATAAACTCATCAAGCTGGCCGACCTCTTCGGCGTCACCCTGGATGAGCTGGCCCGGGACACGTCGGAGCAGGGAGAGGACACATCCGCACGAGAGCCTGAACGGACTCCCTTCTGGCGGCGGGACCTGCTGTCCCCCTGGCTGGAGGATCTCCAGCACCGGATTTTTGTGTTCATCGTGCTCATCCTGGCCACGGTCCTGGCTGTCGCTCTGAAGGTTCCGGGGGCCCTGTGGCTTCCGGTTCTGGCCTTTGAGGTGGTACTGGTGACGAAACGCCAGCCTCTGGTGGTGGGAGGCACCCTGCTCATTGCCCTTCTGCTGCACGTGCCTCCCCTTCTGGTGGGGGTGCTGGTAGGACTGTTTCTTGTGGGCGCGCTGTACCTGGTCCTGCCCGACATAGGCAAAAAGAAATAGACCACACCACAGAGGGCGCCGCTTTTGCGGCGTCCTTTCATTTTCGCCCCATTCCACGGCCTTCGGCGTTTACATCCCTCTCCGGCTGTGATAAAATAACCACTGACTTCAAGCAGAGGGGGATTTTCTCTTGCCCTATCACTTTTTCCCCATGATTGCCCGGATGCGGTACATCAACCGCTGGGGGCTCATGCGCAACACCGACCCGGAGAACATCCAGGAGCACTCCCACATGGTGGCGGTCCTGGCCCACGCTCTGGCCGTGCTGCAGAATGAGCGCTTCGGCGGCCAGGTGGATCCGGGCGCGGTGGCGGTGGCGGCGCTGTACCACGACGCCAGCGAGATTCTCACCGGCGACATGCCCACCCCCATCAAATACGATAACCCCGACATTCAGTCTGCCTACAAGCAGGTGGAGGCCGTGGCGGAGCAGAAGCTGCTGAACATGCTCCCCCAGGACCTGCGCCCCGCTTATAATGAGGCTCTCACCATCCCCAACCCGGAAATCCGGGCCCTGGTAAAGGCGGCGGACAAGCTGTCCGCCTACCTCAAGTGCGTGGAGGAGCTGAAGGCGGGCAACAGCGAGTTCAAAAAGGCCAAGGAACAGACCTGGGCCGCCCTCCAGGACAATCCTCTGCCCGCTCTGCAGTGCTTTATGGAGGAGTTTTTGCCAGGCTTTGAGCTTACATTGGATGAACTGAATTAAGCGACCGAGCCGTCGCGAGCAGCACAGATGGACCGGAGCGAGGGGGAGAAACCAAGCCGCCAGCGACGACTGTTTCGAGCCCGAGACGAAGGGAAGCTGTGCGTCGCGAGCAGGCGAGGCGTGATACTGTGGAGCGCCTTGCTCTCCCGAAAACAAACCATAAAACCACAAAAGAAAGGAACTTGTTTTATGAAGGCTATTGTTACCGTCATCGGCAAGGACCGGGTGGGCATCACCGCCTCCGTGTGTTCCCTGCTGGCCCAGCACAACATCAACATTCTGGACATCACCCAGACCGTCCTCCAGGAGTTCTTCACCATGGTCATGCTGGTGGACACCTCCGCCTGCCAGCAGTCCATCGGCGAGATGTCTGATATTCTGGAGCAGGCCGGCAAGGAACAGGACCTGTCCATCCGCATCCAGCGGGAAGACATTTTCAATGCTATGCACCGCATTTAAGCAGGAGGACCAATATGCTCAATCAACACGAAATTATGCAGACCATCCAGATGATTGACCAGCAGCATCTGGACGTGCGCACCATCACCATGGGCATCTCGCTGCTCTCCTGCGCCCACAGCGACGTGAAGGTGGCCTGTGACAAGGTGTACGACAAGATTACCCGCTACGCCGAGCACCTGGTGGCCACCGGCGAGGCCATTGAGAAGGAGTTCGGCATTCCCATTGTGAACAAGCGCATCTCCGTCACCCCCATCGCCCTGGTGGCGGCGGCGTCTGAGACGGACAACTACACCCCCTTCGCCCAGGCCATGGACCGCGCGGCCAAGACCTGCGGGGTCAACTTCATCGGCGGCTTCTCCGCCCTGGTGCAGAAGGGCATGACCGAGGCCGACCGCATCCTTATCAATTCCATTCCCGAGGCCCTGTCCACCACCGACATCGTCTGCGCCAGCGTCAACGTGGGTTCCACCAAGGCGGGCATCGACATGGACGCGGTAGCCCTCATGGGCCGAACCATCAAGGACCTGGCTGGCCGCACCGCCGACAAGGGCGGCTTCGGCTGCGCCAAGCTGGTGGTGTTCTGCAACGCCGTGGAGGACAACCCCTTCATGGCCGGCGCCTTCCACGGCGTAGGCGAGCCAGAGAAGGTCATCAACGTGGGCGTTTCCGGCCCCGGCGTGGTGTACCACGCCCTCCAGAGCGTGAAGGGCCAGCCCTTTGACGTGGTGGCTGAGACGGTGAAGAAGACCGCCTTCCGCATCACCCGCATGGGTCAGCTGGTGGCCCAGGAGGCCTCCCGCCGCCTGGACACCCCCTTCGGCATTGTGGACCTGTCCCTGGCCCCCACCCCCGCCATCGGCGACTCCGTGGCCCGGATTCTGGAGGAGATGGGTCTGGAGGTGTGCGGCACCCACGGCACCACCGCCGCTCTGGCCCTGCTGAACGACGCGGTGAAGAAGGGCGGCGTCATGGCCTCCTCCCACGTGGGCGGCCTGTCCGGTGCCTTTATCCCCGTCAGCGAGGACGAGGGCATGATTGCCGCGGCCGCATCCGGGGCTCTCACCCTGGACAAGCTGGAAGCCATGACCTGCGTGTGCTCCGTGGGCCTTGACATGATTGCCGTCCCCGGCGATACCCCCGCCGAGACTTTGTCCGCCATTATCGCCGACGAGGCCGCCATCGGCATGGTCAACTCCAAGACCACCGCCGTCCGCATCATTCCCGCCCCCGGCTGCAAGGTGGGCGATACCGTGGAATTCGGCGGCCTGCTGGGCTCCGCCCCCGTGCAGCCCGTCCACCCCTTCTCCGCAAAGGCCTTTGTGGACCGGGGCGGCCGGATTCCCGCCCCCATGCAGAGTTTGAAGAACTAAACCTTGTACCCTGTTCAGAGCTAAAAAAACTGGGGCGGGCATATTCCAAATATGCCCGCCCTTTGGATTTTGGCTGGAACACCAACGGAAGGAGAGACACACCCATGATCTGCCGCCTGTGCCCCCGGAACTGCGGGGCTCTGCGCACCGCTACGGAAGGACAAGGCCTGTGCCGCATGCCGGAGACCCCGCTGCTGGCCCGGGCAGCCCTTCACCACTGGGAGGAGCCCCCCATCTCGGGCACCCGGGGCTCGGGCACCGTCTTCTTCACCGGCTGTCCCCTTGGCTGTGTCTTCTGCCAGAACGGGGACATCAGCCAACGGAACTTCGGAAAGCCGGTGACGGAGGAGCGGCTGTGGGACATCTGTCAGGAGCTCATCGCCCAGGGGGCCCACAACATCAACTTCGTCACCCCCACCCACTATGCCCACGTCCTGGCCTCCCTGCTGGAACGGCCCCTACCCGTGCCGGTGGTCTACAACTGCGGGGGCTACGAGAAGGTGGACACCCTCCGCGCCCTGGAGGGGAAGGTGCAGATTTACCTCCCCGACTTCAAGTACCTGGACCCGGCAGCGGCCCAGCGCTATTCGGGCGCTCCCGACTACCCGGAGGTAGCCTCCGCCGCCATTCAGGAGATGGTCCGCCAGACAGGCCCCTGCCAGTTTGACGAGGACGGCCTGCTCACCCGGGGCGTCATCATCCGCCACCTCATTCTGCCCGGGCAGGTACAGGGAGCCAAGGCGGTGATGGACTGGGTGGCCGAGACCTTTCCGCCCCATACGGTGCTCTTCTCCCTCATGAGCCAGTACACGCCCTGGGGCGACCTGTCCCAGGTGCCGGAGGTCAACCGGCGGCTCCGCCGGGGGGAAATGCGGGCGGCTCAGGACTACATGGCCGCCCTGGGCCTGGACGGCTTCACCCAGGAGCGCACCAGCGCCAAGGAGGAGTATACGCCTCCCTTCGATTTGACCGGAGTATAAGAGAAAGAAACCCGCGGATTGGGAACAGCGGAAGCAGCTACTGTCTCCAATCCGTGGGCTTCTTTGTTAGGCCGAGGGAATGCATATGTTGGTAAGTGTCGAATGAAAACCTTGCGGGCAGCAGTCCCGCCACTACCCGAAAATAAAGTTTGGTAGCCATGTGGTGATAGCGGGGATGTAGGTAATCAACAGCATGGCTATAACCAGCGGAATCCATACATATATGGTGGACTTTACGATCTCTGAGAACTTCATTTTAGATACCGTACACATGATCATTAGGCCTGAGCCCACCGGCGGGGTCATGGTTCCGAGAAGGCCGACCAGCGTGTGAATGACGCCGAAGTGAAGGAGATCGATGTTCATGGCCTGAATGACAGGCAAAAGAAGGGGTACAGTGATAATGCGGATAACCGTTGCTTCCAGAAACATTCCCATGATGGTCAGGAAAATGAGAATCAGGAACAGCATCACATACTTGTTGGAAGTAAAGGTAAGCATAGCTTCCGTGAGCAGATGAGGCAGCCGTTCCAAAGTCAGCACATAACCGATGCCGCTGCCCATTCCGATCATGAACATAATGATGGCAGACGATTCAATAGTGTCAATGAGGGTGGCAATCAAATCCTTTACATGCAGTTCCTTATAAATTGCACCGGCAATTAAAGAGTACAAAACGGCGATAATTCCAGTTTCAGTGGCGGTTACTACACCGCTGAACAGGGAAACCAAAAGGATAACCGGGGCCAGAAGCGCCCAAAATCCACTTTTAAACGTAACCCAGACACGTTTTATATCAAACTTTTCCGGCGGAGGGCAAGCCACTTTGCCGCTTCTTGCAATAACGGTATTTGCAGCCATCAGACAGGCTGCTAGAACAATGCCGGGGACGACGCCGGCGACAAAAAGTTCTGTAACAGAGACGCCGGTAAGACTTGCATATACAATAAACGCCACACTGGGAGGAATAATGGGCCCCAAAATGGAGGAGGCCATGGTGACAGCCACGGACCAGCCACGATCATATCCTTTTCGCGTCATGGCCTCAATTTCAATCATTCCAAGGCCAGCGGCATCTCCGGAGGAAGTTCCGGATATACCTGCAAAGATTACGCTGGCCACCACATTGACCTGTGCCAGACCGCCATGCATCCAACAGCAAAGAGACTCGCAAAAATCAAAAATACGATTGGTAATTCCACTCCGGTTCATAATATTGGCAGCCAGAATGAAGTAAGGAATTGCTACTAGCGTATAGGAGTTGGCTCCTTTTTGAATCAGCAACGGAAGTGTAGAAATATCATAACCGCCCAAAAGCAGAGACGTCATGGTGCCAATGCCCATACCCATACTAATGGGCATCCCGAGTACGATAACAACTAAAAATACAACGATGAGTGCCAGACCCGCTATCATCTACAGCTTCCCCCTTCCTTATGTGCGGTAATGCGCTTAATAAATTTTTCAAAATACATAACGGCCATCAGGAAAAAGGAAACATTCATGGCAAGGGTATAATAAATGAGAGGAATTTCCGACGCCGACATGGCTTTTCCCTGACGCAGGATAGCCAAATTTACGCTGAAGACAAAGAGAATTGCACAGGTGACTGCAACAACAATATCGTTAAACACCACAATTATGTTTTTTGCCTTTGGTGGAAATTTCCCGAAGAAATAGTCGACAACCACATCGGTGCCCTTGTGAGAAATCTTGACCATACCGGGGAAAATAAACCACATCATGCACAGGAGTGTAAAGTCCTGGATCCACAGTAGGCTTTTTGCAAACACCATTCGTCCTACGATTTCATAAGCGTTTACAGCTACTGCCAGAATCAATGCGATAACGGCAATGGCCATCATAATGTCTGCGACATGTTTGATTAGCTTGCTTATCAAAATTAACCCCCTCCTGACAGCGCAGCCGCGACGATGAAAATATCTTCAGCTTATATCTTGATATTTTGCAGTTTAAGCACCACAGGCATCGCCCAGCAAGCGATATCCACGGGCTATCAACGGCGACTGCAGGTTATATTAAGTACTAAATGTGCACCCAAAAGGGCGACAGCGCGGTTCTTGTTGGTTATTGTTTAAATGAGGCAGGCACAATACATGCCGATACATGCCGATAACTGTATTGTGCCTGCCTGTCAGTAAGAAAACGTTACCTATCTCAAGGGCGTACAACGAAAAAGTAAACCATTTTGTTGTATAAACAGGTGCGGTTCGTTTTTCGTGCAAGCCCCATATGCCTCGGTACCATTACTGCGCCAGAACGATATCCACGGTTCCGGCGGGCAGCGCTCCATTTTCCTCCATAGAATAGTAGAAGTCTTTCAGTGCCTCGCGCGCAGGAGCGGTATCGATGTCAATAAACTCCACACCAGCAGCCGCCATCTCGTCCAGATCTCCCTGGAGGCTGGCGAGGGACAACTCCTCCAAATCCTCACCAAATTGGTCGGCACAGGACTTCAGGATAGCCTGATTTTCCTCTGACAGCCCTTCATAAGTAGAACTGCCGGCCAAAAGAAGTACAGTAGACACATATTCATTGATATTGGTGACATAAGGAGCAACTTCTGTAAAGTGTTGACTCTTCAAATCACTGATAGCACAGGTACAGGCATCGGCCAGCCCGTTTTGCAGTGCCATATAGGTTTCACTGTAAGCAATTACAATGGGATTGGCACCTAAAATGGTATAAGCCTCATTGTAATTCTTGTTTTCAAACGTGCGGAAGCGGAGACCCTGTAAATCGTCAATGGTACGGACAGGAGTTTTGGAAACCATTACCCGATAGGGACCCCGGAACGCATTCCGAGCCTCATTCAGCAAAATCAGCCCGTTATCCTTCAAAATCTGGATCTGTGTGTCAGCTGCACCGCTCTCTTTCAGAATTTTGGCCACCGAATCATTGTCTGCATACAAAAACGGGATGGCTTCCAAGCCAAAAATCTCATCAAAGGTCTTAAAGTCGCTGGCAGGCAGGATAATGATGTCCACGTTGCCCAACTGTGCGCTCTCAATGACAGTCGCTGGTTCTCCTAGCTGCCCGGAAGTATAAACCTCGATTTTGACTTCCCCGTTTGTCTGCTCATAGACGTTGTCGGCAAAGGCGTAAGTGGCATCCGCCTCGGGCGAACCATCTGCCATCTCAGTGGCCAGTTTCAAAGTTATGGTTTCCTTTTGTTCTGAATCAGACGGCGAAGAAGTACCTGCAGAACTGGATGAGTTGCCGCAGGCTGATAGGCAGCTCAACAGCACAGCGGAGACAAGCAACGTCCCAATCAATCTCTTTGTCATGTTTCATATCCTCCTTATCCGAATAACAGTCCTGTTCACCTTCTTGAAATGGCGCCCACCTTTCCTCCCTTTGATGCGGGAAGATAAGGGTTACTTCATCTGATATTCCTTGTAGCCCTCCTGAAAACGGAAGCAAGAGGTTCCAATTCCCCATGGGAAGTAGAAGTAGGCCCAAGCAGCAACTTGATTGGTATAGAGAGTAAATGCGTCCACAACACACTGAAACTCATCACGAGTAATACAGTGTTCCTGCATGAGATGCCGGATCTCCTTGGCAAAGTCACGCAGGTCAGTGAGGCCGTAAGAGCCCAGCACTCCTGTGTAGCCCGGCTCTAACTCGCAATAAATTTGCTCCAACTCCCGCACGGACAAGGACGTGGTGCGGCACATATGGGAGATTGGATAGAGTGTGTACATGGAGAGATCCCGGCTCAAGCTGTAAACAAACTCCCAGGTGCTGAAGTATTGTCCGCAGGAACCTACACCTGCCACCCGCCCCGTGCGGGCTTTTTTGTTGTCCTCCGGCTCGACCTGGGTAGCCTCAAATGCCTTGTCGAGGATTCGACCTACTAAGTCGGTTACTGCTTGAGCGCAATTCTCGGGGAGTTTCACGCTTGGCTTTGCGGCCTGTCGAGTTTCAGATCTATCTAGGCGAGAAATTTTGATGTGCAGTTCTTGTTTAGTCATAAAAATAGCTTCCCGCGCCTTTTCTCCCACCCGTTTTATGGTATCGATATCTTCGGGAATAACTGCGCCCAGCACTGTGCCGTTTACATCCTCATAGCACTGGGAATATTGGACAATTAGTTTGTTTCCGGTTCCCTGGGAATACCGCAAACGACCAATGGGAGCCTGATCAATCCGCTCCTTGAAGTGAATAGGAGCAAAGCTTAAAATCGGAAGCCAGCAGTACATAGACCCATCGGTAATGACAGCATTGTTCATAATACTGCAAATGGGAAGTGCGTTCCAAAGATCGTTACATAGTTCGGGGTTTTTATCATCAGCCAGTTCGGCCACAGCGGATAAATTCAAATCCGGCCATTCCAACAAAATCCTGCGATTCATCTCTCCCACCGTCCTTACAACATGGACTTGCCATGCAACCAGAGCTGGGAGGCCCGGTCAATGGTATCGAGAGATTCTGTCAAGTCGCCGGGGAATGCGGCAATGTTGGCATGCTTTCCTACTTCCAGCAAACCAAGTTCCGGGCGATCCACAATCTTTGCAGAGATGCTGGTGGCGTGGGCAATGGCTTGGACTGGAGAGAGATCCGCTGCCGCAGCAATGGAACGAATCTCATCGCTGAGACGGCCGTAACTGTCCGTACCTGTGCCAACCAGAAGGCCCGCCTGAACCGCTTTTCGGACAGAGATGGCATGTGGCCCCCAAATACGCTCCTCCAGCAGGGGAATACTACGCTGCTTCTCTTCTGTAATGGGCTTGATAAAATACGAACCTTTCACACCGGTCATAGTAGGGACAACCGGGATGTTTTTTTTCACCATAAGGTCAATGCACTCATCATCCATCTGCACCCCATGCTCCACACAGTCAATTCCTGCATTCAGCACCCGCATGATAGCCGCCTTTGGGTAAACGTGGGCAGCAGTTTTCACTCCAGCGTCGTGTGCGACTTCGATGCCCGCACGTAACTCTTCCAGCGTAAATTCGGGATACTTGGGATCCTCACGGGGAAAGTTTTCTAAGCCTCCGCTAGCCATGAATTTGATAAAATCAGCTCCAGCACGGATTTGCTCCCGTACCGCCTTCATCACCTCGGCAGGGCCGTCCACCTGCAAAGCTGCAGCATGACAGTGACCACCGCTCATACAGATATCGAGACCGCAAACCATCATCTCAGGTCCAGGAACCAAGCCTTCCTTAATTCCTCGCTTGAGGTTGATAGCTGTGTATTCACCCAAACCGAAGTCCCGAATGAAGGTAATTCCTTCGGTGAGCATATTCTTCACATTGTGCACGCCGTGCAGCAACATATACTGGTAGGGCTGAGCCATAAACGTTTTGGAACGCACATTGAGCGGGAGCGAGGAAGGTTCGTCTCGCAGTGCCTTACGGTTTACATGGTCATGGAGGTTAAAAAGTCCCGGAGTTAGGGTACAGTCACCCATGCTGGTGGTATTGTGATCGTTTGCAGCCTCGGGTTTGCGGTCGCTGACATACGTAATTTTGTCGCCATCGATTCCCACCCAAATTGGAGACAGAACCTTTTTACCGTCTCCGATAATACCTCGTTTTGCGGAAATGAATGCCTCACTCATGGTGTCGCGCCTCCTCTAAACGTCGTTTCTTTTACAATGCAGCAAAGTAAAGAATTTGCTGGTTTATTTATATATATCATTCACGCCACAAATTGTCTAACAACGTTTTGGAGTAAGTCACCAGCCAAAAGGCTGTGAGAAAGCACCACACAAATATTGACTACTAACCAAAATGTTCTTCTGTTCAGGTTAGATAGCGTTCTCCAAGAATCATATCAATCAACTCTCTGGCAGCCATAGAGAGGTACTTCTTATTTAAATAATTGACGCAAATCTCGCGGGAGAGGCCATTATACCAGGGAAATATATAAGTTTTGTGTTCCATACTTTTGTAAATTTTCTGGTACGGATATAAGAAAATATCGGGACAGACCAGTATTCCCATACCGTCAAAGCACAGGCGCAACAGCGTGTCAATTGTCTGTGCCTCCAACACAATGTTAGGTGTGATCTCAAGTTCTTTGCATATTTTATAAAATGGGACGCCAGATTGATGCTGAGGATTCAGCGCAATAAAGGGGCAATCTTTCAAAATACGCCAGTCGAACGGCTCTTTTTCTTTCAAAGAACGCAGCAGTATCTCCTTGTACTCTCCGAGTTGACTATCCATAATGGCATGGGGAATTACTGCAACAATATGCTCTGTCCAAAAAGGGATACTTACCACCTCAAAATCGTTTTTGGGATGAGCGGCAATCGTAATATCAACCTTAGCTCTGCGTAGCACATCTTCAATTTCTGGCGCAGAGCCCTCAATAATCTTAATTTGAATGTTTGGAAATTTTTTTCTATATCTTGGTAATAGCGGCGTCAGGTAGATAGCACCACGGACCCGGGTGATACCGATAGTCAGCACACCGCGCTTAAAATCTTTCATGTCCCGAATTCTGCGCTCTATGTCATCGGCTAATCCCAGCAACTCTTTGGTCCTATTGACAAGTTCAATACCCTCAGGAGTTAAAGACATAGGGGCGGTTCGGTCAAAAAGTTTACAGTCATAGTATTCCTCAATCTTTGCAATGTGATTACTTAAAGATTGCTGGGTAATAAATAGTTTCTGCGCAGCACGAGTAAAGTTTAATTCCTCTGCCGCAACAAGGAAATACTGCAAATTTTCTAACGTCATAATGTATCACACCCATCCGCAATTTTAATTGATAGCATAAACACTAACTCTATCTGCGTATTTCAAAAAAGTAACCCAGGACACAACAGTCAGTAGTATAAAAATTTATATTTTATTATAGCATTACACTGCAGTAACAACAACAATCCAGCGATGCCAGTTATTCCCAGTGATTTAAAAAGTTGATATTTTAGCACCAGAATAAAACGGTTTTAAATTTAAACATTTGATTTTGTAGTCCTGTTTCACCTTAAATCTTAATTGTAATTATAATACCCCCCTGTGGAAAATAAGGAATCTTACCTTTCACAGGGGGGTATGTCATTTGTCTTTACTTGTGATAGCTAGAGCCCTCGTTAATTTTGAAGGCCCGGTAAATCTGCTCCAGCACCATCACACGGGCCAGGTGGTGGGGGAAGGTCATGGGGGACATGGACAGCTTCAGCCAGGCCTCCCGCTTCAGGCTCTCCGCCATACCGTAGGACCCGCCGATGACAAAGACCAGATGCCGCTGACCGCTCTGGGCAAAGTCCGCTACCAGCTTGGCCAGCTCCGGGCTGGAGCGGGGCTTCCCCTCCACGCACAGGCACACCAGACGGCTGTTTTGGGGGATTTTGGCCCGGATGGCGGATGCCTCCCGCTCCAGGGCGGCGTCAATCTGGGCCTGGGAGGGGCTGGCAGGCAGCCGCTCCTCGGGAATCTCGGTGAGGGTGAAGGAGCAGTAGCCGGACAGCCGCTTTTTATACTCGGCGGAGGCCTCCAGATAAAACTTCTCCTTCAGCTTACCCACGCAGATGAGATGAATGCTCAGCATAGGGCCGCCCCCCGCAGGGCGAAGGCCACGGCGGCCCCGTCCTCCTCCAGCCGGTACACCGGTCCCGTCTCCTTCCGGGGTGCCACCGCCAGACAGATATCCCGCTCCGGGTCACAGCCCATGGCGCTCAGCCTCCGGCACACCGCCGCCCGGGCGTGGGCGGGGGTGTTGTTCTCCGAGGACAGATGGGCCAGAATCACCGTGCGGGCTCCGCTCTCCACCGCCAGGGCGGCCAGCTCAGCCCCTGCCTCGTTGGACAGGTGGCCCCGGTCGCCCAGCACCCGCTGCTTTAAGTAATAGGGATAGGGGCCGGTCCGCACCCAGTCCTCATCGTGATTGGTCTCGCAGATAAGGAGGTCGCAGCCCTCCGCCGCCCGTTTGACCTCCGGGGTGACGTACCCCAGGTCGGTACACAGCACCAGCCGCCGCCCCTCAGCGGAAAAGGAGTAGCCTACGCTGCCCGCGGCGTCGTGGGGGGTGGCGAAGGACTCCACCCAGATCTCTCCCATCTGCACCCCGGTGCCCGGCTCCTGGCCCCGCAGCCGCCCCTGCAGCTGGGGCAGCTTGTCCGCCAGGTACCGGCAGGTGGCGGGAGAGGCCGCCACAGAGGCGGGAATCTGCTTGCACAGCACCCCCAGGCCGCTGACATGGTCGTGGTGCTCGTGGGTAATGACGATGGCGGACAGCTCCTGGGGCGGGACACCCAGAGCCTTCAGCGCCGTGGTAATCCGCCGGGCGGAGATGCCCGCGTCCAGCAGAATATGAGTCCGGCCGCAGGACACCAGGGCGGCGTTGCCGCTGGAGCCGCTGGCCAGGGTGGTAACCGTAAGCAAAAGGACGCCCTCCCTCGTTTCGTATCCAGGCCCGGAACAAATGCCCGGGCTCTGCAAAAAATCAGGAGTCAGGAAGGAGGAAGCCTCCCAGCCTTCGGGAATTCCTCGTGCCTGACTCCTGATTGCAAATCCTACAATGGCTCAGCCCGCCTGGGACTGCTCCTCCTCGTCGGGGGTGTTGATGATCCGAATGTCGGCCCCCACGCCGGAGAGCTTCTCCACCAGGGTTTCATAGCCGCGCTCGATGTGGTAGATGCCGTCAATCTCCGTGACGCCCTGGGCGCACAGGCCGGCAATCACCATGGCCGCTCCCGCCCGCAGGTCGCAGGCATGAACCGGGGCGCCGGTGAGCTTCTCCACGCCCTCAATGACGGCTACCTTGCCGTCAACCTGGATGGAAGCGCCCATGCGGCGGAACTCGTCCACATAGCGGTAACGGTTCTCCCACACGCCCTCGGTGAGGACGCTGGTCCCCCGGGCAGTGCACAGCACAGCGGCAATCTGGGGCTGCATGTCGGTGGGGAAGCCGGGATAGGGCATGGTCTTCACATTCACCCGGCTGAGGGGACCGGAGCGGCGCACCAGCACGGCGTCGTCCTGCTCTTCCACGTCCACACCCATCTCCACCAGCTTGGCGGTGATGCAGTCCAGGTGCTTGGGGATGACGTTCTTAATGAGCACCTCGCCCCCGGCGGCGGCCACGGCAGCCATATAGGTGCCCGCCTCAATCTGGTCGGGGATGATGGAGTAGGTGCCGCCCTTCAGGCGTTCCACGCCGCGGATCTTGATGACGTCGGTGCCCGCGCCCATAATGTTGGCCCCCATGGAGTTGAGGAAGTTGGCCAAATCCACGATGTGGGGCTCCTTGGCTGCGTTTTCGATGATGGTCATGCCGTTGGCCAGGGCGGCGCAGAGCATGATGTTCATGGTGGCGCCCACAGAGACCATGTCCAGGTAGACCTGGCCGCCGGCGGGCCGTCCGCCGCCGGGCACCTGGGCGTAGATGAGGCCGTTGCGCACGTCCACCTCGGCCCCCATGGCCACAAAGCCCTTGATGTGCTGGTCAATGGGACGTCCGCCCAGATCGCAGCCGCCGGGCAGGGGCACCTCGGCCCAGCCGAACCGGCCCAGCAGGGCGCCCACAAGGTAATAGCTGGCACGGATCTTCCGGGCCAGCTCGTAGGGAACCTGACGGTTCCGGATATGAGAGCAATCCACGTCAACGGTGGTACGGTTGACGGTACGCACATCCGCCCCCAGCTCCCGCAGGATCTGGAGGATCAGAGTCACGTCGCTGATTTGGGGAATATTTTCAATGCGGCACACTCCGTCCACCATCAGGGCGGCGGGAATGATAGCCACAGCGGCATTCTTGGCGCCGCTGATTTCAATGGTACCGTGAAGGGAGTTTCCTCCGCGAATTTGATACTTGGTCAAAATACGCACCCTCTTTATCAAGGCCACAATCTCTGTGACATATGGAAAATACAGCGCGGACGCGCCATATGTAAACTACACATCATGCTCCGGCCGCCCGTAAGGGTCGGGCCGCAAAGAGGAGAAAAGGTTTCCTCTCTCATAAGCATCTCAAACATTATAGCACTATTATGTCCCGGTGGCAATGAATTTTGCGCGTCAGATGATAAATTGTTCATTATTATGGAAGTTTTATGAAAACCAAAGGAAGGCTCCGTCCATTTGCGAAAAGCAGCTTCCAGATTTCGGATCCAATCGAGCCGTTACGACTTTGACCCGTCCTCCCGCCGATGGCCGAACTGCTCCCGGGCCCGGGGCAGCAGGTCCTGGAACCCGGCCCGCTCCTGCCGCTCCAGCAGGTCGCCGATGAGCTGGTTGGAAATGAGAAAGCCCCTGGGTGTGAGCCGCCAGCGGCCCTCTTCCGTCTTCTTTGCCCAGCCCTGGGCCTGGAATTCCTCCAGCCGGGCCTCCAGAGGGGCAAAGTCCATGAAGTAGGTCCCCCGGTACTCCCATTCCTCGATGCCCTCCACGGTACGCAGCCGGAGCATCAGGTACTCATAGCCCCGCTCCCGCTGGGGGATGAGCTCCTCGCTGTCCAGGATGGTTCCTCCCTTCAGCACCCCGTCGATGTAGCCGTCCAGGTCCCGGACCCAGGAGTAGCGCCGCCCGCCGAAGTCGGAGTGGGCCCCGGGGCCGAAGCCGATGTAGGGCTTGAGCTGCCAGTAGCGCAGGTTGTGCCGGGAGGCAAAGCTGGGCTTGGCGAAGTTGGAGATCTCGTACTGGGGATAGCCCGCCCGCTCCAGACGGCCCACCGTCCACAGGTACATGTCCGCCTGCTGGTCGTCGTCAGGCAGCACCTCCCCGGCCTCCACCCGCTTCTGCAGGGGGGTGCCCTCCTCCACCTTCAGTCCGTAGCAGGACAGGTGCTGGGGAATGAGGGACAGGGCGTGCTCTACCGAGGCCTTCCACTCCTCCATGGTCTGGCCGGGCAGGCCGTAAATCAGGTCCAGAGAGAGATTTTTAAACCGGGCCTTCTTGGCGGCGGTCACCGCCTCGTCCGTCTGCCGGGGGCTGTGGGGACGGTGGACCGCCTCCAGCTCCGCCGGACAGGCCGACTGCATGCCCAGGGACAGGCGGTTGAAGCCCGCCTTCCGCAGGCGCTTCAGGGCCTTCAAATCCACGCTGTCCGGGTTGGCCTCCAGGGTAATTTCCGCCCCCTTCTCCACGGTAAACAGCTTCTCAATGGCCGCCAGCAGCTCCCGCAGCCGCTTGTCCCCGTAAAAGCTGGGGGTGCCGCCGCCGAAGTAGATGGTGTCCACGGGAATCCCCTTGGCCAGGGGCGCGGTCTCCGCCAGATGGGCCAGCAGCGCCTTCTGGTAGTCGTCCATCCGGTCCTCCCGGCCGGCCAGCGAGTAAAAGTCGCAGTAGTCGCACTTGCTGCGGCAGAAGGGTATATGAATGTAAATGCCCAGCTTGTCCCGCTCGGGGGCCTGGGACGCAGGGCCTTTCTTGTGTCCGAACATGGGAAATCCTCCTTGTTTGTTCCCTTGGTTGGGTACATTCCCGCCTTTATTATAATGCGTACGGCACAAAGCCACAAGCCTTGAAAGCCAAGACTTTCAGGGCAAAATGGCTTTGTGCAAGTGCAAGGGGTTTGGGCAATTTTGTCCAAACCCCTTGTACGTTCTGCCGGCGCGTTTCAACGCGCCGGCAGAAAGACGCATTGTAACAATGACTGAATTCCATAAAAGCGGCTTCTTTGATCCGCTTTTATGGAATTGCGCGGCTACCGCCGCGTAAAGAAACCGATTTTCGGTTTCTTCCGTAGACATTATTATAACGTCCGGTACAGCGCAATGCAAACAGAACCGAAAAAGGGCACGGAAAAAGAGACTGAAATTTTTTCACCTGCAAAATGTAAAGCTACCTTGACACAAAGTGTAAAGCGTGCTATACTCCGATTGTAAAGTAAACTTTACCTTTTGACTTAGATTGGAGGCGGTAAGGTGACCAATCGAATTGCCCAGCTGCGGAAGGAGCGGCGCATCTCCCAGGCGGAGCTGGCCGACGCGGTGGATGTCACCCGTCAGACCATCATCTCTCTGGAGAGTGGGAGGTATAACGCCTCCCTGCTGCTGGCCCACCGCATTGCCAAATACTTTGGCCTGACCATTGAGGAAGTCTTTTTGTTCGAGGAGGAAGAGCCATGAAAGGAGATTGGAAGGGAAAGGTCGCCTATGGCGCGCTGATGCTGTGCGCATTCTGGAAGGTGACCGTTGTACCCAACACGCAGGGCTCACCCTTATATGAGCCGATGAAGGCAGGAGTGATGTCCATAGGCTGGGTTCTGGCGGTCTATCTGTTTTATTGGTACACCCGCAAAAAGCAATGGGAAAAGGCGTCGCCGGAGGAGCGGCGGGAGCTGGAACGGGCGGAGACCGACGAGCGCAACCAGTTTTTGTGGGGTCAGGCGGCCTACTTCTCCTGGCAGATTATGCTCTTTTCCCTGGCCGCGGCGGGGGTGGTCATGTCTGTACTGGACTGTGTGCCCGGCATGCTGATGGTGATGGCTCTGTTCGGTGTTCAGATGCTGTCCTATCTGGCCCGGCTTCGCGTTCTGAATCAAAGATTTTGATGCCCGGCCCACTATTGCCAAATATTTTGGTCTGATCGTTGATGAAATCTTCTTATTTAGGAGGAAACACCATGAAGAGACGAAACTGGTTTCCCTGGACCTGCGGAGTCCTTCTGCTCGTTGGACTGCCCCTTCAGATGGCTGTCCTGCCCGGGCTAGTGGATGCGCCTTATTACCGGGCCCTTCGGATTGTACTCAGCGCAGTGACCGCCGGCTCCGCTGCCGGTCTTGTGGGCTGGGCAATTCAGCGAAGGAATCCAGAAAAGAAGCGGCAGGCGGAGCGGGCAGAGCGGGACGAGCGCAACCGGATGATCTGGGAAAAGGCGGCCTATTTTACCTGGCAGGCCACCCTGTTTTTCCTTCTGGCAGCTTATATTGTGCTGGACATCCTGGAGTGCACTCCGGGGGTGGCCGCAGTGCTGGCGGTTTTGTTCCTCAGCCTGGTTACCTACCTGGTCGCAGTACGTTTTCTGGCAAAGCGCTTTTGATCCGCCGCTTGGCGGGGAAAGGATATGGATATGAAGAGCGAGCATAAAAAATTGGTTCTGGGCGCCCTGGGCCTGCTGGCCGGACTTCTTCTCATCGGATACGCCCTGGTGCTGGGCGATCGCCTGCCCGGCCCCATTATTGGCCTTATGTGCGGGTGCGGCGGCGCTCTGGGCGGCGTGGGAGGAACCGCTCTGCTCATCCCCCTGCTGATGCGCTCTCTGTCCCCGGAGCAGCGCAGGGAGGCGGAGCGGGCGGAGACCGATGAACGCAACATTGCCATCCGGGAGAAGGCCGCCCAGAGCAGCTTTTTTTGGACGCAGTGCCTGCTGTGGGTCCCCTTTGTGGTGGCCCTGATAGAGGGGAGCCTGCTGTGGATTCTCCTCTCCACAGGGGCCATTGTCCTCCACAATGTCTTTTACCTTGTGAACCTGGCCCGGTGGAACCGGCGTCTGTAAGGGAGGGGTTTTTTATGATTCTCAACCGCTGTACCGCGGGGGACGACTACGGCCGGGCCCTCCGCATCCGCCGGAGGGTGGGCCTGTGGCTGGCCGGTCTGGGCCTGCTGGGGCTCATTGTCTCCGTCACTCTGCTGCCCCAGAGTCCCCTCAGCGACATAGCCCGGGCCTTCTACCGGGGCGGCAGCTTCGGCATCCTCATCTCCGCCTGCGGCATCGTGTTCCGCTCTCAGTGGATGCTCCGCCATCCGGAGCGCTGGAAATCCGCCCGCATCCGGGAGCGGGACGAGCGTGGCCAGTACCTGGTGTCCCAGGCCGCCCAGTTTGCCGGGGACGCCCTCATTTTCCTCCTGACGGGAGCATCCTTTGTTCTCATCGCCGTGGACACCCGTTTGGCCATGGCGGCAGTGGGCTGCCTGGTGCTCTACGGCCTCCTGTACGGGGCGGCCTATTGGCGGCTGTCCAAAAAGCTGTGAGCCGCCGGCTGGAGCTGCCCGTCACGGCGGAGCTGGCAGGTATCAAGGTGGACACTCTGCTGAAAAAGCACCTGGGTTTGTCCGGGACGGTGGTGCGGCGGGTAAAGTGGCTGGAGGACGGCATTCTGGTGGATGGGGTGCGGGTAAACACCCGGTACTGCCCCCAGGAGGGGCAGGTACTGTCGGTGCGGCTGTCCGACCCGGAGCGGCGCAGCGGCATCGTCCCCGCTCCCGGTCCCCTGGACATCGTCTACGAGGACGAGGACTTGCTGGTGCTGAACAAAGCCCCCGGCGTCCCCGTACACCCCGGTCCCGGCCACTTTGATGATACAATTTGTAATTTCCTGCTCAATTATTACGATTCAAAGGGAATCGAGGGGGACGCCCACCCGGTTCACCGGCTGGATCGGGGCACCTCCGGCCTGCTGGTGGTGGCCAAGCACCCCCACGCCCAGGAGGTGCTGAAGGAGCAGCTCCACACCCCCCAGTTTCGCCGGACCTATCTGGCGGTGTGCGAGGGGGCTCCCCAGCCCCCTTCTGGGCTGATTGACGCCCCCCTGGGCCCCAAGGCGGGCTCCCTGGTGGAGCAGGAGGTGCGCCCCGACGGCAAGGCGGCCCGCACCCGGTACGAGACCCTGTGGACCGACGGGACCCGTTCCCTGCTCCGTCTGGAGCTGGACACCGGCCGCACCCACCAGATTCGGGTCCATATGGCCTACTTAGGCCACCCTCTGGTGGGGGACTTTCTCTACGGCCTGGAGGCGCCGGAGCTCATTCCCCGCCCTGCCCTCCACTCCTGGCAGGTTACCTTCCGCCACCCCATTACCGCACAGGAGCTCACCTTTACAGCTCCTCTGCCCCGGGACATGGCGGCCCTCCTTCCCCCGGAAGCAAGCTCAGCCCTTTAAAAATCTTTTGTCTCCGCCGCGGAACGATGCCGGCAGAGAATTTTCTCCCCGCTCTCCCCCAAGAAGCACTGGAAGTCTCTCTGCCGGGATGCTATAATAAAACCACGTATTTGGGCCGCCGGCCCGAGGGAGATTTTAACATAGGAGGTCGTTGTTATGTCCTATCGCGATACTTACCAGGCCTGGCTGAACAGCCCCGCCCTCTCTGCCCAGGAGAAGGCCGAGCTGGAGGCCATTCAGAATGACGACAAGGAGATTGAGTCCCGCTTTTTTGACCAGCTGGCCTTCGGCACTGCCGGGCTTCGCGGCACCATGGGCGTGGGTCTTTACCGGATGAACGTCCATGTCATCCGTCACGCCACCCAGGCCTTTGCCCAGGTGATCCTGGAGGAGGGCCCCCTGGCCGCCGCCCGCGGTGTGGCGGTTTGCTTCGACTGCCGGAACAATTCGGACATCTTTGCCCGGGAGGCCGCCTGCGTCATGGCGGCCAACGGCATTCCCGTGCGTCTCTTTGAGTCCCTGCGCCCCACTCCCGAGCTGTCCTTTGCGGTCCGGGAGTACGGCTGCATCGCCGGCATCAACGTCACCGCCAGCCACAACCCCAAGGAGTATAACGGCTACAAGGTGTACTGGGAGGACGGCGCTCAGCTGCCCCCCAAGCACGCCGACGAGGTAGCCAAGAAGATGAAGGAGCTGGACGTGTTCGCCTGTGTCAAGACCATGGACTACGATCAGGCGGTGGCTGAGGGCAAGATTGTCCTCATGGGTGCCGAGACCGACGAGAAGTTCCTGGCCAACGTGATGGAGCAGGTCAACGACAAGGCGGTGGTGGAGCAGGTGGCCGACACCTTCAAGATGGTGTATACCCCCTTCCACGGCACCGGCTACAAGCTCATCCCCGAGGCCCTCAAGCGCCTGGGCATGAAGCACGTCATCTGCGTTCCCGAGCAGATGGTCATTGACGGCAACTTCCCCACCGTGGTCTCCCCCAACCCGGAGAACCCCGAGGGCTTCTACCTGGCGGTGGATATCGCCAAGAAGGAGGGCGCTGACTTCATTCTGGGCTCCGACCCCGACGCCGACCGCGTGGGCATTATGGTCCGCACCAAGGAGGACGACTTTGTGGTCATCTCCGGCAACCAGACGGGCGTGCTGCTGCTGGACTACCTCATCGGGGCCAAGAAGCGCACGGGCAAGCTGCCGGAGAAGCCGGTGGCTCTCAAGACCATCGTCACCACCGAGATGGCCCGGAAGGTGGCCGAGGTCAACGGCCTGCAGTGCTATGACACCTTCACCGGCTTCAAGTTCCTGGCCCAGAAGAAGGACCAGCTGGAGGAGAGCGGCCAGGGCAAGGTTATTCTGTCCTACGAGGAGTCTTACGGCTACATGCTGGGTGACTATGTGCGGGACAAGGATGCCGTCTCCGCCAGCGTGGAGCTCACCGAGATGGCCGCCTGGTACGCCTCTCAGGGCCTGACCCTGTACGACGCCCTCCAGCAGCTCTTTGAGAAGTACGGCTACTACGGCGAGAAGACCCTGAACCTGGTCATGCCCGGCCTGGACGGCCTGAAAAAGATGGCCGACCTGATGGCCGGCCTGCGGGCCCAGCCCCCGGTGGAGATCGCCGGTGTGGCGGTCCGCCAGCAGAAGGACTACCAGGACGGCAGCGTGGTCACCGTGGCCGACGGCAGCAAGTCCACCATGGAGCTCAGCGGCTCCAATGTACTGCGCTATGAGATGGCCGACGGCACCAGCCTCATTGTCCGTCCCTCCGGCACCGAGCCCAAGGTCAAGGTCTACATCCTGGCCAACGGCCAGAGCAAGGCCGAGTGCGATGAGAAGGTGGCCAAGTACGCCGCCTGGGCTGAGTCCCTCAAGGGCTGAACCACAACCGGATAAAACGCTGCAAGGCCCGCCTCCTTTGGGAGGCGGGCCTTGTTTTTGTATTTGCGGTGCCATTCGGGCATAGCGATACAAAATTTCCAGAAAATGTATAATATTGTACCATTTTGTACCCATCCCATCCGGGGGTGAGAAGGGAGGAAAAGGAGCGCGCCGCCCCTGGTTTCCAGGTACATACTAGGTATGAACGCAGCCCGGCCGACGCTCCTTTGCAGGGCGAAGCGCATCCGTCCGCCGTTTGAAGCCGGTCCCCTTCCAGGGACGGCCCTGTGAGCCGTCCGGTGCGCCCGCCCATGCTCTGCCCACAACCGGTGCGGAATGGGCGCAGAAAACAAAAAGAAGGAATGTTTATGGCAAGCAGCCAGACAACCAATTACGGACTGAATCAGTGGGCCGCCGAAGACACGGTACTGCGGGAGGCGTTTAATCAGGACAATGCCAAAATTGATATGATATTAAGGAATATAGAAACAGCAATTCCTAAAATAGCTTTTGGCCAGTACACAGGGACCGGTGTTTATGGCACGGACAATCCAAATGTGATAACATTCCCCTTCGTACCAAAGCTGGTGCTGATTTCCAATTATCAGGTCATCGGCAGCCGGAAAAATGTGGTGGGCTGGTTTTACGGCTACACCACCGGCGCCAATGACAACGATGTCAACACGAACAACGTGGAACTAACTTGGAATGGCACAACGCTCTCCTGGTACTCAAAAGACAGTGCCATGTATCAGTTGAACCAGCTCAACCAGACATATTATTACTGCATTATCGGATAAGTGTAAAAGCAGGCCCCGGGAATTTTCCCGGGGCCTGCTTTGTGATTAAGTTTCGGGTAACCAGTAACTGGTTAGGCAGAGGTCTTGTCGGTGTCGGTGACGACGATCATGCGGACGTTGTTGTCCTTATCCAGCAGGATAGCGCCCTCGAAGCCGGTCACGGCAACCAGCTCCTCCAGGGTATCCACATCGTCGCCAGTGCCGCTAATGGTGTTTACGAACACGGCATTGGCAGCCTCAGCGTCAGCAGCAAACGCCGCCTGAGAACCACTGTTCACATTCACAGTCAGGGCAGTGCCCAGCTTGCTGAAGGTGATAGCCTGAGTGTTGCTGGTGTAATCATAGTAGTAGGCGTAATCGCTGTTGCCCAGAGCGGTCAGGGTGTAGTAGCCATCAGCGTCCTTCTCGAAGGAGCAGAACTTGTTGGCAAAAGAGGACAGGCTGCTGCTCTTGGAGTTGAAGGAGATCTTCTCACCCTGCAGATTGTAGGCCTCGTAGGTGTAGAACTGGTTATTACCGTCGTGGCCGCCGCCAGTCACAGCCGCAGAGGCAACATAGATGATGTCGGAAGCAACAGTGGCGCTGTAAGTGCTGTTCTTAACCAGAACCACGGACACATAGGGATCGCCGTTGGAGTCCTTCACTACCAGAGCGGCGGTGTTGGCGGCGATGGTCTTGGTGATGCCGCCGGACACAGCAGTGGTCTTATCGCCGTTCTCGAAGATGTAGGTGGTGTTGGCATCCACATAGGCCTTGGTATCGGTGCTGCCATTGGCCAGAGTGATGATCTTAGTGTCAGCCTTAAAAGCAACCTGGGCTTTCAGCTTATCAACACCAACGGTCACGCCGGAGGTGCCGACGCTGCTCCAGTTGCTGCCCAGCTTACCAGCGCCGACAGCCTTCAGGATCAGATCGCCATCGGAGTTAGTGTCAACAACATAGAAGTTATCCTCAGAAGCGGTAAGAGAGGCCTTGGAGGACAGGATCTTGTAAGTGCCATCCATGTAGACAACCTTGACATAGCTGATCTGCTCGCCAGCAGCGTTCACACTCTGATAATCGTTGCTGACAGCGTACACAACATCGTTCACGTCAGCAGTAGCAGCCTTACCCTCCAGGCCGATGATGTATCCATTCAGCAGGTAAGCAACATACTCGGTGTTGTTCACGGAGGGAGTAGAGTACTTCAGCATCAGCTCGGTGCCGTCAGCAGTAGAGTACTTGGTGCCGGCAATGCTCAGAGAAGTAACATTACTAGCAGTAGCATCGGAGCCGGTATAAGCGGTAACCTTGCCGGTAACAGACTGAGCAGCCTCAACCTTGATTACATCGGCAGCAGCGGCAGCATTAGCGGTAGCAGTGGTCTTGTTGAGATAGACAATGACATAGTCATCTTCAGCAAAATCCTTGCAGGCATAGCCGTTAATGTCAGCGTTGCTGGTCTTGGAGTAAACGGTCAGGTCGATCTTGCGATCGGCAGAAGCGGTAGCAGCGGTTACCTTATCAACCTTGGCCAGCAGACCATACTGAACCAGAACAGCATCAATGGTGCCATCATCGTTCTGGTCAACGATGTTCACAATAGCACCGTCATAGTTGGCAAACGCGCCAACCTTGGTGGTGCTACCCTTCCAGGTAAGGCTGGAGGAGTTGCCATCGCTGGTGTCAAACTTCACTTTACCGGAAGCAGCATTGCCGTTCTCCTGAATGGTGATGGCAGCGCTAGTCCACTCACCCAGCTTGTACAGATCACCAAAGGTAACCTCGGAAGCATTGGTGTAAGAAGCAACCACCTTGGCAGTGGAGTAAGTGCCGATCTCCTTGTCAGAGCCAGTGCCATACTCCCACTTGTTTCCAGTAAAACCAAAATCTGCGGCCTGGCCAGTGGTCAGCACCAGATCACCCTTATACAGCTGCTCGCCCAGCTGAACAGTGCACTTGCCAGCATTGAAGTCAGCACCAATGACATCGGCATAGCCGCCGTCAGCACAGGTAACCTGCAGAGGCACATACTTGATGGAGCTACCGATAGTCACGTCACCGATGGAAATACCATCGTTGCCCTCGGCCTCCACAACGTCGGCCTTCAGGGTGTTCAGAGCGATCTGAGCCACGTCGTTGCGGGTCATAGCGGTGGTAGCACTGGCGGTAATGCCGTCAAACAGGTTGATCTTGGTGCCCTGCTTCACGGTGGCAACCTGCCAGTCAGAGCCAAAGTCGCTGGCGTACTGGAAGTAACCCAGAGCCTTCATCATCATCAGAGCAGCCTGGGCAGTGGTGACCTCATAGTTGAAGCCATACTCAGTGGCACTGATGCCGGCAGTAATGCCGTCAGCATAGCAGGCGGCCACAAAGCCGTTAGCCCAATCGGGCACATCAGTGAAGGGCAGCTTGGTACCGGCAAAGTCGGTAGCCTTGTAGCCCAGCAGGTTGGAGATGACCACGGCCATCTCGCCGCGGGTGACCTTCTGGTCGGGGTTAAAGTTGCCCTTGTCGTCACCGGACATGACGCCAACGGCCTGCATGACCTCAATGGCTTCCTGATTGTTCTTGGAAGTCACGTCGGCATAGCTCGCACCGGTTCCGACTACCATCATGCCGAGGAGCATGACAGAAGCCAGAGCCAGGCTGAGAGCCCGCTTCAGGTTTCTCATTGGAATTCCTCCTTTTAATATTTGGTCCTCCAGTATGTAACTTTTTGGACCGTTTTCCGGGCTTCCAGACCCAGAATTCGGGTTTCAGGGAACTTTTCTGGCTTTTTAGACCAGTATAACGCCCCTTTCATCGCAAAAAACGTGTGTAAAATTGAACTAAAATTAAAAAAACAGGCTGTTTTCTAGTAAAAAAATTACCTTGGTAGACATTTGGTAGACACCCAGAAAATGGAAAAACGCGGAGCCCTTGAAACACAAGGGCTCCGCGCCTTTTTTGGTAGACATTTGGTAGACATGGTGGTTGGCTGCGCCGGAAAGCAATTCCTGCACGCAAGTTCAAGACAAATTTGGGGTGCAGGTGATGTGCGGTATAAATCTAAAACAGGGGCGGGCATGATATCATGCCCGCCCCTGCATTTACATAGTTCAAAATAGCTATAGTGCACCTTAATTTCCAGAAAATGTATTTTTACATGCTATTTTGCATCCCATCCCACCAGAGATGAGAGGAATTAGCCCTCGTGTCCTTCCGTTTTGATGGGAGGACGTAAATCCCTTATCATAACGGTTTACACAAAGAAGGAGGAATTTAGATGGCAAGCAACCAGACCAGCAATTATGGACTCAATCAGTGGGCAGCAGAGGACGCTGTACTGCGTGAGGAGTTTAATCGGGATAATGTGAGACTGGATGAAATATTGGGGGCATTAAGTGAGGAGCACATTCTTATCGGTTCATATGTAGGGGATGGTGTCGAAGAGCGAACCATTCAGCTACCTTTTACCCCTCGCTTTGTGATGCTGTCCGGATATTACAGCGTTGGCAATGCTTCTTTTGCTATATTATCGCTTGCCTTTGACAAGTACCGTCACAGCTTTAACGGGGGCGATGGGAACAGTGCCACGGGAACTATGGAAATTGTCGATGGAGGATTTAAGGTACAAGGCATTCAACACAATGCACTGGATTCGGAACAGCATTATTTTGCCATGCGGTAAGAGCAAAGGGACAGCCTATACAGGCTGTCCCTTTTGCTTTATTTGCTGGGAATTCTCAGTGCGGGTTCATTAGTCGACGGTCACAAAGATAGCGGCCACATTGGAGGTAGCAGCGCCGTCCTTGGACTCGAGAACCACATAACCACCGTTGCCATTGACTTCGAGCAGGTCGCTGTCAATGTAAACAACCTGAGTCTTGTCAGTCATGTTGTAATAGACGGTGCCAGCCTGAACCATAGAACCGGACACGGTCAGGGTAGCGTCGTACACATAGTACACGTTGGTCAAGGTGGTGTTGGTGGTACCACACAGCAGGTCGGTGCTGTTGGTCACGATCTTCTCGGAGCTGTACTTGTACAGACCAGAAGCGGCCAGAGCGGTGCTGTTGCTGGTGGTCAGGGTGATGGTGGAACCATCGGCCAGAACCGCCTCATAGCTGTAGCGGGCATCGCTGCCAGTACCGTTAACGGTGTACTTGGTGTGATCCACATAAGCATAGTTAGAGGTCTCAGCAGTCAGTGCAGAGGCGATAGTGACATAAATCACAGAGGCGGTACCAGTAGCAGTGGTAGCGCCACTGCCAGTAGCGGTCATCACAACGCAAGCATTGTCAATAGTGCCAGCAGTCACAGTGTTGGGCAGGCCGCTGTTGCCGGTGTAAACAGTGGCAGTCTTGTCATCGCTGTTGTAAATGACATACTTGGAGTTCTTGTCGACGATGACAGTATCAGAGTTGCTGCCAGTGACACTGGTCACTTCGTCAGCCAGATTATCCACATCAGCATCCAGGTACACGCTGTCAACGGTCATGCTGCTGGAAGCAGCAGCCAGACCCTCCAGGGTAATGGTGTTGTCCTCCAGGGTGTAGCCGTAGACGGAGGCCAGAGTACCAGCAGCGGTCTTGACAGTGGTATCAGTGTTAGACACAGTACTTCCAGTTCTGGGGGCATCATAGACCATGATCTTAGTGCCCTTGATGTAGTAGTCACCAGCATTGAACTTCACCTTGCTGGTGATAGAATTCCAGTCGGCATCGGCACCGCCACTATGGCTAGTAGCACTGGCACCAGCAGGACTATTGTCAGCATCGGTTCCAATCACGCCATCGCCAGCCTTGACCTTAGCAATTGCAACATTATAAACAGCCACGGAGCCGTCAGCCAGGACCACACGGGCCTCAACAGAGGGAGTGGTGCCGTCAATGGTGGTGGTCAGCTTGCCGTTGGTGTCCACAATGTAGGCATAATCGGTAGAGGCGGCGGTGGAGGTGGTGTTCACCACGTAGCCGTACTGGTCAATGTAATACACGGCTTCCTTGCTGCTGTTGTTGAAGGAAGTGAGGGCAACCTGAGTGGTGCCGGTCTGGGTGTCAACACCAGTACCAACCTTGTACTTAGTGCCGGAAATGGTGATCTCGCCATCAGTGGTCTTAGCGGTCTGAGTACCGGTCACAGAAGTGGTGGGATAGACATACAGATCGCTGCCGGTGGGCTGGACATAGGTCACGATATCGCCCTTAGCAAGCTTGCTGGCCATCACGATAGTGTCGTCGCTGCTGTCATCCACATAGTCGATGCCAGTAACGGCAGAGCCGGTGATGGGAGTCACAGTGTAAGTGGTACGATCCTTGGCGGTCACAACATTGGTAACCTCACCAACGGTGTAGGTGATGGTAACAATCTCATAGATGTGGTTGTTGTCATCCGCATACACCTCAACAACCTTGCCGTTGGCAGTCAGAGCAGCCAGAGCTTTGGCAATGGTATCGTTAGTAGCAGTAAAGTCGATCTCAGCGCCAGCATTCTTGTTGTTGTAAACCAGATTACCGATTGTGGCACTGGCATAGTTATTAATATCAGCGCTGGTGCTGTAGGTGGTAGTGTTGTTAACCTTCTGCCAGTCATCGCCAGCTTCAGCAGTGCCATTACCATTGGCATCCACATAGACATAGTAGCTGGCCAGGTCCTTTGCGACATTGTCAGCCTTAACAGCACCAGTGTAGGTCAGGACGGGAGTCTTTACAGCAAAGGTAGCATCCTTGCCCTCATAGGTCCAGGTATAGCCGGGACGGCCGAAAGCATCCTCAGTAGCGCCGTTGTTCTTCTTCAGGTCGGTGCCGTACAGCTTCTCGCACAGCTGCTGAGTACCAACGGTACCGTCGGTAGCGCCGGCACCGGCATAGTTGGCAGCACCCTCACCAGTAATAGTAATGGGATTATACTGGATGGTGTAGCCAGTGACGATAGAAGTGCCATCGGGCATGGTAATGTTGGTGCCCTGGCTGCCGCTGTAATCCACCACAGAAGCCTCCAGAGAATTCAGAGCCATCTGGGCGACCTCGTTGCGGGTCAGAGCAGAAGAAGCACCGGCAGAGATGCCGTCGAACAACTGAATCTTGGAGCCCTGCTTCACGGTGGAAACCTGCCAGTCCTGACCAAAGTCAGGAGCAAACTGGAAGTAACCCAGAGCCTTCATCATCATCAGAGCGGCCTGAGCAGTGGTGACCTCATAGTTGAAGCCGAACTCAGTGGCGCTGATGCCGGCGGTGATGCCGTCAGCATAGCAGGCGGCAACATAGGCCTTGGCCCAGTCGGGTACGTCGGTGAAGGGGATGGAAGCCCCCACAAAGTCCTCAACCTTCAGGTTCAGCAGGTTGGCCATAACAACAGCCATCTCGCCGCGGGTAACCTTCTGGTCGGGGTTGAAGTTGCCATTGGTGTCACCAACCATGACGCCAATGGCCTGGATGACCTCAATGGCTTCCTTGTTGTCCTCGGAAGTCACGTCGGCATAGCTCGCGCCGGTTCCGACAACCATCATGCCCAGGAGCATGACAGAAGCCAGAGCCAGGCTGAGAGCCCGCTTCAGGTTTCTCATTGGAATTCCTCCTTATAATTTTTGGTTCTCTGGTATTTCTACTTTTTGAACCGTTTTTCGGGAAATTTCCCGATTTTTAGAGGTTTTGGGAACTTTTTAAGGCGTTTAGGCCGGTATAACTCCCCTTGCCTCTGTACGTATCATACCAGACCCCTCCCCCAAAGTCAACGGCTTGGACCGAAGTGTAACAAAACCGTAATATTGGGGTGAATAGGCCATTTTGGAGGAATTTCATCACTTTTTTACCTGCTTTTTCCCGGTGTCCCCGGAGCACGGACAGGCTTTTGGTCACATTCACGGCACTATTCCGCGACACTTTTTTGTGTTTTCACTTAAAATATTTTTTCCACAGTCTGTGGCATCTCTGTGTGCAACTTTCTTCAAATCAGGCTCCGGTGTGGAAAGAGCACCAGAGCAGCGGCGCAGCCTTCCACCGGGTCTGAGGCTGCGGTGCGGGTCACGCAGGAGGCAAGCGGCTATGGCCCCCTGCCAGGGCCCTTCGCAGGGGCGGATATCATCCGCCCGTTCAAATTATGTGCCTGCGGGCGGGATGGGATGGTTTCGCCCTTCGGGGCGAGTAACTTTCTGTACGGACAGAAAGTCACCAAAGAACCGTCAAAGGGGAGAGGGATTTCGATTTCCCTCTCCCCTTTGAAATCCCCTCTCCTTAAAACGACCAATCAGGGGGGGCTTCGGGTCCCTACCCCCTCTGTCTTGCTTCGCTCGACATCTCCCCCTGACAGGGGGAGTCGGCCCCCTATTGGATGTACCCCCCGGGGGATGGCAGTAACCTGAAAACTTCTGCGCCGGAATAGACCCGCGGTCGACGAAACCGCCAGAGGGTGCGGACCTGGAGCAGGTGCGTGTTCACGGCAGTCTTGCCCATCCGGCACCAGCCACGGAGGCGGAGCAACTACCGAATCGCCGCGCGAGGGCGGAACGCCAGGCGCGACAGCTCTTGTAGGAGTTTAAGCCTGTTCAATCAATACGGAGCGGCAGCGGGCGGCGCGAGGAACGGTGTCCTGTCCTTTGCCCGCGCCGAATGGAGGTACAAAGCCCCTTGGTGGCTCCCCCGTAGAAAAAACAAGGGGTCCGGGGGGAGGCGGGATAGGGCATTGTTAAATGCCCGTGAGCCGCCCCCGGCGGTCTTTTGGTTCCTTTTGTACCGCTACAAAAGGAACTCGCCCGCAGGCGAAATCCACACGTGTCTTTTTGTGGCCAGGCAAAACGGGCGGATGATATCCGCCCCTACGAAACAGGATCAACATGCGGGCAAATATGGCTCCCATCCCTTAACGTATCCCCAGTCGGGCGCAGAGGCGAAGCGAAGCTTCGCACAAAGTTCTTTGCCAAGCTTTCTTTCAAGAAAGCGGGACGCCCTCCTTATATAAATATAAGGAAGGCGTCCGTATGCCGTATGCTAAGCGTACTCCGCTCAGACCTCCATGATAACCGGCAGAATCATGGGAGAACGCTTGGTCTTTTTATAAAGGTAGTTGGACAGGTCGCCCTTGATCACGCCCTTGATGGCGGACCAATCCTTGGCGTACCGGGTGTCTACACTCTCCAGAGCCTCCAGGGCCACCTGGCGCAGTTCCTCCATAAGCCCCTCCGACTCCTTCACATACACAAAGCCGCGGGTGATGATGTCCGGCCCGGACACCAGAGCGCCGTCCTCGCCCGACATGGACAGCACCACCACAATCATGCCGTCCTGCGCCAGATGCCGCCGGTCCCGCAGCACCACGCTGCCCACGTCGCCCACGCCGTAGCCGTCCACAAATACCTGACCGGCGGTGACGGTGCCGGTGATTTTGGCCGACTTCTGGGTCAGCTCCATCACCTGGCCGATGTCCGCAATGAGGACATTCCGGGGATCCATGCCCATCTGCTGGGCCAGCTTGGAGTGGATCTGCAGCATGCGCTGCTCGCCGTGAACAGGGATAAAATACTTGGGCTTCACCAGGGCGTGGACAATCTTCAGCTCCTCCTGGCAGGCGTGGCCCGACACGTGCAGGGCACGCTCCCGCTCGTTGAGCACCTCGGCCCCCTTGCGGTAGAGCTCGTTAATCACGTTGCCGATGGCGTTCTCGTTGCCGGGAATGGCGCTGGCCGAGATAATGACCCGGTCACCGGGCAGAATATCCACCTGGCGGTGGGTGTTGAAGGCCATGCGAGTCAGAGCGGACATGGTCTCGCCCTGGCTGCCGGTGGTGATGATACACACCTTGTTCTTGGGCAGGGACTTGATGTGGTTCAGGTCCATGAGCACTCCGTCAGGAATGTTCATATAGCCCAGCTCGGTGGACACCTTCATAATATTCTCCATGGACCGGCCGGTCACCGCCACCTTCCGCCCATAGCGGGCGGCCACGTCGATGATCTGCTGAATGCGGTCTACATTGGAGGCGAAGGTGGTGACGATGATCCGCTCCTCACAGCCCCGGAACAGAGCGTCAAAGGAGGCGCCCACGCTGCTCTCGCTCCGGGTGTAGCCCGGGCGCTCCACGTTGGTGGAGTCCGCCAGCAGGGCCAGCACCCCTTCGTTGCCCAGCTGGCCCAGACGGGCCAGGTCGATCATGCCGCCCTGGATGGGGGTAGTATCAATCTTGAAGTCGCCGGTGTGGACGCAGGTGCCCACCGGGCACTTGATGGCGAAGGCCACCGCGTCGGCGATGGAGTGGTTGACGTGGATGAACTCCACGCTGAACTTGCCCGCCTTGACCACGCTGCCCGGCTCGCAGGTGATGAGCTTGGTGCGGTCCAGCAGCCGGTGCTCCTCCAGCTTCAGCTTGATGAGCCCCGCGCTCATGCGGGTGGCGTAGATGGGAGCGGTGACGGAGCGCAGCACATAGGGCAGCGCGCCGATGTGGTCCTCGTGGCCGTGGGTGATGAAGATACCCCGGATCTTGCTCTGGTTCTTGATGAGATAGCTCACGTCGGGAATGACCACGTCGATGCCGTACATGTCGTCATCGGGGAAGCCCATGCCGCAGTCCACCACAATGATATCTCCGCCGTACTCGTAGACGGTCATGTTCTTGCCGATCTCATTCAGGCCGCCCAGGGAAATGATTTTCAATTTTTCTGCCATAAATACTCCTTATTCCTCAAAAATGGGTGATGTATGGGACAGAATGGCCACAAAAAGCCGGCCGTGCTCCTGGCACAGCGGCAAGACGGAAGGACGGCGTTCAATCGGCCCTGCCTCGCCGGTTGAAGCGCGCTGTCCCTTCGTCTTGGGATTCTGTCCTTTGGTTGTGCCCGCGGTCCGGCCCCGTCTGTGTGCAATTACGGCTGGGATGCGCGGAATTTATTTAGACGCGGTGGGCGGGAACCGCCGGCTGCCGCGTATAAATCCAGAATATAGCAGGTACAGTATAGCACATTTTTCAAAAAAGTACACTATGCGTTTGTAGAGAATCTATTTGTCGCTTTTTTCCGCCCCTTGGGCATCACGCCGGGCGATTTGACGGTCCAGTGCGGCGGTTCGGTGGGCATAAAAATCACACAGCTCCGCGGCCAGCTCCAGGTCGGGACCCTCCGCCACCACCCGCAGGGCCGCCCGCCGGGCCAGAGGGGCCAGGTACACCCATCCCTCCCCCGACCGCAGCCGCAGGCCGTCCCCCTGGGGCGTACAGCCACGCTCCCGGGCCAGGGCCTCCATCACCGCTCCCCGGTTGGCGGACAGGGGCACCTCCCGCTTCCAGGCGGAGAACCGGGGCGTCTTGGAGATGAGGGTCTCCAGGCTCTGCCCCGCCGTCCCCATGCGGGCGCAAATCCGGGCCGCTGCACTGGGGGCTGACCACATCCAGGGCTGCTCCCCGTGGAGGCGGCGGGCCTCCTCCCCGTCCCGGCCCAGGCGGAGGATGGTGCCGCTGTACCCGGCGGCCACCAGCTCCACTGCGGCGGTGGCCTGCTGGGGCACCGCCGCCCGGCCAAGGCCGTTTTCCATCTCAATGAGCACCGCCAGGGTGAGCAGCTGCCCGGAGTCCAGCAGGGCGCCCCGCTCATCCCGTGCGGTGAGGCGAAAGCCCCCGTGGCCGGCATAAAAGGCGGGGATACCGGGCTGCCACCGATCTTCCACATGGCAGCCCAGGGCCAGCAGCGCCTCCCGCACCGCCCGGTTTTCCGCCGTGTCCGTCCCTACCGCCGCCCGCACTCGCCGCAGAGGAGCGCGGCCCAGGGCGGCCTTGGCGGCCACCGCCTCTCCCACCTGCTCCGGGGTGATCTCCAGCCGCTCCAGCCGGCCCACCCGGTCTCCCCGGACCCTGAAAAAGTCTCCCCGGGCCAGGGTGTGCTCCAGCTGCCGCTGCCGTTCCCGCTCCAGGGGCAAGCCCAGTTGGTCAAAGAGGTGGAGGTAAACCTGCCCGCCGTCCGTCTCCTCCACAAAGAGGGAGACGGGCAGCTCCCGCTCCCGGGCCAGCCAGGCACCCTGGACCGGGCACTCCAGACCGTGGGTCAGGGGACGTCCTCCGGCGGCGGCCACTCCCGCCACCGCCGCCCGGGCCAGCATACGGGCCCCGGGCCGGTCACTGCACCCCAGCCCCACGGCTCCCGCTGCCCCCAGGGCGCTGCCCAGGGCCACCAGACTTTCCGGGCCCAGATCCTCCCCCAGCACGCCCTGGATGACCCCCTCCTCACCAAAGCGCAGGGTGCCTTTCTGGCTGCCGCTGGTCACCGACTTGGTAAGCCGGCAGCCGGCGGAGGCGCTCTGCCCCGGCCACAGGCACACCCGCTCCAGCAGCACCGACTCCTCTTCCGCCAGGGCGTTTTCGCCCAGCACCGCGCCCTCGTTGAGCACCGCGCCCCGGCGCACCGCCGCGTCCCGGCACAAAATGGCCCCGTACAGAGTGGACCGCGCCCCCACGGCCGCCCGGGGCAGCAGCACCGACCGCTGGACTATGGCCCGCTCTCCCACCCGGGCACCCCGCTCCAGCACGGTGTGGGGGCCCAGCAGGCAGCCCTCTCCCAGCTCCACGTCCTCCCCAACGAAGCAGGGGGGCACTACCTTCACGGAGCGTGGAATGGGCTTGGCGCTCCAGATGCCCGGGGCGCGCTGTTGGAGGCCAAGCTCCACCTTCAGCCTTCCGCTCAGCGCATCGCACACACACTCCAGATAGGCGCCGCAGTCCCGCAGATCCCGCCAGCAGCCCTCCAGCGGGACGCTGTGGAGCTTCTCCCCCCGGCGCAGCAGCTCCGGAAACAGGTCCCGGTTCAGATCGGGGCACTCCACCTGAGGCAACGCCTCCAGGGCCCTGGGGGAGAGAATGCAGATGCCGGTGCTGACCAGGCTGGTGCCTACCTGGCTCCAGTCGGGCTTGTCCACAAAGCCCTGCACCTGCCCCGCCCCGTCGGCCACCACCAGGCCGTACTCCGGCGGGTCGGGGCGGCGGCTGAGCACCAGGGTGGCCGCCGGGGCCATCTGACGGTGGACCTCCACCGCCCGCTTGAGGTTCAGATCGCACACACAGCCTCCTCCCATCACCAGGAAGTCCTCCTCCCCCAGATGGGGCAGGCAGTGCCGGACGCTGCCCGCGGTGCCCAAGGGTTCCTCCTCCACGTAGGTAAGCTCCACCCCCAGCCGTGCCCCATCCCCGAAAAAGGCCCGGATTTCCCGGTCCCGGCTGCCCAGGGCCACATACAGCTGGGTAAACCCGTGGCGCCGGAGCAGGGCAATGGTGTGCTCCATGACCGGCCGCCCCAGCAGGGGCAGCATGGGCTTTGGCGTACCCAGAGACATGGGGCGCAGGCGCACCCCCGCGCCCCCCGCCAGAATCACCGCCTTCATCACATCCCACCATCCTTTCTTCATTGCCCCCTAGTATTCCCGTCCCGCCCGCCTTTCATCCCCGCTTGTTCTCCGGGCGCAAGTATGCTATACTTTTCCCCAGAAATCAGGACAGGAGGCGGCGCATATGGACATCCGGCCCGGCCGGTACCGCCATTTTAAAGGCGGCGAATACGAGGTGCTGGGGGTGGCCTCCCACTCGGAGACCCAGGAGCCCATGGTGGTATACCGGGCGCTCTATGGGGAGCGGGGGCTGTGGGTGCGCCCCGCCGCCATGTGGAATGAGTGGGTGGAGCGGGACGGCTACGCCGGGCCCCGGTTTACCTTTGTGGAGGACCAGACATGAACATTCAGATTTTCGGCAAGAGCAAGTGCTTCGACACCAAGAAGGCGGAGCGTTGGTTCAAGGAGCGGCGGGTGAAGTTCCAGAGCGTGGACGTGCGCAAGTACGGCATGAGCCGCGGGGAGCTGGCCAGCGTGAAGAACGCCGTGGGGCTGGAGGCTATGGTGGACCCGGGCCATCCGGACGCGGTGCTGCTGAGCTACCTGGCCTCCAACGAGGCCAAGCTGGACAAGCTCTTTGAGGACCCCACCCTCCTCCGCACCCCCATCGTGCGCAACGGGAAGCAGGCCACCGTGGGCTACTGCCCCCAGGCGTGGGAAAGCTGGTCATAAGGAAACAGGCGGAGCCGCTTTTTTCAGCGGCTCCGCCTTGTTTTTTTGCCGTCCCGGTGGTATTCTTTGGGAAAGTCCGGTTTATGGGACACACTTTCCGGTAGGCTTTTCTTATTCCCGGCATCCTTTTGTTGTTGAGGAGGAGAAAACATGGCAAAAAGCGCCTTTCAGAAGACCAAGCTGCTCCATCTGGCCCAGCTGCTGCTGCATGAGACTGACGAGGACCACCCCATCACCGTGGCCCGGATGATTGAGGAGCTGGGCCGCTATGACATCAAGGCCGAGCGCAAGAGCATCTACGACGACCTGGAGGCCCTGCGCTCCTTCGGGCTGGACGTGCAGTGCCGGAAGGGGAAGTCACCGGGTTGGTTCATCGGGGAACGGGAATTTGAACTGCCCGAGGTAAAGCTCCTCATGGACGCGGTGCAGTCCTCCCGCTTTCTCACCCAGAAGAAGAGCGACGCCCTCATCCGCAAGCTGGAGCGGCTGGCCAGCGTCCACCAGGCCCGGCAGCTCCAACGGCAGGTGTACGTCAGCGGCCGCATCAAGGTGATGAACGAGAGCATCTATTATAATGTGGACAAGCTCCACACCGCCATCGCCGGGCAGAAGGCCATCACCTTTAAATACTTTGACTACGACATCCGCCGCCAGAAGGTCTTCCACCGGGAGGGACGGCGGTACACCGTCTCGCCCTACGGCCTCATCTGGAACAACGAGAACTACTACCTGGTGGCTTTCGACCACCTGAATCAGGAGATGCGCCACTACCGGGCGGACAAGATGTGTGAGATTGTGGTCACCAATCTGGACCGCCAGGGCCGGGAGCGCTACCCCGACTTCCAAATCGCCCAGTACGGCCAGAAGCACTTCGGCATGTACTCCGGCCGTGAGGTGACGGTCACTCTCCGGGGAAAAAACTCCATGGCCGGGGTGGTGTGGGACCGGTTCGGCCAGGAGGTCATTCTGGTCCCCGACGGGGAGGAGCACTTCACCGTCACCCTGCCGGTGGTCATGAGCCCCCAGTTTTTCGGCTGGCTCTTCGGCCTGGACGGCGGTCTGGTGCTCACCGGTCCCCGGCAGGCAGTGGAGGCCTACCGTCAGAAGCTGTCCGCCGCCGCCGCGGAGCTCTCCACCTGATTCTCCCCCGTCCCCCGCTCCTGGACGCACACCAGATCGTAAAGCCGCAGCAGTGCCGCCGCCAGCACCAGGAAGGCGGCCCCGAAATTCAGGTTGGCGGAGCACTCCGCTCGTCCCCCGGTCCCCCGGGTACTCTGCCATGTCTCCAGGCTGAGGCCGAAAAAATATGTAAGTGCCCCCACCACAATGGCGCTGGCGGGCAGGCGCAGGGGAAATACGTCGGGAAATTCCCCCTCCTCCCCGGCCAGATAGCGGCACAGGGCCTGCCTCTGGAGGGCGGTGGCCTTCCAGGAGAGAAACAGGGAGAACAGCATGAGGGCCAGAAAGACCAGGGACCCGTCCACGTCCTCCAGCTGCTTTTGAAGCTCTTCCCGCTCCGATTGTTCCATAAAAACGCACCCCCTCGGTTCAGTTTATCCCGAGAGGGTGCGTTTTGTGCGTCAATTTAGGTATTTAAGGTCTCAAGCCAGGGTGGCCAGCTCCACAAAGCGGGTGAGCATGGCGGCCACCTCGGCCCGGGTGGTGTTGGCCCGGGGATTCAGGTTGCCCAGGTTGTCTCCGGACAAAATGCCGTTGGCGCAGGCCCACTCCATGGCCTCCTCCGCCCAGGGGGAGACCTTGTCTCCGTCCCCAAAGCCGGACAGGGAGCCGCTCCCCGAGGCGATGCCCATCTGTTGTGCGCTGCGGTAGAGCATCAGAGCCAGATCCTCCCGGGCAATGGGGGCGTCAGGGGCGAAGGAATTGCCATCCACGCCGCCAGTGATGCCCTGCTCCACCGCCCAGCTGGCGGCCTGGGCGTACCAGGCATTGGAGGGCACATCCTGGAAGGTGTGGCTCTGGCCGGCGGCCGGGTTGCCCTCCAGCTTGTGGAGCACCGTGACCACCATGGCCCGGGTCATGGACAGGTTGGGGGCAAAGCGGCTGCTGTCCACGCCGGAGAACAGGTCCCGGCTGGTGACAAAGCCCACCTGAGGGGCAAACCAGTCGCTGGTCTTCACATCGCTGTGGGTCTGGGTGTTGTCCACCAGCTCAATGCGGGCGGAGCGGTCCAGACGGACGGTCAGTCCATCCTTTGTGAGGACAGACTTGGGCAGCACCTGACGGGTGCCGTCCTCCTTCACCAGCACGGCCACGGTGCCGGCCTTGGGGGTGCAGGGGATGTTCAGAGAGGCCTGCTTCACGCCCTGGGGCAGGGTGACCACGGCGCTCACCGCCCCGGTGGAGGTGGTGGTCACCACCGCGCTGGCTCCGGTCTTTTCATCGGTGACGTTGGTAATCACATCTTCGCCCGGCTCAACGGGAGGAACCTCTCCGCCGCCGGCACCTCCACCGCCGCCAGCGCCTCCACCGGCTCCACCGCCGCCGGCACCGCCTCCGCCTCCGGCGGGGGGATCCACGGGCTCCTTATCCGCGGTGGGCACCTGGAGAATGGCGTTCCAGGCGTCCCGGCGGGCCTGCTGGACCGCCTCGGCCGAGGCGGCGGTACGGATGTCGGCCTGGCCCTTCTCCAGGGCGCTGGCCAGAGCAGCCTGGCCCTTGGCGGAGTAGTCCTGCAGATTCAGGGTCTCATACTCCTGCTGGAGGGTCTGGGCGGCGCTGCGCTTGTGCCCCGCCAGCTCGTGGCGGCTGGACAGGTCGGAGCGCACACTGGCGGACATGTAATCGGTCAATGTTCTGTCCAGTCCATCATAGGAGGCCAGGGCGCTCTGATAGGCGTCCAGGTCCTCGGCGCGGACCTGGCTCATGGGCCGCTGGCTGAGGCCCTCCTCCAGGTCCTCCAGCCACTGGGCCGCCTGGCCCAGAGTCATGAGCTTCTCCACCTGGGGCTGGATCTGGGCGGACGCCGCTCCCAGCACCAGGTTCTGGTCCTCTTCTCCCTCCAGGGGGCAGTACTGGGCCAGGTTGCCCTGCCCGGCCCCCTCCAGGGCTTGCTGGGCCAGGCTGTGGGCCTGGGCGGCGTTCGATTGGGTCAGCTTGCCGCCGGAAAGATAGGCCAGGGCTTCGCTGTGGGCGCTCTCCCAGCTGTCCACCACGTGGTCAATCCGCTCCTGAGCGGTGGGAACGGCCTTCATGGCCGCAACGCCCTTGTCCAGGGCGGTCTGCATAGCGGGTTTCTCCTGGGCAGCCTTGATGTTGTCCACCGCCTTTGTATAGGCGGCAGAGAGAGAATCCCAGTCCTCCCCGGTGTAGGGCAGGGTACCCTCCGTGGCCGAGGCCAGCTCCTGGAACGCCTCCTCCAGCTGGGTCAGATAGGGCTTCTGAATCTCACTGAGGGGCTGACGCCACACGGCGTACAGGGTGACGGTGTCGGTGCCGTCGGTGAGGTTGAGCACCTGGGCCTCGTTGGGATAGCGCACCGGGCCGTCGGGCTCCAGAGCCCAGCCGGCAAACTCCATGCCGGTCTTTTTGTAGGCGTTGGCGGTGAGCTTGACGGCGGTGCCGTAGGTAGCGGAAAAGGTGTCCATCGTGCCGCTGGTTGCCCCGTTGCCGTCCAGCTGAATGGTGTAGGAGTTGGGTGTCCAGCGGGCGTAGAGGGTTACCCGGTCGCCGTCGGTCTTGGCTCCGGCCAGATTGGATACCTGCTGTTTGTCGGTGAGGGGATTATAGTCCTCCCAGCTCAGCTGGCTCCACTTCTCAAAGGTGTAGCCCCGGCGCTGGAACTTGTTTTCCGTCAGATTGAAGGTCTCTCCCCACTGGGCGGAAATGGGGTCCATGGAGCCCGTGCCGCCGTTGGGAGAAAAGTAAATGGTATACTGATTGGGAACGCGGCGGCTATACAGGGTCTGGCCCTCGGCCTTCAGCTCCTTGGGGGCAGGAGTCTGGTACTCCTCATCCAGGAACCACTCCGCCCGGTCGTGGCCCTCAATGGGGTCCTGCTCCTCGTAGTCGTCCAGATAGACGGTCAGCTGGGGGGAGTTGGGCAGCTTGATGGTCTCCACCATGTTGTTCCGGGCCACAAAGCCGCCCCCCTCCAGCTTCAGGTTGCCGCTCATGTCCAGGGTGGTCAGCTTATTGTGATCAATGTGGAGAAAGTTCAGCTCGGACAAATGGGTCACGTCAATGGAGGTCAGCTGGTTGGCGAAGGTTTCAATAAACTCCAGGGCGGTGTTGTCCGTCAGATCCAGCGTCTTAAGAAGATTGTTCCGGCAGTAGAGGGAGCGCAGGCTGGTGCAGCCGGAGAGGTCCAGCTCGGTCAGCAGGTTCATCTCGCAGTTGAGGGCAACCAGGTCCCCATGGCCCGAAACATCCAGACTGGTCAGCCGATTGTAGGCACAGTAGAGGGAAATCAGTTTGGGATTTTTGCTCACATCCAGCTTGGTCAGCAGGTTGTCGGTGCAGTACAGCCGGGTCAGGTTGGGGTTTTGGGTGAGATCCAGCTCCGTCAGCTTGTTCTGAGAGCAGTTCAGCGTCTCCAGATTGGGGAAGGCGGCCAGGCCCTCCAGGCTGGTCAGCCCCTGGCCGGACAGGTCCAGGGAGGTCACCGCCTGGCGCTCGGCCAGGGTAAGTACGCCATCCGCACCCGCACCGTTCAGGTTGCGGGCGTCCTTCAGCCAGGCGATCAGCTTGGCATCGGAAAAGGCCTGGGTGATTTCCACATCACCGGAAAGAAGCCCGGTATCGCTGCCCCCCAGGGCGGCGGCGGGCAAGGTCAGCTGGCCGGCCAAAATCAGCGCGGCCATGGCGGCGGTCATACGCCTTGCATGCAATTTCATATTTCCTCCCGCTTTTCAATAAAGATAATTATTTGTAACTCATTGTCCGCCTATTATATCGGAGGACCCCTGGACTGTCAATGGAAAAACTGCTGGAAACCCCTCCATTTTTTCCATGTTTATTAGCAGAAAGGTTTAATATTGCAGAAAATCAAAACAAAACGCCCGTTTTTTGAAGATTCACCCATCATTGTTGTAGGATTTTTATCCGGCATTTGTATCATAAAGTGCCATTTTTTGAGGCAGTGGGCAAAAAAACGTCCGCAGACGTGTCTGCGGACGTTTTTTTAAATCAGAAACCACTGGTTGAGTACCTGGGCCACTCCATCCTGCTGGTTGTCCCCGGTGACGAGGTCAGCCGCCGCCTTGGTGGCCGGATCGGCATTGGCCATGGCCACCCCCACGCCGGCGGTTTTCAGCATGGAGATGTCGTTGGTACCGTCTCCAAAGGCGGCCGTCTGGGCCGGATCCAGCCCCAGCACCTCACACAGGGCCAGCAGCCCGTGGCCCTTGGTGGCCCGGGCGTCGTTGAGCTCCAGGTTCTCCGGCATGGAGATGGACAGCACCGCCTCCGGGTACCGCGCCTCCAGCCAGGCCTTCACCCTGGCCCGCTCCTGGAGGTCCGGGAAATAGAACTGCATCTTCTGGATGTCGCTGCCCGCGGCCCGGACCGTCGCCCGAAAGTCCTCGCAGCGGTGGCGGGTCAGGCGCACCAGGCGGATGGACTCCGGGTCCCGGATGTAGTGCTCCAGGTTGTCCAGATAGCGCCCATCCATATACCCGTCGTCGTTCTGGAAGCAGTCCACCGTAGCGTCGATGGACCCCATATCGTCAAAAATGCGCTCGGCCGTGGCCAGAGGGATCTCCGCCCGGTAGAGGACCTTGTCCTCCTTCCGGTCATAGACCTTGGCCCCATTCATCAAAATGAAGTACCGCAGAAAGGGCAGCTCCCGCACCATCTCCGGAATCCCCCGGTAGATGCGCCCGGTGGCGATGACGATCTCCGCCCCCGCCCGGGCCGCCCGTTCCAGGGCCGCCCGGTTGCCCGGAGAGAGAGTCTTCTCATGGGTGAGCAGGGTGCCGTCCAGGTCGGTCAAAATAAGCTTCGGCTTCATGCCCTCACATCCTTAAAACTTGGCGCCGCCAAACTCCGCCAGCTGCAGACCCTTGTTCCGGTCCTGCACCCACTGGATGGACCACTGGGAGGCGAACAGCAGCAGCTGATTGCCCTTGTAGTCCTCCACCAGCTTGGCGTCGTTGGGCAGGAGCAGGTCCTCCTCCTTGAGGGCGGGGGCGTCCTCGTCCTCCTTCACAATCCAACGCAGGTACTCGTAGGGCAGGCCCTCCTTGTAGAGCTCCACGTTGTACTCGCTGCGCAGCCGGTACTCCAGCACGTCAAACTGCAGGGTACCCACCACGCCCACAATGACCTCCTCCATACCGGTGTAGGGGGTCTTGAAGATCTGGATGGCGCCCTCCTGGGCAATCTGCTCCACGCCCTTCAAAAACTGCTTGCGCTTCATGGTGTCGATGGAGCGGATGCGCTCAAAGTGCTCGGGAGCAAAGGTGGGAATGGGGTCAAACTTGAACTTCTTGCTGGGGGAGCACAGGGTGTCACCGATGGAGAAGATGCCCGGGTCAAAGACACCGATGATATCGCCGGCGTAGGCCTCCTCGATGATCTCCCGCTCCGCGGCCATCAGCTGCTGGGGCCGGGAGAGGCGGATCTTCTTGCCGCCCTGGACGTGGTAGACCTCCCGGTCCGCCTCAAACTTGCCGGAGACCACCCGCATGAAGGCGATGCGGTCCCGGTGGGCCTTGTTCATGTTGGCCTGGATTTTAAAGACGAAGGCGGAGAAGTCGTCGTCAAAGGAGTCGATGATCTCGTCTCCCGCCTTCCGGGGCAGGGGGGCGGTGGTCATGCGGAGAAACTCCTCCAGGAAGGGCTCCACGCCGAAGTTGGTGAGGGCGGAGCCGAAGAACACGGGGGACAGCTTGCCGTGGCGCACCCGCTCCAGGTCGAAGTCGCAGCTGGCGCCGTCCAGCAGCTCAATCTCGTCCACCAACTGGTCCCGCTTGCTCTGTCCGATAAGGTCAGCCAGGGCGGGGTCGTCGGGCTCAATGACGGTGGCGGTGGCCGCCCGGGCGTTGGTGTTGGAGGTGAAGTGGATGACCTTCCGGTTCTGCCGGTCGTAGACGCCCTTGAACTCCTTGCCGCAGCCGATGGGCCAGTTCATGGCATAGGTGTCGATGCCCAGCTCCTTCTCCAGCTCCTCGCACAGCTCAAAGGGGTCCCGGGCCTCCCGATCCATCTTGTTGATGAAGGTGAAGATAGGGATGTCCCGCATGGCGCACACCTTGAACAGCTTCCGAGTCTGGGCCTCCACGCCCTTGGCGGCGTCGATGACCATGACGGCGGAGTCGGCCGCCATGAGGGTGCGGTAGGTATCCTCAGAGAAGTCCTGGTGGCCGGGGGTGTCCAGAATGTTGATGCAGAAGCCCTCGTACTGGAACTGCATCACCGAGGAGGTTACCGAGATGCCGCGCTGCTTCTCAATCTCCATCCAGTCGGAGGTGGCGGCCCGGGTGTTCTTCTTGCCCTTGACCTGGCCGGCCTGGGCGATGGCTCCGCCGTAGAGCAGGAACTTTTCCGTCAGGGTGGTCTTACCTGCGTCCGGGTGGGAGATGATGGCAAAGGTTCTCCGGCGCTTGATTTCCGATTCGTACTGTGACAAAAGGGTCCACTCCCTTACAAAAATTCTGATTAAGCAAATTATTTTACCACAAAAGCGCCTGCTCCCGCAAGGGGAGGGGGCGTTTTTTCCAAAAAAGGACGGCGGAGGACAGGGCGTTTCTGTCCTCCGCCGGGCGGTTTCCGTTTATGCGGCCAGGTCTCCCTCCGCGCCCAGAATCTTGTGGGCGTGATCCAGGGCCTCCTGAAGCTTTCCGTAGGCGGCCTTGTCCACCAGGGTGCTGGTGCCCGCCTCATACTCCTCCATGGCCTGGTGGATGTTCAGCAGGAAGCGCTTCTCCCCCACAGGGGCGCTGTCCCGGTGAATCATGTAGTAGGGCACATAGCCCACCTTGGTGACAGAAGTGGTCCCGTCGGGGGCCTTGGTGAGCTCCAGGTCCAGGATGGCGGTGGTCATGGTGGCGGGGGCGGGGTCATACTGGTTGGAGATGAAGTTGCCCAGGGAGTAGCACACAAAGCCCTCCCGCTCCTGTCCGTCCCAGCCGGTGACCGAAATGGTCTCGTAGGGCTGGAGCACGTGAGGGTGACCCCCCAGCACCAGGTCGGCCCCCTGCTCCACCAGGAACTTGGCCAGCTCCGTCTGGTGGCTGTTGGGAGAATTCTGGTACTCAATGCCCCAGTGGATCATCACGGCGATGAGGTCGGTGTCCAGGCCACGGGCGTACTCCAGGTCGGACTTCAGCCGGTCGTAGTCCGGGTTTTCCAGGGTGGTATAGTAGTCCAAATTGAAGAGGTTGGCTGCGTACATCTTGTCCGAGTCCAGCTGGAAGCCGTTGAGGCCGTAGGTGTAGGACAAAAAGGCCACCGAGATGCCCCCCACGTCGGCCACATGGATGCCGTGGTTTTCATCCAGCTCCTCCTGGGAGCGCTGGGTACCCACGTGGGCCAGGCCGATTTCATCCAGCACGTCCAGAGTGCGGTTAATCCCGGCAATGCCCTTGTCCCGGCAGTGGTTGTTGGCGGTGGACAGCAGGTCAAAGCCCGCCTCCTTGGCCCCGTACGCCAGGGCGTCAGGGGAATTGAAGGCGGGGAAGCCGGAGTACTCCGGCCCTCCGGCCAGGGTGGTCTCCAGATTGGCCACGGCGTAGTCCGCCTCCTCCAGCTGCTGGGCGGCAAACTGGTACATGTGGCTGTAATCGTACTCCCCCGTCTCCGCCACGTAGGCGTCCTTGGTAATGGGCATGTGGCTCATGATGTCTCCGGCCACCATCAGCCGGGACACCACGGGCTCGGGCTCGGGTTCCGGCTCCGGCTGGGGGTCGGGCTGGGACTGGGCAGCGGAGGACTGGCCCTCGCCGGCGGGAACTTCGCCCCTGGGCACATGGGCACAGCCGGAAATCAGCAGCGCAAAAGCAAGCGCAGCAGCAAGCAATTTTTTCACGGGAATTCTCCATTTCCGTCGGTAAAATTTTCGCCGCCGGGGCGGACCGGACACGGGCCGGGCCGTCGAATGGCGTCGAAGCGGGTCTGACGCCCCCATTATATCTGTACCATGGGAAAAAGTAAAGCCATCCCAGAAGGAAAGGCGGTTGACAAGGGCGGCGGGATCCCGTAATATTTTCCATAGAATTTCACACACGTCCAAGTGTCCCACCGGGCGGGAAAGCCCGGCGGGAAGAATAGGAAACCGGGTGCAAAGCCCGGACGGTACCGCCGCTGTAAGCGGGGGAAAGGCGCGGGCGGCGAAAGCCGGTCATTGGGGAGACCTGAGAAGGCTCCGCGCCCCGGACCGGCTCCGGCCGGACCCTCCCGCAAGTCAGAAGACCTGCTTGGACCCCTGCTCCGCCCCGCCGGGTCGGGGCACCTTGGTACGCGGAAAACGGCCGCGGCGGCAGCTGCCGCCGCGGCCTTGTTTACACTGGAATCCAAAAAGGAGGCCACTTCCCTATGAAACGAACCATCCGTCTCTTTTCCGTTTTGGCTCTGGCCGCCGCCCTCACCCTGGGGACGGCCCTGCCCGCTCTGGGGGCTCAGACGGCCCAAATTGACCAGGCTCTGAGCCGAACCGCCGCCTATGTCTCCGCCGCCGTGCCCAGCCCCCAGGTTTCCTCCATCGGAGGGGAATGGGCGGTGCTGGGTCTGGCCCGCTGCGGCCAGCTCACCCAGAGCCAGCGCGCCGCCTACCTGACAGCCCTGGAGACCACCCTGGAGGAGACCCAGGGTGTGCTGTCCCAGCGGAAGTACTCCGAGTACGCCCGGGTGGTGCTGGCCCTCACCTCCTTGGGGGAAGATCCCAAGAGCGTGGGAGGCTATGACCTCATCACCCCCCTGCTGAACACGGAGATGGTGGAGTGGCAGGGTATCAACGGCCCCATTTTCGCCCTGCTGGCCCTGAACAGCGGGGATTACGCCGGGACGGAGGCGAAGGAGTACTACCTCCAGGCCATTCTGCAGGCCCAGGGGACGGACGGAGGCTGGTCCCTGGCGGGGAGCAAGGGAGACCCGGACGTCACCGCCCAGGCTCTCCAGGCCCTGGCTCCCTATGAAGCCACCAGCCCGGAGGCAGCCCGGGCCATCCAGCGGGGCCTTGCCTGTCTGGAGGCGCTCTTCCGGAACGGCTCCTTTGTCACCTCGGAGAGCTGCTCCCAGGCTCTCATCGCCCACGCCGCTCTGGACCGCACCGCCCCCCAGAGCTTGGTGGAGGAGCTTCTCTCCTACCAGCAGTCCGACGGCAGCTTCGCCCACCTTCCGGGTGGAAAAAGTGACCTGATGGCCAGCGAGCAGGCTCTGTGCGCCCTCACCGCTCTAGCCCGGCAGGAGCGGAACCTCTTCCCCCTCTACGACATGACCGCCGCCGGGACGGAGCAGGCCAATTCCGACTTACTCACCGCCCTGTTCCGGGCCCGTCCCGCCTGCGCCGCGCCCGACCCCCGGGCCGCCTGACCCAGGCTTAGGAGGAGACCACGTTGAAGAAAAAACAGATCATCATCGCCGCGGTGGCCGTGCTCCTTGTGCTGGCCGCCGCCTTCTGGTACGGCGGGGACGCCCCCGGCCTCCAGGGCTGGAGCCTGTCCCAGGATTCCTCCCAGAGCGCCGCCAGCTCGTCCCAGAATTCTTCCGCCGATTCGTCTGACCCTTCCTTCTCCGCGGAGCCGGAGGGGGACAACTCCGCTTCGGACGGCGCATCGGTAGAGGGCAGCACCTCCGGCGAGGGCGACCAGCCCGCTCCTCAGGAGCCTAGCTCCTCCGCCCAGGGGCAGAATGCCCCGGACCAGAGCACGTCCACACCTGACACGTCCTCCAAGCCGGAGGAGACAACGCCCCCCACCGACCCCAAGCCCGAACCGGAGACCCCCTCCTCCAGCCAGAACACTCAGCCGGAGGAGCAGGCCACCACCTGCTCCATCTCCATTGTCTGCTCCACCGTGCTGGACCACCTGGACTGGCTGACCCCGGGCAAGGAGGACATTCTCCCCGCCGGCGGCGTCATGCTGGCGGCCACCGAGGTGGAGCCCCAGGAGGGAGAAACCGTCTTCTCCCTCCTCCAGCGGGTCACCCGGGAAAATGGCATTCCCATGGAGGCCAACTTCACCCCCGGCACCGGCTCTGCCTATGTGGAGGGCATCGGCAACCTCTATGAATTCGACTGCGGCCAGCGCTCGGGCTGGCTCTACTTTGTCAACGGCATCTCCCCGGGGTACAGCTGCTCGGAGTACACCCTGAAGCCCGGGGACCGGGTGGAGTGGATCTACACCTGCGACCTGGGCCAGGACGTGGGCGCTACCGTGGCGGGGGGCTAGGCCATGACCTTTTCCAACTGCCATCCGGCGGTGCCGGCCCTGTGGTTTGCCCTGGTGCTGGCCTTCACCGTCACCACCTTCCATCCCCTGCTGCTGGGAGTGGCACTGCTGACCTGCTGGCTGTGGTGGGGACGGCTGGGGGAGCGGCCCGGGACGGGGCGGCTTCTGCCTCTGCTGGTGCTGGCCGCCCTCTTTAACCCCCTGTTCAGCCACGCGGGGGTGACGGTGCTGGCCTATTTTCCCAACGGCAACCCCCTCACCCTGGAGTCGGTGCTCTTCGGGCTGGGGGCCGCCCTGATGCTGTGGGCCGCCCTGGCCTGTGTGGGCTGTCTGGGCCGGGTGATGACGGCGGACAAGTGGATGTGCCTGCTGGGCCGGGCCGTCCCCATTTTGTCCCTGCTGCTGTCCATGACCCTGGGGGCCATTCCCCGGCTGCGGTCCCGGTTTGCCCAGGTGTCCGCCGCTCAGCGCCGGGTGGGCCACCGGGGGGATACCGGACTGGAGCGGGCCCGGCTGGGCCTTCGGAACCTGGGCGTGGTGCTGGCCTGGTCCATGGAGGACGCCCTGGTGCGCTCTGACTCCATGGAGGGCCGGGGCTACGGTCTGCCCGGCCGCACCAGCTACACCAATTACCGCCTGGAGTCCGGGGACCGGGAGCTGCTGATCTTTCTGGCCTGTACCGGGGGCTACCTGCTGCTCATGGGGCTGCAGGGTGCCCTGTCCTGGCAGTACTACCCCATGGTGAAATGGAGCGGTCTCAGTCTGTGGTCCCTGTCCGCCCTGGTGGACTGGACCCTGTTATGCGCCCTGCCCCTGTATCTGGAGTGGAAGGAGGAACGGAAATGGCACAGCTCCAACTGAATGACCTGACCTTCTTCTACCCCGGGCAGACCGCCCCCGCCCTGGACCAGGTGAACCTCACGGTGGAGCGTGGGGAATTTCTGGTGCTGTGCGGCCCCTCGGGCAGCGGAAAGAGCACCCTCCTGCGGCTTTTGAAGCCCGCCCTCGCCCCCCACGGCCGGGTGGAGGGCGCCCGCCTGTGGGAGGGCCGCCCTCTGGAGGAGCTGGACCGGCGGGAACAGGCCCAGTCCATCGGCTTTGTCCTTCAAAGCCCGGAGGAGCAGATTGTCACCGACAAGGTATGGCATGAGCTGGCCTTCGGCCTGGAGAGTTTGGGCTATTCCCAGACGGCCATCCGGGCCCGGGTGGCGGAGATGGCCGCCTTTTTTGGCCTGGAGGGCTGGTTCCACCGGGACACCGCCTCCCTGTCCGGGGGGCAGAAGCAGCTTTTGAATCTGGCCGCCGTCATGGCCCTGGGACCCCAGGTGCTGCTGCTGGACGAGCCCACCAGCCAGCTGGACCCCATGGGGGCCCAGAGCTTTCTGGACTGTCTGGGGCGGGTGAACCGGGAGCTGGGCACCACGGTGGTGCTGTGCGAGCACCGACTGGAGGAGGCTCTGCCCCTGGCCGGGCGGTGCGGCGTGCTGGACCGGGGGCGGCTTTTGGTGTGCGCCCCGCCCCGGGAGACCGCCGCTTACCTCCGGAATAACAAACATCCCATGGCCTCCGCCATGCCCACCCCGGTGCGGGTGTGGGCGGCCACGGAGGGGGAGGGAGACTGTCCTCTCACCGTGGGGGAGGGCCGGAACTGGCTCTCCGGCTATTCTCAAATCCACCCCTTGACCCCGCCGCCCCCGGCGGAGCCCTTCCCTGAGACGGAGCCCGCCCTGGAGGCCAGGGAGGTGTGGTTCGGCTACCGTCGGGAGGAGCCGGTGCTGCGGGGGCTGTCCCTCCGGGTGCCTGTGGGGTCCCTGTGCGCCCTCATGGGGGGCAACGGGGCGGGCAAGTCCACCCTGCTCCACCTGCTCGCCCGGGGAAACCGGCCTCAGAAGGGGGAGCTGCGGCTGCTGGGCCGGCCTCTGGAGGACTGGAGCGAATCCGACCTCTTTCAGGGCGCCCTGGCCCTGCTGCCCCAGGACCCCAAGGCCCTCTTTGTGGGCCGCACGGTGGAGGAGGACCTGGCGGAGGTGGAGCCCAATAAGGAGCGACGGGCCAATCTGGTCCGCCTGTGCCGCCTGGAGCATCTGCTGAGCCGCCACCCCTACGACCTGTCCGGGGGCGAACAGCAGCGTGCCGCTCTGGCCAAGGTACTCCTCACCCGGCCAAAGGTGCTGCTGCTGGACGAGCCCACCAAAGGCATGGACCAGCCCTTCCGGGAGGAGCTGGCGGAGCTGCTCACCACCCTGCGAAAAACGGGGGTCACCCTTCTGATGGTGAGCCACGACATCGAGTTCTGCGCCCGCTGCGCCACCCACTGCGCCCTCCTCTTTGACGGGGGCATCACCGCCTGGGGCAAGCCCCGGGACTTCTTCGCCCGGAACTCCTTCTATTCCACCGCCGCCTGCCGCATGGCCCGGGACCTGGTCCCCGGGGTCATTACCCCACAGCAGCTCATTGCCGCCTGCGGCGGAACCGAGGCCGCGGTACAAACCTCTGAATCCCCCGGGGAACCGGAACAAGTCCCCCGTTGTACAGCCCAAACGCCTCCCTCCACCGGTCGGCGCTCTCCCATTTCCCAGCGGCTGGGCCTTCTGGCCCTGGTAGTCTGTCTGGCGGCGGGAGTGCTGGCCTGGCGGGGCGTGCCCTGGCTGGCGGGGCTGGCATCGGGGGCCTGGCTGCCCTCCCTGCTGTGGCTGGGTGCGGCCGCTGTGACCCTGTGGCTGCTGGGGCTGGGACGGCGGGCTCTGACCCGGCCAAAGCCTGTCCGGGTCAAAGGCGAGGGCCGGTGGCTCACCGCCCTCTTCCTCCTGGTACTGTGCCCCCTCACCCTGCTGGCGGGCATGTATCTATTGCAGGACCGGAAGTACTACTTTATCTCCCTGCTGGTGCTGCTGGAGGCCCTCATCCCTCTGCTTCTGAAGACGGAGCGTCGTGCGCCCCCTGCCCGGGAGCTGGTGGTGCTGTCGGTGCTCATCGCCCTGGCGGTGGCCGGGCGGGGCGCCCTCTTCATGCTGCCCCAGTTCAAGCCGGTGGTGGCCGTGGTCATTGTGGCCGGGGTGGCGCTGGGCGGACAGGGGGGCTTCCTGGTGGGGGCGGGCGCCATGCTGGTGTCCAACTTCTTCTACGTCCAGGGGGCCTGGACCCCCTGGCAGATGGCCGGGGCCGGGCTAATCGGCCTGCTGGCGGGCTGGCTGGCCCCAATGGTAGGCCGAAATCGGGTGACCCTGTGTCTCTTCGGCTTTGTATCCACCGTGGTGGTGTATGGCGGCCTTCTGAACACCGCCTCCCTGCTTATATTTCAGCCAAACCCCACCTGGGAGATGCTGGTCACCTCCCTGGCCCTGGGCTTTCCCCTGGACCTGGTCCACGGGGCGGCCACCGCCTTCTTCCTGTGGGCGGCGGGACCCGCCCTGCTGGAGAAGCTGGAACGGGTCAAATTAAAATACGGCCTCAACGGACCGGAATAAGGCATAAAACAAGCGGTGCCGCTCTCCTGAGAGAGCGGCACCGCTTTGTTACATTCTAAGGGATTTTTAAGGAGTGGCTTAGAAAATACCCTGAGCCATCATGGCGTCGGCAACCTTCTGGAAGCCCACGATGTTGGCGCCGGCCACCAGGTCATAGCCCAGGCCATAGCGCTCAGCAACCTCAACGGAGGAGTGATAGATGTTCTTCATGATGCCCTGCAGCTTGGCGTCCACTTCCTCGGCGCTCCAGTACAGGCGCTCGGCGTTCTGAGCCATCTCCAGCTCGGACACGGACACGCCGCCGGCGTTGACAGCCTTGGAGGGAGCAACCACCATGTGCTTCTGGCTCTTCAGGAACTCCAGAGCCTCGTTGGTGGTGGGCATGTTGGCAACCTCGATGTAGTACTTCACGCCGGACTCGGCAATCTTCTTGGCCCAATCCAGGTTGACGTCGTTCTGGGTAGCGGCGGGCATGTAGATGTCCACGTCCTTGACGCCCCAGCACTTCTGGCCTTCCACGAACTCGCAGCCGAACTTCTCAGCATAGGGCTTGCAGTGCATGGGATCCTTGGCGCGCATCTCCAGGATGTAGTTGAGCTTCTCCTCGGTGATAACGCCGTCGGGATCGTGGATGTAGCCGTCGGGGCCGGCAAAGTAGGTAACCTTGGCGCCCAGCTCAGCAGCCTTCTTCATGATGCCCCAGCCCACGTTGCCGTAGCCGGAAATGGCGATGCGCTTGCCGCTGATGTCCTCGCCGTCGTGCTTCAGAGCCTCGACCAGGTAGTAGACAGCGCCGTAGCCAGTGGCCTCGGGACGCAGGATGGAACCGCCGGTGCACACAGCCTTGCCGGACAGAGCGCCGAACTCGGCAGCGCCCACCAGACGGCGGTACTGGCCATACATATAGCCGATCTCACGGCCGCCGCAGCCCAGGTCGCCGGCGGGGCAGTCGATGTCCTGGCCGATGTGGCGATACAGCTCGCTGATGAAGGCCTGGCAGAAGCGCATGACCTCGGCGTCGCTCTTGCCGCGAGGATCGAAGTCGGAACCGCCCTTGGCGCCGCCGATGGGCAGGCCAGTCATGGCGTCCTTGAACACCTGCTCAAAGCCCAGGAACTTGATGATTGACAGGTTGACGGAGGGGTCAAAGCGGATGCCGCCCTTGTAGGGGCCGAGGGCCGCGTTGTACTGAACGCGGTAGCCGCGGTTGACATGCCACACGTGGTTGTCGTCCTCCCAGGTCACGCGGAACTCGATGGCGCGCTCGGGCTCGACCATGCGCTCCAGCAGAGCAGCCTTCTCATACTCGGGGTGAGCGTTGATGACGGGCTCCAGAGAGGTCAGAACCTCCTCCACAGTCTGCAGAAACTCGGGCTCGTTGGCGTTCTTCGCTTTGGTGTCGGCCAGGACGCGTTCGATGTACTTGTTCATAATTGCATTCCTCCTAAATAATTCATGCGTGGATGACGGATTTCCTGCATTTATGGGATTTTTTCGGGGTGCAAGGGGAAAAAATGTCGTTTTTTTCCTTCTTTATGTATAGCATACCACAATTTCCGAAAGAGTAAAGCATAATTTTTGTGGAGGTCACCACAACCAAATAGTTGTGGTAAAATAGCTTCATCACTTTACCGTGTTGGTGAGCCACGAAAAAACAGCCCTTCCTACAAAAAAGAAGGGCTGTTTTTGTATAAAATGCAAGTTTTCAGTCAAATGCCAGACCCAGATAGGCGGTGGAGGACCAATCCCAGCTCCGGGACAGCTCCGGATCCAGCCACTTGAGCATGCCGAATTGCCCCTTTGCCCGGTTGGCGGCGCACTCATCGGGCGTCCGGGGACCGCGGACCAGCCAGCGCTGGGCGGGGGCCACCCGCCCGAGGTCGGAGAGGGCCAGCCGGCAGGCCTCCGGGCTGCCCAGATACTCCTTGAGCACCACCAGGCCATCCCCCGCCTCCTCGGCGCACAGGCACACCGGACCGGCGGCGGTGTTCCCCACGAACAGGCCTCCTGTTCCCAGGGCACAGCACCCGGCCTGATACCGGAGGGCGTCCTCGGGGAAGGCGATGTGGGGCAGGTCCGCCAGCAGCGTCTCCCGCACTCTGCCGTACTCCGCCGGCTCGGCCTTCTGAAGGACGGGTTCCCTGGCCGGGGGCAGCTCCTCCGGGGTGAGGGCCAGCTCCACATGGCGGAAGCACTCCCCGAAGCCGTTGGCCCCGAAGAAGTTGTGCAGGGAGGGCTGGGCGGGGACGGTGGTCACCGCTGGGATGCCCAGGGAGCGGAAGTAGTCGTCCGCCCAGGCCAGCAGCCGCCCGGACAGACCGCGGCTGCGCCAGTCGGGGTGGGTGGCCACGGCGTAGAGGTAGGCGGCCCGGTACTCGCCCCGGCCGGGCACCACAAATTGGGTGTCAAACCAGGCGGTCATGGCCCGCACAGCCCCCTCTGCCTCCAGCACCAGCACCCGATCCGGGCGGTAATAGGTGGCAAAAAAGTTGTCCACATAGGCCCCGTCGTCGCCGAAGGCCAGGTACCAAAGCTCCCGCAGGGCAGGGATGTCCTCCGCGCGGGAGAGGCGAATGAGTTCTGTCTCCATATTGGTTCCTCCAAACGAAAATGCGCCCCCGCAGTGGGCGGGGGCGCGGATAGGTTCTCAGTAGCCGGGATAGACGTCGCTCTTCTTGGGAACGATGAAGGCGCAGGCCACATAGATCCAGAAGGCGGCGGAGAAGGTAAAGAAGATACCCACCAGCCACAGGATCCGCACCAGAGAGGGATCTACATCAAAGTACTCCGCGATGCCGCCGCACACGCCGGCCAGCATCTTGTAGGGGCCCTCCGTCCGATAAAGCCGTTTTCCGTTCATATCCAATCTCCTTTCCGGGATGCCACGTCCCGCCCAGGGGGCAGATGCGGCACGTCCCACTTCAGGGGTTTCTCTTCTCTTTCAGGATACGCGAACGGGATTGAAAAATCCATAGGGGAAACATTAAAAATCCTTAAAATTTCCCTTTCCTCCGCCGCAGCAGCCACAGCCGCCGTGCCAGCAGGGCAGCGGAGATGGTAAAAAACACCTCCAGCGCACTGGTGACCATGCCCCCGGCGGCAAAGAGGACGCCGGAGAAAAAGACGATGCCGCCCCAGTCCCGCAGATGATACCTCCAGCCCTCCAGCTCCTCCCGGCGGCAGGCCAGGCACACCGCCAGCAGCGCCAGCATCAGCAGCACGCAGGCCAGGGCGGCCAGCAGCACATGGAGCTTGGCAAAGCGCGGAAAGTTATCCGGCAGGTAGGGCACCAGCAGGGCTCCGGCCAGACACAGGCAGGCGGTGCTCCCCAGCGTCCGAACGACAATCCGGCCCCTCCGCTGGGGCAGGGTGCGGGCCAGGGCCAGCAGGATGGTGAAAAAGTAGGCGGCCGCCAGAATTCCCCACAGCACAAAGCCCCGGTAGGCGTCCTTGCCCGCCACAGCCAGGACGGAGAAATTGGTGCGGAACCAGGCCATACTGCCCGCAAAGAGCAGGGTGTAGGCGGGAATGAGAAAGCAGGCCGTGAGATCCACCAGCAGCCGGGGCCAGTCCGTTTTCCGCCCTCTCAACTCCGCTCCACCTTGGCCACCAAGTCGCCCTTCTCATTGAAGCGGACGGCACGGATGTCGTTGCCGGTGTTCTTCTTAATCTCATCCAGCCGCAGGCCCTCGGGCACCGAGGACACCAGGGAGAAGGCCACGCCGTGGCGCTTGGCCCGTCCGGTACGGCCGATGCGGTGGATGTAATACTCGTTTTCGTCGGGCACGTCGTAGTTGAAGACGGCGTCCACGTCGTCAATGTCCAGGCCACGGGCGGCCACATCGGTGGCCACCAGCACCCGGATCTGGCCGTCCCGGAACTTCTTCAGGGTCTTCTCCCGGGCGGACTGCTGGATGTCCCCGTGGATGGCCTGGCAGGAGATGCCCCGCATGGACAGAAGGCCCGCGAGCCGGTCGGTCATGTTCTTGGTGTTGCAGAAGGCAATCACCCGCTCATAGCCCCCCATGGCCAGCAGCCGGGCCATGGTGTCCGCCTTCTCGCCCCGGTCCACCTCCAGGCGGTACTGGGCGATGTCGGGCTTGTTCTCCTGGTCGGCGGGGACGGTGATCTCCACCGGCTGACGCTGGTACACCCAGGAGATGTCCAGCACCTCCCGGGAGATGGTGGCGGAAAAGAGGCCCAGGTTGCGCCGCTTGGGCATCTTGTCCAGAATGTGGGTCACGTCCCGGACAAAGCCCATGTCCAGCATCCGGTCGGCCTCATCCAGCACCACGGTCTGCACCTTGTCCAGCCGCACGGTGCGCCGCTTCATGTGGTCCATCAGCCGCCCGGGGGTGGCCACCACAATCTGGGGGTCCTTCTTCAGCTGGGTGATCTGCTTGTCAATGGGCTGTCCGCCGTAGAGGCACACCACCCGCACGCCCTCCTTGAAGGCGCACAGGTCCCGCAGCTCGTCCTGGATCTGGATGGCCAGCTCCCGGGTGGGGGCCAGCACCAGGGCCTGGATGTCCCCGTTCTCCGGGTCAATGTGCTCCACCATGGGGATGCCGAAGGCAAAGGTCTTGCCCGTGCCGGTGGGGGCCTTGGCAATGACGTCCTTCCAGTCCATAAAGTAGGGGATGGCCCCGGTCTGGATGGGGGTGGCCTCCACATAGCCCTTCTTCTCAATGGCCCGCATCAGCTCGGGGGACAGGCCCAGCTGGTTGTAACGGGCGTGCTCGTTTACCGTCTGTCCGTTGATTTCCATGGATTCATCGTTCCTTCCTCTGTCTGTTGTGATCCAAGGCCTACCCAACCACACAGAAGATGTGAAACGCCGTTTTTCCCGGCGCGGCCCCGAATCCCGGGGGCAGCTCAGCCGCCCCATAACAATCCAGAATATATTATATCCGTTTTTTTCGTCTTTGTCCACGGTTTTGGTCCTTTCTCAGGCAAAAAGCGCCTGTCCGCCGGAAATACACGGCGGACAGACGCTTTTCTTAGGAGGAAAATAAAGATAAGAAACCAAAAGGGGAATGGAATTTACCAGTTGAAGCCGCCGAAGGGCCACTGATAGTAGTAGCCGTTTCCGCTCTGACCCTGCTGGTTCTGCTGGGAGTCCTGCTGAATCTGGTTGGCGGACTCGGTCTGCTCATTCTTCTCGTCGAAGGTAATGGTGAGCTTCTGCTCCTGCTGGTTCCGGACAATGGTGAGGGTTGCGGTATCGCCGGCCTTGTAGTTGGTGGACAGGGCGGCGGTGAGGGCGGTGGAGGAGTCAATGGCGGTGTCGTCAATGGCGGTGATGATATCATCCACCTGCAGGCCGGCCTTCTGGGCGCAGGAGCCCTCGGCCACATAGCTCACGCGGGCGCCGGCGGTAATGCCGAAGCTCTGGAGCTCGTCGGACACATCCTTGACCTGGATGCCCATGTAGGGCTTACCGGTGACATAGCCGTGCTCAATGAGCTCGGTGAAGATCTCCTTCACGTCGTTGATGGGGAGGGCGAAGCCCAGGCCTTCGGCGCTGACGCCGGACTGGGATTGGGTGTACTTGGCGGAGACGATGCCCACCACGTTGCCGTAGCTGTCAAAGAGGGGGCCGCCGGAGTTGCCGGGGTTGATGGCGCAGTTGGTCTGCAGCACGTTGAGGGTGGTGGAGACGGTGTTGCCGTTGGAGTCGGTGCTGGAGGTGGTGATGAGCCGGTCCAGAGCGGAGACAATACCGTCGGTGAGGGAGTAGGTCAGCTCGCCCAGGGGGTTGCCGATGGCGTAGACCGTCTCGCCCACCACCAGCTGGTCGCTGTCGCCCAGGGTAACGGGCTGCAGGCCGGTGGCATCAATCTTGATGATAGCCACGTCGTTGTCCTGCTCGCCGCCCACCAGCTTGGCGGTATACTTGTCGCCGTTGGCGAAGGAGACCTCGATGGTGACGGAGGAGTCCTCGGCCGCGTCCTCAATGACGTGGTAGTTGGTGACGATGTAGCCGTCCTGGGTGAGCACGAAGCCCGAGCCGGAGGCGGCAGAGGTGGTGGTCTGGCCGAAGATGTTCACGGTGGTGTTCACCGTAATGCCCACGCAGGAGGCCAGGTTGGCGGCGTACAGCTGCTCGGCGGTCATGGGCTCGCCGTTATTGTTATTGACCACGGTCTGGACCTGAGGGCGCTCGCCCTCATAGACGACGGTCTCAGGCTGGTTCATCTGGGCGTAGAGGGCTGCGCCTCCCACGCCGGCTCCGCCGCCCAGCACCACGCAGGCCAGCAGCAGAGCTGCAATGCGCAAACCGGTCTTCTTCTTTTTGGGGCCTTTTCCGGGTTCAACAGGGCCGCCGGTTGTGGGAATGGGGTCGGTGTAATCACCGAAGCTGCCCCGATAACCATCATTTTCACTATTGTAGAAATTGAATTCGTTGTTCTCCATAATTCCTACGCTCCTTTGCTTACAACCGGGCCTGTGGAGGTCCGGCTCCTTTTTACAGTGCCTATCTTAACGCCGAAATATGAAAAAATCGTGAAGAAAAAAACACGCTTTTTTGAACTTTCCCAAAATAAACTTTGACCGTGCCGAAAAACGAGGCTGTCCGCCGGCCAAACGCCCTGCGGACAGCCTTGTTTGCTCCGCCCCTTCAGTCCTTGGGCGGGTGGTGGGAGAGGATGGCGGCGGTGTCCCGTGCGGCGGCGGCCAGGTCCAGCCGCAGCCCATGGAACATGCCCATTCCCGCCAGATTCAGCAGCACCAGAAGGCAGATGGGGCCCAGAATCATGCCCAGGACCCCCGCCACCTTCATGCCCACATAGATACTCACCAGCGAGAGGATGGGGGACAGCCCCGTCTGGTCGCCCACAAACTTGGGCTCCATCACCCGGCGGAACAGGGCGATGACGCCCCAGATGGCCATAAGCTCAATGGCGGTCTGAAAGTCCCGGGTAAAGAGGGCAATAGCTGCCCAGGGGACCATGACGGTGCCCGCACCCACAATGGGGATAAAATCCAGGATGGCCAGCCCCAGGGCCAGCAGCAGGCCGTAGGGCTGCCGGATGAGCAGAAATCCGCCCAGCAGAATAAAGAACACGCCCACGGACAGGAGAAGCTCCGCCTTCAGGTAGCCGCCGAAGGCCCCAAGGGCGGTGGAGCGGACCTGGCGGCAGAAGTGCAGCAGGTTATCCCCCATGCTCTGGGCTGCCCGGGAGCGCAGATAGGGGTAGTCGGCGGTGAGGAAGTAGGTGGCCATGAGGAAGATGACCAGGGCAATGACAAAGGAGGGTACACCCATGGCCTTGGTGGTGGTGTAGTCCACCAGGGTGTTGAGCAGATTAGGGGTGGCGGTGGACAGCCATTCCAGCAGCCCGTCGATCACCGACTGCACCGTCTCGTTCAGCTGGGGCGGCACCAGGGTCCACAGGCGGGCAAACAGCTCCTCCGTCTGGTCCAGGGCCCCCTGGAGGCCGTCCAGCAGCCCCTGCCAGTTCTGGGCCAGGGAGACCAGCTCGTTGGCGGCGGCATAGCCCAGAAATCCGATGGCCGCGCCCAGCGCGCCGAACACCAGCACCAGCAGAAGCCCAGTCAGAACGGGCCGGGACAGGCCCAGGCGGCGCTGGAACCACTTCACCAGAGGGTTGAGCAGCGCCGCGGTCACCAGCGCGGCAAGAAAGGGCGCAAACAGGGACAGCAGTGTAGGGCCGAACAGGGCCAGCAGCACCACCGTGACAACGGTCAGAACCAGACGGATTCCCAGCCGGAACCACAGCCAGCCCCGCTCCCGCCAGGTCAGTTGTCCGGGATTCATGAGACAGTCCTCCTCCATGTGTGTCTTGTGTATTGTGTCCAGCATACCACAAAAAAGATGAATAAAATGTAAAACCTGTCCCGCTCCAAATTAAAACTCTATTAAAAAGCGGCTGGCCGGGGACAGTCCCCGGCCAGCCGGCACAAATCAGGTCCAGTATACGACCCCCACGAGGTTGGGGCCGGCGTTGATGGCGATGACGCCGCCGATGTGGTACTCCATGGCAGGCTCCTGGCCCAGGGCGTGGACCGCCGCCTCGTGGAGCTTGTCCGACTGTACGTCGTTGTTGCCCCGGATGAGCAGGTAGGGGCTGTCGGGACGGCGCTCCTTCTGGCACAGGTCCAGCAGGGTGGGGATGACGTTCTTCTCCCCCCGCACCTTGGTGAGGATCTTGGAGTCCCCGTTCTCAAAGGTCATAATGGGCTTCAGGCCCAGGGCGTCGCCCACAAAGGCGGCCGCGGCGGGCACCCGGCCCGACTTCTTGGCAAAGCGCAGGTCCAGGGGGCGAACACCACCCGCACCCGGTCGATCCAGTCCTGGATAAAGGCCACAATCTCCCCGGCCTCTTTCCCCTCGGCCGCCATCTTGGCGCCCTCCACCACGGGGTAGCCGTAGCACATGGTATAAGTACGGGAGTCGATGATGTGGATATGGAAGGTCTCCTTGGCCTCGGGGTGGTCCTCGAAGAATTCGTCCCGGGCCTGAATGGCATTCTGATAGGTGGCCGAGCCCTTGGAGTTGATGGAGGTGTGGATGAGGTCGGTGTACCCCTCCTCCCAGGCCTGCTCAAAGCACTCCTGGAACAAAAAGGCGGTCAGCTGGGCGTGGGTGGGAATCTGGGGGGCCGCCAGAAGCATGCCGTAAAACTCCTCGGGGGTAAAGTCCACGCCGTCCCGGTACTCCTTGTCTCCCATGGCGATGGGGAAGGGAAGTACCTGGATGTGCAGCTCCTCCCGGAGAGCGGCGGGAATATCAGCGGCGGAATCAGTCAAAAATTTAATGTGAGCCATAGTGGCCTCCTTCATTAATATATGGAACTGCCTTTCCTGGGAAAGGGCGGTCTCTGCCGCAACATGGCCATTATCCCAGAAAGCCGCGTCCTTGTCAATGCGGGAAGGCGTTCCGAGTCTCTCCAGATTCAGGGCTTTTTGGGCCGGAGAGGACGGCGGCTGCCGTCGGGGTACTGGATGATGGTGCTGTTGAGCTGGGCGGTGAGGCTCTTCTTGTAGGCCTCAATGTATTCCCGCCGCAGGGTGTCCCGCTCGGCAATTTCCTCCGGGGTCAGTCCCTCGGGGGTCTTGGCCTTCCGGGCCAGGATGTTAATCCGTTCGATTTTTTCCTTTGTCATCATGGCGTCTGTGCCTCCCGCTCAAAAATCAAGTCAATGCGGTCAATCTGTCCGGTGGCCCGCTGGGTGGTGGGCAGCCAGCCCACATAGCGCCAGCCCTCCGCCGCCCGCTGGGCGATGATCTCCCGGTGCCCGCTGGTGTCGATGCGCACGCCCCCAAAGAGGCTGTATCCCGTTCCCCAGTCGGTATCCAGGGAGACAAAGTCGTATTCCAGCATGCCGCTCCGCTCCTTTTCTCAAATATACCGCTCCAGCACCAGCATGGTGCGGCCCTTTTTGGACTGGCCGGGGACCTCCTTCACCACGCACTTGCCCAGACCCCGGCAGGTGAGCACGTCCCCCTCCTCAATCAGCTTGTCCCCTTTCAGGCACTCCCGGTGGTTGACGGCCACCTTGCCCGCGGAGATGTAGGCGGCGGCCTTGGATCGGGACAGGGAGAAGCCCGCTCCCAGCACCGCGTCCAGCCGGGGGGAGGCCACCGTGTCCCGGATGGTCTTCACCTGCACCGGGGCGGGGGTGAGCTGGTCCAGGGGAATCTCTTTGAGGCGCACCTTGTACCGCCCGGCTCCCTCCCACTGGGAGAGGAGAATGGGCAGCGCCTCCCGCAGGGCCACCACCTGGCAGCGGCCCGGACCGGGCAGCAGGATGTCCCCCAGCTTTTCCCGGGTCAATCCCAGGCCCATGAGGGAGCCCAGAATGTCCCGGTGTCCCAGGGAGGCCTCGGCGGGGAAGGCGGCCTCCAGGGCCCCCAGCGGCCCCTCCGGGTCGGCGACGGCATCGTCCTCCTCCTGCCAGTCGGGGAGAAAGAGGCACACCTGCCGCTCCGCCCCCTCATAGCCCCCCCAGAACCGGTGGCGGGGGTGTCCCCAGGCGGCAAGCAAATCGGATACCGAGGCCTGCTCCCCCGGAGAGAGAAAGGGAGTGTGGGCGGGGACGCCCCGGTCCTGGGCCAGCTCCAGCTTGTCCAGCGCCCGGGCCAGCAGCACCCGCTCCTCGCCGCTGCGGGCGCAGCGGTCCAGCAGCTCCTTTTTGTTCAAGCGCTCCTCCCCTTTCCAAAATCGTATGACCAGTATATGCGAGCCCCGCCGCCCTTGTCAATGGCGGAAGGACAGCAGAAAGGCAGCCGTCCTACGGACGGCTGCCCGAAAAATGCACCTTACAGCTTCTGCCCGGACACCCAGGTAATAAAGCGGTCGGCCAGCTCCAGCTGCTTTGGGTCCAGCCCCCGCAGCTTTTCGGCCACATCCTTCCAAGCCTCGTCGTGTCTGCGCACCGAGCCCACCAGAAATTCGTCGGGGGTGGTGTCCAGGGCGATGGCCAGACGCATAATCAGTTCGGTGGAGGGGATGGAGTTGCCCCGCTCCACATTGGACAGATATTTATAGGCCATGTCCGCCCGCTCTTCCACCTCGCTCTGGGTCAGCCCCAGTTCCTTTCTCCGGCGGGCAATGTGTCTGCCAATCTGTTTGTAATCCAGTTCCATGTCCACCACTCCTTTTCTCCTTTTATGTTATGGAACTGGATGCTTAATCAAACATAATTAGAAGTGGTTTCCATCTTGACATACAGAAAATCCGTGTTTAAAATTGAATTACTTCTTATAGCACGAAAAGGAGGCGTCCCGGCATGTACCAAAAGATGTACTACACCCTCTTCAACGCCATTACCACGGCTCTGGGCCAGCTGGAGCGGGGTGCCGTCCCGGCGGCCGTTCTTACGCTGAAAACCGCCCAGATGGACGCCGAGGACCTGTTTCTTGACGGGGAAGAACCAGAAGACGGCCACTGCCCGTAATGGACAGCCGCCGCCCTGCTTTTCCGGTTTTCCGGTTATTTAAACTGAGAGACCCAGGAAATAAAGGAGTCTGCCATGTCCAGCTGCTCCTGGTTCAGCCCCCGCAGCTTTTCCGCTACATTCTTCCAGCTTTCCACATCTTCCCTGCGTGCCGCCCCGGCCAAAAGCTCGTCCGGTGTGGTATCCAGCGCCCGACAGATGCGGACAAAGACCTCCAGGCTGGGGATGGACTTGGCCCGTTCTATGTTGGAGAGATAGTTGCTGTTGATGTCACACCGTTCACACACCTGAATCTGTTTGAGCCCGAGGGCACGCCTGCGCGCCGCAATCCGCTGCCCGATCTGCCGATAATCCAGAGCCATAGCCTCACCCCTTAATGTCCTATTCTTTTTTCTTTTTATTGTATTACTTTCCTCTTCTGGAAAAATAATCTATAAGTTGTTTTTACACTTGACAAGGTAATTTTTGGAGATTATAGTTGCTTTATATACTTTTAAGTCGAATTGAGAGAGTTTAATATGAGTACTTCCCATCCGGAACTGCTGGAATATCTGGCCAGCCTGGTAAACTGCGAATACATCTCCGACCTGCGCTGCCGGGTGCCTGCCGCCGCCGTGGGACGTGCCCTGGGCTCCATCCCCGCCGGGGACTTTCCCGAGGAGCAGTGGCGTGAAACCGCCTCCTACCTCACGGGTGAGGACTGTACCGGGAAAAACCGGGAGAGCTGCCGGCAGACGCTGCTGGATTCTTACCCCGCCCGGGGCAAGAAAAATAGTTCCCGCCCTTGACACCGGCCGCGCCGGGTGATATAGTGTCTGCGTAAAATGGCGCAGACGGAGAAGAGGCCGCGTCTGCCGCGCTCAGAGAGGGGCATGCTTGGTGTGATTGCCCCGCGCAGGTATGCGGCCGGTACCACTCCTGAGCCGCTGGCGAATGCAGAATGCAGAATGCAGAATGCAGAATGGGTTTTCCCCCCTCTGCCCTGTGCTCTCCTTCGGCAGAAAGCCGGGCCGGGTCCTCCCGTTACAGAGGTCACAAGCGACGGCTTTTTGTTTGCCGTAAGCAGGGTGGAACCGTGGAGCATCAGAGCGCGGAAAATAGACACGCAGGGAAGCTTGGAGCAAAGCGAGGGCGCGAAACCAAGGCCGCCGCAGGCGGGCTGTTTCAAGTCCGAGTCGGAGCGAAAGCGACCCGGCCGCGTGTCCAATTTGCAGCGTGACTAGGATACGATGCCTCACCCCTGACACACCATCAGGGGTGGGGCATTTTTTGTTTGCCTTCCGCCCCGGAAACGAATCTGCGAGGAGGTCTTTTATCATGTCCGAAGAAGTGAAAAACGAGTTTACGTTCGAAAATCCCGAGTACCGCAAGACCTATTGGCACACCTGCTCCCACGTCCTGGCCCAGGCCATGAAGCGCCTGCACCCCGATGTGAAGCTGGCCATCGGTCCCGCCATTGAAAATGGCTTCTACTATGACTTTGACACCCCCCGCCCCTTCACCCCCGAGGACCTGGAGGCCCTGGAGGCTGAGATGCGGAAGATCTGCAAGGAGAAGCTGAAGCTGGAGCGCTTTGAGCTGCCCCGGGCCGAGGCCCTGAAGCTGATGGAGGAGAAGGAGGAGCCCTACAAGGTGGAGCTCATCAACGACCTCCCCGAGGACGCGGTCATCTCCTTCTACAAGCAGGGCGAGTTCACCGACCTGTGCGCCGGCCCCCACCTGGACTCCACCGGCCGCATCAAAGGCAACGCCGTCAAGCTCACCAGCGCCACCGGCGCCTACTGGCGTGGCGACTCCAGCCGCAAGATGCTCCAGCGCATCTACGGCGTGGCCTTCCCCAAGAAGGATGAGCTGGACGAGTACCTGGCCAAGCAGGCCGAGGCGCTGAAGCGGGACCACAACAAGCTGGGCCGCGAGCTGGAGTACTTCACCACCGTGGACGTCATCGGCCAGGGCCTGCCCGTGCTGCTGCCCAAGGGTGCCCGCGTGGTTCAGCTGATGCAGCGCTGGATTGAGGACACCGAGCAGAAGCGGGGCTACCTGCTGACCAAGACCCCCCTTATGGCCAAGCGGGACCTCTACAAGATCTCCGGCCACTGGGACCACTACCTGGACGGCATGTTCATCCTGGGCGACCCCTATGACGAGACCAAGGAGTGCTTCGCCCTGCGTCCCATGACCTGCCCCTTCCAGTATCAGGTCTTCCTGAACCGCCAGCGCTCCTACCGCGACCTGCCCATGCGCCTGGGTGAGACCTCCACCCTGTTCCGCAACGAGGACTCCGGTGAGATGCACGGCCTCATCCGTGTCCGCCAGTTCACCATCTCCGAGGGCCACCTCATCCTCCGCCCCGATCAGCTGGAGGAGGAGTTCAAGGGCTGCCTGGACCTGGCCAAGTACTGCCTGGATACCCTGGGCCTGCTGGACAAGTGCACCTTCCGCTTCTCCCAGTGGGACCCCGCCAACCCCAACAACAAGTACGAGGGTACCGCCGAGCAGTGGGAGCATGCCCAGAGCGTCATGGCCCAGATCCTGAAGGACCTGGACGTGGAGTACACCATCGGCATCGACGAGGCCGCCTTCTACGGCCCCAAGCTGGACATCCAGTACAAGAACGTCTACGGCAAGGAGGACACCCTGGTCACCATCCAGATCGACATGCTCCTGGCCGAGAAGTTCGGCATGTACTACATTGACGAGAACGGCGAGAAGAAGCTGCCCTACATCATCCACCGCACCTCCATGGGCTGCTACGAGCGCACTCTGGCCTACCTCATCGAGGAGTACGCCGGCGCTCTGCCCACCTGGCTGGCTCCCGAGCAGGTCCGCTTCCTCCCCGTCACCGACCGCGCCGCCGACTACTGCGCCGACCTGGCCCGCAAGCTCTCCGACCAGGGCTACCGGGTTGAGGTGGACTATCGCAACGAGAAGATCGGCAAGAAGATCCGCGAGGCCCAGCTGGACAAGGTCCCCTATATGCTGGTCATCGGCGACCGGGATATGGAAAACGGCACCGTCTCCCCCCGCCACCGCGCCGACGGCGATCTGGGCGCCATGTCCTTCGAGGACTTTGCCGCCCTGCTCAAGGACGTGGTGGACTCCAAGGCCAAGAAGTAATTCCACCTTATCTGTGCATAACCGGTCCGTCTCAGGGAACGCTGAGACGGACCGGTTTCTTGTTCTTAAGAAATAAATAAGAATTATTCTCATTTTCTTCTGGACTTCTGCCCCAACCTGTGCTATGCTTCAAACAGAAGAAAGCACACCATTCCGCCGCCCTTCGGGGCCGCTGTTTTGAGGAGGAACTCCGCCATGAAAAATCCCAAGGCTATGTATGCCCTGAGCTATGGCCTGTTTGTGCTCTCCGCCCGCCAGGGGGAGAAGGACAACGGCTGCATCATCAACACCGCCATGCAGGTCACCACCGAGCCCAACCGCATCATCATCACCGTCAACAAGAGCAACTATACCCACGATATGGTGCTGGCCACCGGCCGCTTCACACTGTCCGTCCTGTCCGAGAAGGCGGAGTTTTCCACCTTCCAGCGCTTCGGCTTCCAGTCGGGCCGGGATGTGGACAAGTTTGCCGGCTTTGAGGAGCACGCCGTCCGGGGGGACAACGGCATTCTCCGGGTGACCAAGGGCGTCTGCGCCTGGCTCAGCGCCAAGGTGGTTTCCACCATCGACCTGGGCACCCACACCCTGTTCCTGGCCGATGTGGAGGACGGAGACGTGCTGAACTCCGATCCCGCCGTCACCTACACCTACTATCAGGCCAACATCAAGCCCAAGCCCCAGGCCGCCGCTCCCTCGGAGAAGAAGCGCTGGGTGTGCGTGGTGTGCGGCTATGTGTACGAGGGCGATTTCCTCCCCGAGGACTTCATCTGCCCCTGGTGCAAGCACCCCGCCTCTGATTTTGAGCCCCTGCCCTGATGAAACTCCCATTTTCCGCCGGAAGCTTCCTTCCGGCGGAATTTTTTTGCACATTTTGCGCAACCAACCGCTCCGCTGTGCGTCTAATGGAACAGAGAGGAGGCAAACCGCCGTGGGAAAACGAATTATGGTAATTTTGGCCGGACTGGCTCTTGCCCTGGGGCTTCTCATATGGTACGTTTTTTTCCGGGGAGGCCGCCCCTTTGCCAGTCTGGAGGCAGGCGACCTCCGGTCCGCCTCGGTCCGCCTGTCTCCCCCGGATGTGACGCTGGAACTGACGGGGGCGGAGCGGGAGGAGCTGGCGGGGCTCCTTCAAATGGCGGTCACCCACCGCCGGGATGACAGCTGGCGGGAGTACGCTGGCCAGGGCGTGACCTACACCCTGGAGTTTACCGACGGCACCGTCCGCACGGTAACGGAATTTTATCCCTTTTTAATTGTGGACGGGGTGGGCTACCGGGCGTCTCACGACCCCTGCCAGGCCTTGAGCCAATTTGGAAACCGAATTTTGTCGGCGCGCGGATAGGGAGAGGAGGTTCCCTGTGGAAGACAGCATGATTGTGGATCTGTACTGGGCCCGCTCGGAGCAGGCCATCGAGGAGAGCGACCGGAAATACGGCCGCTACTGCCTGTCCATCGCCCGGAGCATTGTGGAGCTGGAGGAGGATGCGGAGGAGTGCGTCAACGACACCTGGCTGCGCTCCTGGAACGCCATGCCGCCCCAGCGTCCGGGGGTGCTCTCCGCCTTTTTCGGCAAAATTACCCGGAACCTGTCCCTGGACCGGTGGCGGAAAAACCGGGCGGCCAAGCGGGGCGGCAGCCAAGTGGAGGTGGCCCTGCTGGAGCTGGAGGACTGCCTGCCCGACCGGAACACCCCGGAGCGGCAGCTGGAGGCGGCGGAGACCGCCCGGATTATCTCTGACTTTCTGAGAAATCAGCCGGAGCTGGACCGGACCTTATTTGTGCGGCGGTACTTCCATCTGGACTCGCTGGAGAAGCTGCAGGCCCGCTTCGGTCTCACCGAGGGCCAGGTGAAGTCCCGGCTCTACCGCACCCGCAAACGGCTGAAGCACATTCTGGAGGAGGAGGGAGCCGGCCTATGACATCGGAGCATTTACTGGAGGCTATGGGCCTTCTGGATGACGACCTCATTCTCCAGGCGGAGCGGTCCCCCGCCCGGAGGCCCGTCCCCTGGCAGCAGTGGCTGGGGCTGTGCGCCTGTCTGGCCCTGGTGTTCCTTGTGGGCCGGGGCATGGTGGAAAACTGGAGCGGCAGCAGCAACACCTCCAGCGGAGCGTCGGCCAGCACCTCCGCCGGGGCTGGGGAGTCCTCCGGTGATGTGGGAAGTGTCGGCGCCTCCTCTGGTTCCACCGCTCTCCCGGACGGCTCTGTCTACATTCTTGTGGAAAACCGGAGCTACCTCTCCACCGGAGAGACCGTCCCGGAGCTGCCCACCGGAGCAGAGGAACTGGGCGTTCTGTCGGCGGTTGAGGATGGCGTCTCTTCTCCCAGCACCAATGGAGCGGAGTATGTGGGCTGTACCCTCTATGCCGGGACGGACGGGCTGCTGTATGTCCAGTCTGACCAGGGGGACTATGCGGTCTTTGCCCTGGCGGAGCCCTCCCCTTGAGCCTTATGAAAAAACGCAGGCCCGCGCAAATGCGCGGGCCTGCGTTTTTAAATCCATTATTTTTCCGTTTTTTCCTGGTCCTCCATGACCTGGACCTGAATTTCCAGCACCCGGCGGTGCTCCACCTTGGTGACGGTGACGTCCAGACCCTCGGCCTGGAAGTGATCGCCCTCCTCGGGCACCCGGCCCACCTGCTCCATTACCCAGCCGGAGACGGTGGCCGCGTCGCACTCTCCCTTCACCTGGAACAGGTCGTACATGTCGTCCAGGTCGGCGGAGCAGGCGATGAGATAGCTGCCGTCGGACTGCTTCTGGAAGGTCTCGATGACCTCGTCATGCTCATCCCAGATTTCGCCCACCAGCTCCTCCAGGATGTCCTCCAGAGTGGCGATGCCCTCGGTGCCGCCGTACTCGTCCACCACCACGGCCATGTGGGCCTTATTCTTCTGCAGGATCCGCAGAAGCTCGGAAATCTTGGTGTTGCCGGTGGTGTAGAAGACGGGGGCCTTCAGGTTCTTCAGCATGGTCTCGCCCCGGTAGCGGGCGGCATAGAAGTCCTTCTCGTGGATAACGCCCACGATGTTGTCAATGGTCTCATGGTAAATGGGAATGCGGGAATAACCGCTCTCCACAAACAGGGAGGCCATCTCCTCCATGGAGCTGTCCTCCTCGGCGGCCACCAGATCCACCCGGGGGGTGAGAATCTCGGAGACCTCCAAATCATTGAACTCGATAGCGTTGCGGATGAGGTCGCTCTCGTGCTCGTCCAGACCGCCCTCGGTCTCGGCCTGGTCCACCATGCCCACAAGCTCCTCCTCGGTGATGCCGTCGCCGCCGCTGTTGCGGATAACCATAGACAGCAGCCGCTTCCACTGGCCGAACAGGAAGTTCAGAGGCGCCAGCACCAGCAGGAACAGCCGCAGGAGGGGAGTGGCAAACATGGCCCAGCTCTCCGGGTGCTCCTTGGCCAGGCTCTTGGGGGACACCTCGCCGAAGATGAGGATGACCACCGTCAGCACAATGGCGGACACCGTGGGGCCCCGGAGGTCATCAATGAGCTTGATGAACAGCACCGCGCCGATGGTGGTGGCCACGTTGTTGACAATGTTGTTGCCGATGAGGATGGTGGACAGCAGCTTGTCGTAGTCCTCCGCCAAAGCTAGGGTCTTGGCCGCCCGCCGGTCGCCGGCGTCCGCCTTGGTACGCAGGCGGATGCGGTTGAGGGAGGTGAAGGCCGTCTCGGTGGCGGAGAAGTAGGCGGACATGGCCACCAGGAAGATAAGTGCGACAATCATGCCTATACTGGCACTGTCAAGTTCCATGTGGAAAATATCAACTCTGCTTTCTTCTTAAAATTAAACACATAATATTATGTATTTGGTCTGGAGTATATCATACCTTTTCCGGGAATGCAACGGATTTTCCCGGGCAAAAGGCTGGATTTTCGCCTTCCGGCGCAATTTTATCAGGAATTTAACACAAAAAAGGCCAAAAAAAGACTTGACTGCCCTCTGTAACCTGTGGTATAGTAATTCTACCTGTGAAAAGGGGCTTTTTTGTCGTGCGCATTTTTACGGTGTCTGCGCCCGAACCCCTCCCCCATATGAGGACACAGGGAGGCAATCGGCCGGACCCCACCGTAGCGTCTGACACTGGTATTGTGTCCTTGCGTCGCTGGATCCGGCCTGCGGGCTGAATCCGGCGTTTTGCTTTTTTCGGCACTCGCCCGTGTTTTTGACCCGACCACACGGCGGCCCACCACCGGGACGGACCGCCCAACTTTAAAAGGAGGTGCCGAACAAATGGCAAGCAAGGCCGGCGCGCGCATCAAGATCACCCTGCGGTGCTCTGAGTGCAAGCAGAGAAACTACAACACCATGAAGAACAAGAAGAATACCCCTGACCGCCTGGAGCTGAACAAGTATTGCCCCTTCTGCAGAAAGCACACGGTCCACAATGAGACCAAGTAATTGGGTCTCTCAGGCTGAAAGGAAAGAAGGGTAACAATGGCTGAAAACGAAAAGCTGGAGCAGACCACTCCGTCTGGCTCTGACAAGGCCGCCAAGGCCAAAAAGGACAAGAAGTCCGACAAGAAGCCCGGTTTCTTCGCCCGCATCGGCAAGTGGCTCAAGGAGATGAAGGTCGAGCTGAAGAAGGTCCAGTGGCCCACCCGCAAGCAGACGGTCAACAATACCCTGATCGTAATTGCCTGCGTGATCGTGGTGGGTGTGTGCATCTGGATTTTCGACTACCTGGCCGGCAGCGTCATCGACATCATCATTAATCTGCTGGGTTAAGGGTGACGGACATGGCTGACAACGCGAATTGGTATGTGGTGCACACCTATTCCGGCTATGAGAATACGGTGAAGGCCACCATCGAGAAGTATGTGGAAAACCGGAACATGCGGGATTTGATTCATGAAATCAGCATCCCCATGGAGACGGTCACCGAAATTACCGACAACGGCCCCAAGGACGTGGAGCGCAAGGTATTCCCCGGCTACGTGCTGGTGAAGATGGTCATGAACGACGAGACCTGGCACGTCATCCGTAACATCCGGGGCGTCACCGGCTTTTTGGGCGAGGGAAACAAAGCCATCCCTCTGTCCGACGCCGATGTGGCCGCTCTGGGCGTAGAGAAGCGGGAAGTCGTGGTCAGCTATCAGGTGGGCGACAGCGTGCGCATCACCGACGGCGCCCTGGAATCCTTCCTGGGCACTGTGGAGGAAATCGACCTGGACCGCAGCAAGGTCCGCGTGGTGGTGTCCATGTTCGGACGCGAGACCCCCGTGGAGCTGGAGCTGGACCAGGTGGAGCCCGCCAACTGAGTTTTCCCGCATTGCGTTTCCCCGCGGCCTAAAGAGGCCGCCCAACGTGGGAGGGACAAAAAAGTCCCGCCAATGGGCCTCCGGCCCAACCAAACCACATTTATAATGGAGGTGCTCTTTCGTGGCACAGAAAGTAACTGGATATGTAAAACTGCAGATTCCCGCCGGCAAGGCAACCCCCGCCCCCCCTGTTGGTCCCGCTCTGGGCCAGCACGGCGTGAACATTGCCGCCTTCACCAAGGAGTTCAATGAGCGCACCAAGAACGACGTGGGCATGATCATCCCCGTCATCATCACCGTGTACGCCGACCGCTCCTTCACCTTCGTGACCAAGACTCCCCCCGCTGCCGTCCTTATCAAGAAGGCCTGCAACATCGAGTCCGGCTCCGGTGTGCCCAACAAGACCAAGGTGGCCACCATCAGCAAGGAAGACGTGCGCAAGATCGCCGAGACCAAGATGCCCGACCTGAACGCCGCCAGCGTCGAGGCCGCCATGAGCATGATCGCCGGTACTGCCCGCTCCATGGGCGTCGTCGTGGGCGAGTAAGGAGGGTGCAGAAATGTTTAGAGGCAAGAAATATCAGGACAGCGTCAAGAAGATTGACAAGAATACTCTGTATGACACCAACGAGGCCATGGGCCTGGTCGTAGAGACCGCCACCGCCAAGTTCGACGAGACCGTCGAGCTGCACGTGAAGCTGGGCGTTGACTCCCGTCACGCTGACCAGCAGGTCCGCGGCGCCATCGTGCTGCCCCACGGCACCGGCAAGACCCAGCGCGTGCTGGTCTTCGCCAAGGCCGGCAAGGCTGACGAGGCCCGTGCCGCCGGCGCCGACTACGTAGGCGAGATGGATCTGGTGGAGAAGATCCAGAAGGAAAACTGGTTCGACTTCGACGTGGTCGTGGCCACCCCCGATATGATGGGTGTTGTGGGCCGTCTGGGTAAGGTTCTGGGCCCCAAGGGCCTGATGCCCTCCCCCAAGGCCGGCACCGTCACCATGGACGTGACCAAGGCCGTCAACGAGATCAAGGCCGGTAAGGTGGAGTATCGTCTGGACAAGACCAACATCATCCACTGCCCCATCGGCAAGGTCTCCTTCGGTGCTGAGAAGCTGGCCGAGAACTTCAACGCCATCATGGGCGCCATCATCAAGGCCAAGCCCGCCGCTGCCAAGGGTCAGTATATCAAGAGCTGCACCGTGGCCGCCACCATGGGCCCCGGCATCAAGATTAACGGTGCTAAGCTGGCCTAAGAAGCGCCGGATTCCCGAGCAGGGGAGCTAAGGACAAAGCGGATGGGCAAAGCCCAGGACTGCCGCAGGCAGGCCGGGTTTGCCCGGAGTCGGCGGACTTAGCGACCCGGCCGTGAGGGAACAGAGGCGTGACAAAAAGCGTCTGAGCCGTTGCGAGCAGCACGGATGGACCGGAGCGAGGTCTGCAAACCAGGATGGGCAAATGCCCGGCCGTTTGCGGGCCAAGTCGCAGGGAAGCCGTGCGTTGCGAGCAGGCGAGGCGTGATATTTGGCTGACAGCCCGAATTTTTCCCAATTTGTTCTCTCTCCCGGACAGGTTTTGCTTGACAAAGCCTGTCCGGGATGATAGAATCTCCTATGCGTTCAAAGACAGCAGGTATCCGGCTTGCCGGATGTAAGTCCTGCCGAGAGTGCTTTCAGAAGAATACTTTTGATTGTACTGTCCTCCTGTCCTTTGACGCGGAGGATTTTTATTTTGTTGGAGGTGAATCCAAAAATGCCTAACGCAAAGGTCCTTTCCGAGAAGCAGGCCATTGTTGCCGCCCTGACCGAGCAGCTGCAGGGCGCCGCCAGCGGCGTTCTGGTTGACTACAAGGGCATCACCGTGGCTGAGGATACCGCTCTGCGCGTGGAGCTGCGGAAGAACGACGTTCAGTACGGCGTGGTGAAGAACACCCTGGCCCGTTTCGCTATGAACAATGTCGGTCTCAGCGAGCTGGACGACGTGCTCAACGGCACCACTTCTCTGGCTACCTGCGCCAACGACCCCATTGCCCCCATGCGCGTCATCAACAAGTACGCCAAGCAGCTCAATGGTAAGTTCACCATCAAGGGCGGCTTCATGGACGGCAAGGTGCTCTCTCTGGAGGAGATCATGGCTCTGGCCGAGCTGCCCTCCAAGGAGGTCCTGCAGGCTCAGGCTCTGGGCATGATGCTGGCTCCCATTACCAGCCTGGCTATCGTCCTGAAGGCCATCGCCGAGAAGGATGGCGAGCCCGCCGCTGCCGAGGAGGCCGCTCCCGCCGAGGAGGCCCCCGCTGCCGAGTAATTCGGCCCATTGCTCCCGCGAGGAGCTTACAAACATTTTAAAATCAAACCATTTATTTAGGAGGTATTTTCACCATGGCTAGTGAGAAGATTACTGCCCTCATCGAGGAAGTGAAGGCCCTGACCGTTCTGGAGCTGTCCGAGCTGGTTAAGGCTCTGGAGGAAGAGTTCGGCGTGTCCGCCGCCGCTATGGCTGCTCCCGCCGCTGGCGGCGCTGCTGCTGAGGCTGTTGAGGAGAAGACCGAGTTTGACGTGGTTCTGGCTGGCTTCGACGCTGCTGCCAAGATCAAGGTCATCAAGGCTGTCCGTGAGATCACCGGTCTGGGTCTGGCTGAGGCCAAGGCTGTTGTCGAGGGCGCTCCCAAGGCTCTGAAGGAGGCCGTATCCAAGGACGAGGCCGAGGAGATGAAGAAGAAGCTGGAAGAGGCCGGCGCCAAGGTCGAGCTGAAGTAAGCTTCCTTTTCTCCCATTCATCTGCAACGAAAAAGACCAATGGCAAGCACTTGCCATTGGTCTTTTTTAACTTTTTTGCCCTGTCTGTCGTCTTCGCGGCACCCCTCCGCTTTATTTTGTTTGTTTCTACCAGGCCACCTTGTTTTTTTCTTAAATATATGGTATAAATTGTATATATCCTATGCCGCTCTTGGGACAGAGCGGCCGCTTCGTTTCGCCGGAAACAACGAAATTGAGGGAACAGTGAAAGGAGAATCACAATGAAACGATGGACCTGGAAGAAGTTGCTCACAACCGGGGTCGTCACCGCAGCCCTGGTTATGGCAAGCGTAGTTGGAGCCTCCGCCTGTACCACCATCTACGTGGGCGGCAACCTGGTGGAGGAAGGAACTCCCTTTGTGGCCCGCACGGAGGACTACGGCTCCGACATGAACAAGCTGTGGTTTATCTGTGAGGCCGGAAAGTGGAAAGAGGGAGATACCTACACCAGCTGCCCGGCATACGGCGCCATGGAGTGGACCTTCACCCACGACAGCTACCGGTTCACCCACTTCACCAATGACATCTACTACGACGGCGTCTGCCCCGAGTGCGGAGAAAAGGTTGTAACGGACGATCCCAGCGATTTTCATTTCTCCTACACTGAGTTCGGCACCAATGAGAAGGGCGTGTCCGTGTCCGCCACCGAGACCATCGGCGGCAACAGCGAAGTAAAGGCTATCGACCCCAATGTCAAGACCGGCGAGAAGGGCGGCGGTATCGAGGAGACCGATATCCCCACCATCATCCTGGCTGAGGCCGCCACTGCCCGTGAGGGCGTGGAGCTGCTGTGCGACATCTATGACACTTACGGCGCATATTATGACTCCGGTCTCTTCATCTGCGACCAGAATGAGGTCTGGTACATCGAGAACTGCTCCGGCACTCAGTACATCGCTCTGAAGCTCAATGACGACATGATCTTCATCGAGCCCAACATTGCCATCATCGGCGAAATCGACCTGGATGACACCGAGAACGTCATCGCCTCCGACCGTCTCATCGAGGTGGCCAAGCAGGCTGGTACCTTCGTGGGCAACGAGGAAGAGAACATCATTGACTACAAGGCCTCCTACGCCACCAACAGCTCGGGCAACGCCCGTATGCCCGACGGCCTGAAGTTCCTGAATCCGGAAAAGTACGGCTCTGTGGACAGCGAGTACCTCAATGAGAACAACGACATCTTCACCATCTCCAACGTGAAGGACGGCAAGATCGTCCCCCTGTATACCAACATCCAGGCCGATCGGATGCTGGACAAGAACGACATCTTTGACTTCTACAAGCTCAGCTCTGTGGGTAAGCCCAGCAACCAGGAAATCGAGATCTTCCAGCTCTTCAAGGACGAGCCCGTGGAGACCGGCACTGTGGGTTGGGTCGGCGTTGGCAACATGTCCAACAACGTCTTCGTCCCCTACTACCCCATGCTTCTCACCGATATGTATGACGGCTATCAGGTTTCTACCCCCGTGGTGACCCAGTCCGCCACTCGTCCCGATGGCTTCTGCACCTGGACCACCAAGAACGACGGTAAGTTCGTGGTCTATCCAGAAAACTGGAGAGATTCCTATTACTTCACCTTTGAGGGTCTGGGCGGCTACATCCTGTACGCCGAGCAGATCACCGGCCAGCCTGTCAGCAACACCGACAAGCAGTACGTTCTGGACCAGCTGGACGCTCTGCAGCAGGAGATCAACACCCAGTTCGCGGCCATGGATCCCAAGGACACCACCAAGGTAGGTATGGAAATGGCCGAGAAGGCCCACAAGAAGGGCCTGGAGCTCATTGACTATCTGATGGACAAGGCTCCCTCCTTCCTGGACGTGCAGTCCAGCGCCTGGTACTATAACGCCGTGGAGTTTGCCAACGAGAAGGGCCTGCTCAGCGGCATCGGCAACGGCAAGTTCGGCCCCAACACCACCCTGACCCGCGGCATGGTGGCCCAGATTCTGTATAGCATGGCCGGCAAGCCCGCCGTCTCTGAGGCTGACCGTGGTACCCCCTATACCGACGTTGCGGACAACGCCTGGTATGCCGACGCCGTGTATTGGGCCCGCCAGAAGGGCATCGTCAGCGGCGTCAGCGAGAATCAGTTTGCCCCCGAAGCTGCCATTACCCGGGAGCAGCTGGCTGTGATGCTCTACAACTACGCCGGCAAGCCCGATGTGCCCAATCTGGCCCTCACCTTCACCGACAAGGACAGCGTCAGTCCCTTCGCGGATTACGCCATCCGCTGGGCCGTGGACGAGGGCATCCTGGGCGGTACCGATGACAACCGCCTGCTGCCTCAGGGCTCTGCTACCCGTGCCGAGGCTGCTCAGATGATCATGAACTTCTATAACCTGACCCATACCTGATAAGCGCGCTTTTCCTGAATCCATAAAATAAAAAAGGCTCCCGGCCATCAGCCGGGAGCCTTTTTTCGGTTAAAGAAGAAGGGCAATGAGCGGAAGGGTTACCATACACAGCAGGCTGGACAGGCACACCGACCGGGCGGCCAGCTCCGTGCAGCTTCCGTAACGCTGCGCCATAGCGGTGGTCACCGAGGCACTGGGCATAGCCATGATAATCAGTGTCACGCAGGTGACCAGAGGATTCTCCACTGGAATGGGAAGCAGCAAAACCCACGTCAGCAGCGGCAGCAGGACCAGACGGGTAATGACACAGGTGATGGCGTCCCGGTCCCGGAACAGGCTGGACAGAGGGCTTCCCGCCAAAGTCATGCCGGTAATCAGCATGGACAGGGGAGTGGTGATGTTGGAGAGCTGCTCCAGGGGCGAAAAAATAACCTCGGGTACGGGAATCTGGGCGGCATAAAAAATAAGACCCAGCAGGATGGAGGCGTTGACGGCACTGAACAGCACCTGTTTGACGGACAGCCGCTCCTTTGTCCCGTCTTCACACCGGTCCAGGGATACCTGGCTGGCCCCCAGGCTATACATCAAAAGATTGGAGGGGATGCCCAACATAACCGCCAGCGCCAGCCCCTCATCTCCAAACAGAGCATAGGCGACGGGAAATCCCATGAATCCGTTGTTGGAGAAGGTGGTACCAAGCATCCAGATGCCCCGCCGTCCCTCCGGCACCCGAAAGACCCGCGTCAGCCCGGCGCTGACGGCCGCGTAGAGGAAAAACAGCACCGTTCCAATTCCTACGATAATCAGGGCGTCCCGGGCGAAGCTGGGGTCGAAGGGACGAATCATAGAGGTGAAAATAGTAGCGGGCAGAGTTACCTTCAAAAGCAAGCTAGTCAATGCCTCGGCTGCTGACAGAGGGAGCAGACCGCCCCGCACCACGCCGTAGCCCACTCCTACGAGCAAAAACAGTCCCACCAAATTAGACAGTAATACCTGAATTGACAGCTGCGTATTCCACGCCCCCTTATTTGATCCAAGGAAAACCGCCGGCAGTGCCGGCGGTTTTCCAATCCGGTTTTATTGAAACCGGGACTCAACGATTCTTAAAGCCGGGCAGCTTTTCCTTGTTCAGGAAAGCGGCCATGGCGTCCTTCTGATCTTCGGTGGCAAAGCACAGGGCGAAGGCCTCGCTCTCGTAGGCCACACCGGTGTTCATGTCGGTCTGCAGGCCCTTGCGGATGGCGGCCTTGGACTGGCGCACAGCCACCTGGGCGTTGGCGGCGATGGCGTTTGCCAGCTCCAGCGCCTTGTCCATCAACTCCTCGGGGGGATAGACTTCGCTCACCAGGCCAATCTCCTGGGCCCGGGCAGCGTTGATGTTCCGGGCGGTGAGGATGAGCTCCATGGCCCGGGAGGCCCCCACAATCCGGGGCAGACGCTGGGTTCCGCCAAAGCCGGGGGTAATGCCCAGTCCCACCTCGGGCTGGCCGAACTTGGCCTTCTCGCTGGCCAGACGGATGTCACAGGCCATGGCCAGCTCGCAGCCTCCACCCAGCGCGAAGCCGTTGACCGCGGCGATGGTGGGCTTGGTCAGGTTCTCCAGCTTCAGGAAGACCCGGTTGCCCAGCACGCCGAAGGCCTTGGCCTGAGCGGCGGTGAGCTGAGACATCTGGCCGATGTCCGCGCCGGCCACGAAGGAGCGGCCCGCGCCGGTGAGCACGACGGTGAGAATGTCCTCATTCTCCTCCACCTGGTCCAGTACGGCATCCAAATCCCGGAGCACCTGGTCATTCAAGGCATTGAGGGCCTCCGGCCGGTTCATAGTGATAACGGCCACAGGGCCTTTCTGCTCGAGGGTCACAAAAGCCATGGTTGTTTCCTCCTTAAAACGTTCCGTTTTCCCGGGGGCGCCCTGGAGGCACGCATCCCGGTGCTTCAATGGCATTATTATAATGCGTATGGAAAAAAACCTCAAGCCTCTTTTCCCGCTTTTCCCCCATTTGCCTCCAGCGGGCATGAACGGGCCGGGGCGTGAATACTCTGTTGAAGAGGGGGGATGACCGTGGAGGAGCGCAGACTGTCCGCAGGGCAGGGGGCCCTGTTTTTAACGGTGCTGGGGGCAGCATCCCAGCTGCTGGGGTTTGGGTACCGGGTGGCCCTGTCCCGGCTGGTGGGGGCCCAGGTGATGGGGCTTTATCAGCTCATTATGCCCGTCTACTCGGTGCTGCTGTCCCTGACGGCGGTGGGACTGACGGCGGCGGTGTCCAACCTTATCCCCCAGCATCTGGCCCTGCACAACAGCCAGGGCGCCCGCCAGACCCTCCGCACCTGCCTGCGGATGTTTTTTCTTCTGCTGCTCCCCCTTGGCGCAGCCGTCATTGGGGCCTCGGACTTCATCTCCGTTCGCTTTCTGGGCGACGCCCGGACTCAGCTGGGACTGATACTTCTCATTCCCTGCACCGCCCTCACCGGGGTGGAGAACATGCACAAGCACTTCTTTTACGGCTCCGGGCTGGTAAAGCCCCCGGCGGTGGTGGAGCTGCTGGAGCAGCTCATCCGCACCGCGGCGGTGCTGGGTCTGCTGGTGCTGTTTCTACCCCAGTATCCCGAGCGGGTGGTGGGACTCATTGTATGCGGCATGGTGGTCTGCGAGGTGTTTTCCGCCCTCACGCTGCTGATCCTGTGCCGCCGCGCACTGCGCCGTTCCGGCCTCTCCGGCCCCGGGGAGCCCGCCCGCGTACGGCGGCACCGCATCGCTGCCATCGCCCTGCCCGTGGGGGCCAACGCCCTGCTGGGCAACCTGATGGGGGCGGCCAACGCCGCCCTCATCCCCCAGAAGCTGGTGGAGGGGGGAATGGCCCGGGAGGCGGCCATGTCCCAGTTTGGCGTCATCTGCGGTATGACCATGCCCATGCTGGCCCTGCCCACCGTGTTCCTGGGGCCGCTGAACCTGGTGCTGGTCCCCCGGCTGGCCCGGGCCTGCGCTCTGGGGCGGAAGGGCGAGGTCAGCCGCCTGGCCGGGCGGGCCATGGGGGTGGTCTCTCTGCTCACGCTGCCCTCCATGGCCCTGATGGTGGTGCTGGGGCCCGACCTGGGGCGGGTCATGTTCAACCAGCCGGATGTGGGGGAGTTTCTCATCCCCCTGGCCGTCACCATGGCCCTGAGCTGCTACTGCTCGGTGCTGGGCTCCATCCTCAACGGCATCGGGCAGCAGAAGGCGGTGGCCGCCGTCTCCCTGCTGGGGGGCGGACTGCAGCTGCTGTTTACCATGGCTCTGGTTCCTCTGCCCGGGGTGGGCATGAGCGGCTACGTGGCCGGAGCCGGCGCGGCGGCCGTGGTGGAGACGGCGCTGTGTCTGTGGCTGGCGGTGCGCCGAGCCGGACTGCGGCTGGCCCTCTTCCAGTGGCTGACCGCCCCGGGGCTGGCCGCTCTGTTGGCCGCCCTGAACGCCAACCTGCTGCTCCGGGTGCTGAAGGACAACGGCCTGTCCTCTCTGGCCGCGGGGCTTGTCTGTCTGCTGTTCGCCCTGGTGCTGTATCTGGCCGCGCTCCACGCCCAGGGGGTCTCGCTGCCTCAGGCGCTGTCTGTGGGCCGGGCAAAAAAATAAGACGCCCCTCCGGCGTCCTGTTTGCCCGGCCCTCCCGGCCGCTCCAGACAAAGAAATAACCCTTGACTGCCCGTTTTGTAATCCGCTGCAGCCAAGGGTTATTTCTGTGAACTCTTGTTATCTAACATCATATGGTTACCTCTCTTTCTATTGAATCGCCACATACCTTTTTCTCTGCTCGGCCTCCCTGAAATCCAATTCTCAACCTGATTTGTAACCACGATTGCGGTTCTAAACTCCTCATACGTGAGGCAACGGACGTTGGAATGTTCTCTTTGGATAGCCTGCTTTTTGAGGTATGCGCATACCCTGTGTCAAATTGCCTGGTCTACATTCGAATCGGATGTGGCGTTTGGGTTCTCCTTTCCTGGGTCAGGGTTCCTTGCTATTTGCGGAGGTTCCTTTCCTCTGGTCAAGGGTCCTGTTTCGGTGCCGCACCTTGGTTTTATTCGGATGCGCGTTTTGCTTGGATTTTCATTTTCTTGCGTCTGACCTTGCATTCTGACGTCAGGTGCTGGGGTTCTACTTAGTACATGGGACTCATCCTTTCTGGCTATAATGTACCACATCACCACGCTAATGTCAAGCAGTTTTTGTGTGAATTTTTAAAAAGTTTTTTATGTAGAATATTGTCTTGTGCAGATTGCTCAGCTCTCCTCGTTTTTTCGGATTCGGCAGCCTTTCGCCCCCGTTCCGCCATTTTGCAGGCAGAGCGGCAGAAACAGTCAAAACGCGCGGCCCGGTTCTGCCCGGGCCGCGCGTTTTTGGAATTGGGGTCGTGTTACGTCTGGGGAGGAGGCGGGTCGCCCGCCAGGGCCTCCATCCAGCGGTAGTAGGGCTCCAGGAACCGGAAGCCGGCCAGCACCTGGTCGGCAAGCTCCGGGGTGAACAGCAGCCCCTCACAGTTGTGATCGCTGGACAGCACAATCTGTCTGCGGTTATACCAGGGGAAGAGCAGGGGACCGGGGTCGCCCTTGGGTCGCTTATATTCCGCGCCCTCCAGCACAAACTCCTTCTGCCGGTTCAGCCGGCGGGCCAGCGTCTCCAGGGGCTTGGGGTCCCGGTCAATGCGGGCCCGGAGCTTGGCCATGGTCAGGGGTGTGGGGTCGTAGGCCCCCATACCGTAGCTATAATACTCCGGAGCCAGCTCAAAGTAGAAGCAGGGGGTGCCGCCCTCCGACTGGCCGGGCCGCCGGAGGGAGAACCACATGTGGTCCTTGTAGGGCCCGCGGCCATAAAGCCGCCGGGCGTCCCGGTAAATACGGCTGACCTTCAGGGTGAGGCCCAGCTTGGGATAAGCCTCGGTCATAGCCTCCCCCACCTGGTCGGCCAGCTCCCGCAGGGGAGCGTCCACCAGGGTGAGGTATTCCTGCTTATGCTCTAAAAACCAGCTGCGCTCGTTGTTGAATCGAATCCCCCAGAGAAAGTCCACACTGCCCTGGGAAAAGCCTTGAAACATGCGTTAGTTCCTCTTTCTTTTGGTGGTATGCGCGCCTCAGGCAGCCTGACTGCCCGAGGGGTTCTGGGTGGAGGAGGAGCTGCTGGCTCCGCCCTGGCCACCCTCTGTGCCGGGGTCTGTGGTTCCGGTACCCGGGTCGGTGGTACCCGTGCCGGGATCGGTGGTGCCGGTGCCCGGATTTGTCGTCCCGGTGCCGGGATCGGTGGTGCCGGTACCAGGATCCGTGGTACCCGTGCCGGGATCGGTAGTGCCGGTGCCAGGATCCGTCGTTCCGGTGCCCGGGTCCGTGGTGCCAGTCCCCGGATCGGTGGTTCCGCCGGGCTTGGGAGGCTGTCCGTCCACCCAGGTGGAGGGATCGCCGTCAGCAGGATTATACAGGATGGTCTTGGGGCGCATCTTGTACTTGCTGAAGCCCATGTCCTGCTTCTCCAGCAGGTTTCCGTCCTTGTCGTACACATAGCGGTAGGTCTGAGAGGACCAGCCGATGTAGGCGTTCTGCTTGGAATCCACCTTGGTGGTACCCTGGGGGATGGAGGAGTCCGCCTTGTACTGGGTAGTGGGGTCCACCCGGTCAAAGACGTTGCTCTTGGGCACGGCGTAGACACCCTCGTCATTGGTGCCGTAAATCTGCACGGTGAGGTAGCGGGCGCCGTTTTTGTCGTAGCTCTTGGTGACAATCTTCACCGGGTAATTGGTGCTGTTTTTAAAGCGGAAGTCAGCCGCGCCGTAATACACGGTGGCGTCCATGCCCTGGGTGACGTAGCCGGTGTTGTAGGTATGGGCGTGGCGCTCCACCACCTCCAGATTGGTGTGGAGGACGGCGTAGTAGATGGTGGAGGAGGTCTGACAGATACCGCCGCCCACCTCGTCCACCGAGTCGCCGCCGGAATACACCGGGGCGGCCAGATAGCCCTTGTCGGCGGAGCGGCTGCCGGTGGTGTTGTTGTAGGAGAACACCTCGCCGGGCATGAGCACCACGCCGTTGCAGGCAGAGGCGGACAGCTTCACGTTATGCTTGCGGTTGGAGGAGCCGGACACCTTGGTGGTGCCCTCTCCCAGCAGGTCCCGGAACAGCTTGGCCTTCAGGCTCTCCTGGGTCTCCTTGGGCTGGGTGATGGTCAGGGGAATGCGCACTGTCTCCCCCTCGGCGGCCTGGGCAAAGGCAGCCTTGGCCGCTTCCACGTCAAAGTCCACGCCCACCACGTGCTCGCTGACCTCCAAAGTCTCCGGATCCACCTGGGCATCCTGGGGCTCGGTGTGCAGCTCGGCGTACATGGCGTCAAAATCGGGGTCCTGGGGCGCCGTCTCGTGGGCGGGCAGCTCCACCGACTGGGGCTGCTGGGCGTCCTCGGCCCCCATGGTGGCGGCCACCGCCTCGCCCAGGGCGTTCAGAACGGCCTCCTGGGCGGCCTGGCGGTCAATGGTGACGCCGGTGACACCCTTGGTCAGCACCAGCTCCTCGCCCTCCACGGCGTAGCTGGCGTCCACCAGGGCGCCGCCCACCTGCTGGTCGGCCTCGTCCATCAGCGCATCAAACTGCTGCTGGCCGCTTTCGCTCAGGGCAAAGTCAGGGGCCAGATCATAGTCCGCGCCCATCAGGCGGCCCAGATAGGTCCCGCCCTGGAGCAGGAAATTCTCCCGGCCGGAGGCCCAGGCGCTCTGGGCCCAGGCGTCGGCGTCCAGTTCCACCGCACTGCCCTCCAGGGTGCCCTCCCAGTGCCCGTAGGTCAGGGAGAGAGACACCGACGAGGTGGCCTTCTCCAGCTCCTCGGACAGCTTCTCGGCCGCCTGGGCGGTGGTCATGCCGGATACATCCACCCCGGCCACCGAGGTGTGGGGGAAAATGCTCTGGGACTGGCCCGCCCAGAGGCACACCCCCAGGTAGGCTGCCACCAGCACCCCAACCACGGCGCCGGCAATGATCAGGCCCTTCTTGGGCACACCCGGCTTTTTTTCCATACGTTGTCCTTCCATATGCTTCCCTCCACGTTCCGCCGGAGACGGAACGCATTTTTTCTACAATGACGGTCAAAAAAGGCCGTGCTTAGCGTCATTATAGCACCTCATTCCGGCGGATAGCAATTACAGAACAGTTACAACTGCCCGTTTCCCCCTGGGACGGGCCGTATTCCGCAGCAAAGGCAAAAAATTACCGTCTTCAAGCCATTTACATTTTCCGCCCGCCGCAGTATGATAATACAAGCGAGAGGGACGGTAGTTTCTTCATGGAATTTTAAGGAGAAATCAATCTCCCTTTGAGCGAGATCTGTTACTCTTATGTGGGAACAGGTTGGAAAAGACTATCCAAGTTGCGCGGAGGGAGATTCATGTCAGACTATCAGGACCGGGGAAGCCGGGGCGGCGGTTGGATCTACTGGGTCATTGCCATTATGCTGCTGGTCACCGGCTTTGCCGCCCCTATCGGTTTTTTAATGATTGTGATTCGGCTGCTGGGCGGTACCAAACGCAGCACCAAGCGGGGCCGTCACCCCTATTACGCCCAGCAGGCGGGACAGGGCCCGGTGGGCGCCCGCACCTCTGCCCCCTATGCAGAGCAGGAGCCCGCCGCCGGTAAGAAGAAAACGGCCCGGAGCCGGAAGGCCTCCGTTCAGGACCAGATTTCTCAGCTCAACGACCGCGCCAAGAAGATGACCATTATCGGCGGCATTCTGGCTGCCCTCTTCGGCTTTGCCTCTCTGACCGCTGTCAGCAGCAGCCTGTGGATTCTGCCCGACGTGGCCTGGTTCCTGGAGGAGACGCTGCCTGTGGTATGCTGCTTCTTCGGCGGTCTGGGCTGTCTGTGGGTGGGCGTACACAAGCGTAAGCAGGCCAACCGCTACCGCAGCTACATGGCCATGATCGGCAGCAACAAGTCGGTGTCCATCGCCTCCCTGGCCTCGGCCACCGGCCGCTCCGTGGGCCGGGTGCGGGACGACCTGGAGGATATGCTGGAGGACGGCATGTTCCCCCAGGGCTATCTGGACTACGGCGCGGGCACACTGGTCCTCTCCGGGGGAGGCATCAGCTCCAAGCCAGAGGAGCCCGCCCAGCCCAAAAAGCCCGCCAAGGAGGAAGCCAAGCAGGAGCAGGACGCCATTCTGCTGGAAATCAAGGCGGTCAACGACGCCATCGACAACGAGAAGCTCTCTGCCCAGATTGACCGCATCGGGGTCATCACGGCCAAGATTCTGGACTATCAGCGGCAGCACCCGGACAAATCCCCTCAGCTTCACAGCTTTTTGAGCTACTACCTGCCCACCACCCTGAAGATTCTCCGGGCGTACAGCCAGCTGGAGGACCAGGAGGTGTCCGGTGAGAACATCACCTCCGCCATGGCCCGCATCGAGGGCATGATGGATAAGGTGGTGGAGGGCTTTGAGAAGCAGCTGGACCAGCTCTTCCAGGGCGACGCCATGGACATCACCACCGATGTGGAGGTACTGGAGCGGATGCTGGCCAAGGACGGCCTGGCCGACCACCAGGGCATGACTCTGAACCTCTGATCTTTAAAAACAAAAAAACGCCGCCGGGCACCAAGCCTGGCGGCGTTTTCTTTTGGATTCACTTGACCCGGCGGTAGGTCACATACTGATAGCGGACCCCATCCTGCTCCATAATCTCCGAGGGCTCCTCCGCCTGCCAGGCCGGGTCCTCGTCCAGGTTGGGGAACCAGCAGTCGGCGGGAAATCCCTTGTGGATTTTAGTCACGTAGGCCGTGTCGCACTGGCCGATGAGGGCGTGATACACCGAGGCGCCGCCGATGACAAAGGCGTCCTCGGGCGCCTGGGCCAGCAGCTCCTCCATGGTGTGGTACACCTCGCCCCCCTCGGGGGCAAAGTCCGGGTTGCGGGACAAAATCAGGTTCCGCCGCCCCTTCAGGGGCTTCCCCCCGGGGAAGGTGGCCATGGTCTTCCGCCCCAGAATCAGGGGATGGCCCATGGTCAGGGCCTTGAAGCGCTTCAAATCCTCCTTGAGGTAGATGAGCTGGTCTCCATCCTTCCCGATGCCCCAGTTCTCATCCACCGCCACAATAACATTCATAGCTGTGCCTCTCTCCACTCTTCACGTTCTGTGCTTACACCGCAACAGGGATCTTTTCCCCGATGGGGTAGGCCTGGTAGCCCTCCAGGGAGACGCTGTCCTTGGTGAAGGCGTAGAAGTCGGTCACCGTGGGGTCCAGGGTGAATTTGGGGGCGGGGTAGGGCTCCCGCTCCAGCATCTGCTCCACCACAGGCACATGGCGGTCGTAGATGTGGCAGTCGGCGATGACATGGACCAGCTCCCCGGCCTCCAGGCCGGACACCTGGGCGATCATGTGCAGCAGCACGGCGTACTGCATCACGTTCCAGCCGTTGGCGGTGAGCATGTCCTGGGAGCGCTGGTTCAGGATGCCGTTGAGGGTGTTGCCGCTCACATTGAAGGTCATGGAGTAGGCGCAGGGGTAGAGGGCCATCTCGCTCAGGTCGTGGTGGTTATAGAGGCTGGTCAGGATGCGCCGGGAGCCGGGGTCGTGCTTCAGGTCCCAGAGCACCTTGTCAACCTGATCCATGTCCCCCTGGGGGTAGTGGTGCTTCACCCCCAGCTGGTAGCCGTAGGCCTTGCCGATGGAGCCGTTCTCATCCGCCCAGGCGTCCCACACGTGGCTGCTCAGGTCATGGACGTTGTTGGACTTCTTCTGCCAGATCCACAGAAGCTCGTCCACCGCCGACTTGAGGTACTGGCGGCGCACGGTGAGGATGGGGAACTCCTCCTTCAGGTTATAGCGGTTGACCACACCGAAGAGCTTGATGGTGTGGGCGGGGGAGCCGTCCTCCCACCGGGGCCGGACGGGGCGGTCGGTGTCCCAGACCCCCTGGGAAAGAATGTCCTTGCAGTTCTGAATAAACACCTCATCGGCGTAGCTCATGACAAAATCCTCCTGTTCTTTGGCTGAACGGTGTCCTATTATTTTACCACAGGCGGGGAGCGTTGGAAAGTGGGATTTTCCGTTGCATCTTTCCCCGGTCCATGCTACACTTTTCTTACGTCAATTTACAGGCCCGCCCCGGAAGGGGCGGCCCGTTCGGAGGTTATTGTATGTCCTGCAAAGAGGAATTTATCGAGATTTTTAAGGAAAACATCACCCGGGACGGGGCGGACAAGCTGCTTGACTACCTGGAGCACAAGAGCGACTTCTTCACCGCCCCCGCCTCCGCCCGGTACCACGGGGCCTACGAGGGCGGGCTGTGCGAGCACAGCCTCAACGTGTACCACTGTCTGGTGGACTACCTCCAGCGGGAGCGGGTGCAGGAGCTGTACGGCCTGGAGTACAGCCCCGAATCTGTGGCCATTGTTTCCCTTCTCCACGACCTGTGCAAAATCGGCTGCTACAAGAAGGGCTTCCGCAACGTGAAGAACGACGCCACCGGCCAGTGGGAGAAGGTGCCCACCTACTCCTTCGACGACCCCCTGCCCTACGGCCACGGGGAGAAGAGCGTGTACATCACCAACGGCTTCATCCGCCTCACCCGGGAAGAGGCCATGGCCATCCGCTGGCACATGGGCTTCTCCGGCCCCGAGGACAACCGCACCGTGGGACAGGCCTTTCAGAAGTACCCCCTGGCCTTTGCCCTGGCCACCGCCGACATGGAGGCCTCCTACTTTCTGGAGGGGGAGGAGAACTGACCTCCACCCATTGAACGCAACACGCCGCGGCACCGGAACCGTTCCGGCGCCGCGGCGCGTTTTATGCTTGGGCCTCCCGGCGGGCGGCCATCAGCTCAGTGAGGGTGTCCAGCCGGGTCTCAAACTGGGCAGGGGAGAAGGCCCCCGGATCCCCCTGGTCGCCGTCAAAGCTGACCACGGGGACCTCCAGCTCCTCCCGCAGCCGCCGCTCCACCTCCTGGAGGTCGCCGCACCAGGGGCGGCAGGAGCGGTTATAGTGGATGAGCACCCCGTCCACCCCATAGCGCCGGCACAGCTCCGCCCGCATGGCCACGCCCTCCTCCAGGGACACGCCGTTGATGGTCTTACAGTAGGCCCGGGCCAGGCTCTCCAAATCGTGGCAGCGAAAGCCCAGGGAGTGGCTGATGGGGTCGGCCACTACCCGGATGTGCCGCTTGTCCATCAGGTCTACCACCTGGCCCAGCACCGGCCAGCAGGGGGTACCCTCCCAGTAGATGCGGTACTCCTCCCCCTCCGGTCTGCGGGCGGACAGCTCCCGGGCCAGCTCCAGCAGCCGCCCCTCCGTCTCTGTGCGGCAGCGGCCGGTGACCATGAGGGGCATGTAATCAAAGATCTCCATGCTCCGCAGGGGAGAGGGGCGGGCCATGGCACAGTCCAGCACCCGCTGCCAGGCCTGGGCGGACCGCTCCTCCCGGAGGCAGACCTCCTGAAACTTCTGCGGGTCCCACCGCTGTCCCGTCAGTTCCTCCAGCTGGAGGATGGCCGCTTTCAGCTGCCCCAGCAGATAATTCACCTGCCCTTGGGAGACCTGGCTCTGGCGGTAGGGGAAATTCAGCAGCACCAGGGGAACCTGCAGCGTCCGGGCCATGGCCTCATACCACTGCACCATGCCCGAGCAGATGTTGTCGCAGCACAGCAGCACATCGGGCTTTGGCATGCCTCCGTCCCGGGCCAGGACCACGCCCATGCGCACATAGGAGCACAGGTCGGCGCAGTAGCCCAGCCCCTCGGCCCGGCGGCAGAGCTGGGCGCTTTTTCCCTTTCCGGCGGCGGCCGCCCCCGCGCTCTCCGGGCAGATGACCTCCATGCCGAAGGCGGCGGGAATCTCCAGGGGGAATTTGGTGGACATCCAGGCCACCGGCTTACGGGCGTTCATGGCCGCCTCAGCTCCGCTGGACGGCCCGGCTCATGGCGGACATGGCCCCGTTCTTCTTCAGAATATACACCAGCACCCAGGCGATGATCGACCCGGTGACCGCCACGGTCATGAAGGGGATGAAGTAGGTGAAGAGGCCGCAGGCCTTGCCCAGGAAATACCGGGCAATGGGGAAGGCCAGGATGGAGGCCACCACGCCCGTTCCAATCATCTCGCCCAGGCAGGCCGCCCACACCCGGTGGAACCGCTGGTACAGAAGGCCCGCCAGCAGAGCGCCGCACATGCTGCCAGGGAAGGCCATGATGGTACCGGTGCCCAGCAGGTTGCGGATGAGACTGACGCAGAAGGCCATGCCCAGGGAGTACCAGGGGCCCAGGAAGACACCGGCCACCACGTTGACCACGCTCTGGGTGGGGCAGCAGCGGGTGAAGCCCACGGGGATGGACAGAGTGCCTCCCACCACGCCCACGGCGGTGAGAATGCCCGCCAGCGCCACCGACAGGGCCAGGCGGTTCTCCTTCGTGTAATTGGACATAAAAAACACCTCTCTTGTAAAGTCATGGGGGAATACCGCAAAACAGAGCAGCGACATCCCTCCGGCGGCATAACGCCGCATACAGGGTCCCCGGGCCGGACACACACCGCCCCGCGGAGTTCGGTCGAGGCTTACTGGCCTCCTCTCACGCCGGAACACGGCTTCCCATCGCTGCACTTCTGGCCCGGGCACAGGGCGCTCCCCCTCTGCCCGCTCCCGGCTCTGAGCCGGGGCGCCGCGGTATTCTCCTCCCACGTCCTTTCCAAAAGAAGTGTAAGTGGACAAACAAAAACAGGGCGGCCCAACCTGGGCCGCCCCGCAATGCAATCATACAATCCCTATGACTTCCTACGGTGGCATTACCCACATCAGGTTAGAGGGTCGAGGCGCCAAGCCTCCTCTCAGCCCGCTGCCGCGAGCTCCCCTGTTTGCGCTGTTATCATACGACCTTTTCGTCCCCGTGTCAAGTCTGGCTTTCCCCGGGAAGCTCCTTCTGCTCCAGGATGTCCATGAACTCCTGGCCGGTAATGGTCTCGTGGTCGTAGAGGTACTGGGCCAGCTGGTGGAGCTTGTCCTCGTTCTCCTCCAGGATGGCCATGGCCTTCTGATACTGGTTGGTGACCACCTGGGTGACCTTCCGGTCCATGCGGGCCTGGGTCTCGGGGGAACAGGCCAGGGAGGCGTCGCCCCCCAGGTACTGGTTGGACATGGTCTCGAAGGCCACAAATCCGAACTCGTCGCTCATGCCGTAGCGGGAGATCATGGCCCGGGCCAGCTTGGTGGCCTGCTCAATGTCGTTGGAGGCCCCGGTGGTGATGGAGTGGAACACCAGCTCCTCGGCGGCCCGGCCGCCGGTGTAGGTGGTGATCTTGTTCAGCAGCTCCTCCTTGGACATGAGGAAGTGGTCCCCCTCGTCCACCTGGAGGGTGTAGCCCAGGGCGCCGGAGGTGCGGGGAATGATGGTGATCTTCTGCACCGGGGCGGAGTGGGACTGCATGGCCGCCACCAGGGCGTGGCCTGTCTCGTGGTAGGCCACAATCTTCTTCTCCTCGTCGGACAGGACCCGGCTCTTCTTCTGGTAGCCCGCGATAACTACCTCCACGCTCTCCTGCAGGTCCTCCTGGGTGGCGTACTTCCGCCCGTCCCGCACCGCCCGCAGGGCGGCCTCGTTGACGATGTTGGCCAGCTCCGCGCCGGAAGCGCCGGCGGCCGTCTTGGCAATGGGAGTGAAGTCCACATCCTCCGCCAGGCGGATCTTCCTGGCGTGGACCTTCAGAATGTCAATGCGGCCCTGGAGGTCGGGCAGCTCCACGGGGATGCGCCGGTCAAAGCGGCCGGGGCGCAGCAGGGCGGGGTCCAGGGAGTCGGGACGGTTGGTGGCGGCCAGCACCACCACGCCCTTGGAGCCGTCAAAGCCGTCCATCTCAGTGAGAAGCTGGTTCAGGGTCTGCTCCCGCTCGTCGTTGCCCATGGCCTGACCGTCACGCTTCTTGCCGATGGTGTCGATCTCATCGATGAACACAATACAGGGGGCCTTTTCGTTGGCCTGCTTGAAGAGGTCCCGCACCTTGGCGGCGCCCCGGCCCACAAACATCTCCACAAACTCGCTGCCGGCGATGGAGAAGAAGGGGACGTTGGCCTCACCGGCCACCGCCTTGGCCAGCAGGGTCTTGCCGGTGCCCGGAGGGCCCACCAGCAGCGCGCCCTTGGGCAGGCGGGCGCCGATTTCCCGGTACTTCTCCGGGTCGTGGAGGAAGTCCACAATCTCACCCAGCAGTTCCTTGGCCTCGTCCTCGCCGGCCACATCGGCAAAGCGGATGCCGGTGGAGGAGGGGACGTACACCTTGGCTCCCGAGCCGCCGCCCATACCGAACATCATGCCGTCGGCGCCGCCCATGCTCTTCTGCATCCGCTTGCGGATGAAGTAGCCGATGAGCAGGAAGGGCAGCAGAGGCAGCACCCACCCCACCAGAATGGAGGTGAGCAGGCCCGGCTGGGTGTCGATGCGGTTGAGCTGGCCCCCGTGGTCGTAGACCCGCTGGACCAGGTCGGTGTCGCTGTCAATGGCGATGGTCTTGTAAATGTTCTCCTGGGCCTTGTCGGTGAAGGTGATCTCATCCCCCTCAATCTGCACAAGGCCGATGTTGTCGTCGTAGGTCATGGACATGAAGTCGGTATAGCTGACCTCTTTGACCTGTTTTTCCAGCACCGACGGGAAAAAGGTCATGTTCAATACCATCAAAATCAGCATAGCCATCACATAATAAAAAATCAGCGGCTTTTTGGACGGTTTCTTCACTTCCTGCACACAGTATCATCCTCTCAAATTATAGATGCGGGCTCCGCCGCATCGGGTTTTATTAACGGGTTAATTAACAGTATAGTCTACCCGTGAAGAATTTCCATGAGAGTATGTGAATAATTTGTGTCCGGTTTGTAAACACGGGAGCTTTTTTATAAAAAATCGCCGGATGGAACTCCATCCGGCGAAATGATGCAGGTTACACGTGGGCCAGCTGCTCCAGGCGGCGCTGGGGGATGCGCTCCCGGAAGAAGGAAATGCGGGGCAGCACCCGAATGAGCAGGGATCCGAGAATGTAGCAGGCCAGCAGCTCACCCAGACCCACGGTAAAGGCGTTGAAGGCGTAGGCGGGCCAGAAAGCGGGACCAAAGCCGCCCGCCTGGTACCAGGCGCACTCAGCGCCCACAATGACGGCGTTGCACAGCACAGGGGGCAGGGGAGCCAGCCACTGGTTGGGCATCCGCTGGGTCATGAGACAGGCAATGAGGGTAGCTGCGGTGCCGAAAATCACATCCAGGGAGTAGGGGGAGAACAGGTTGGCGATGAAGCAGCCCACCACCAGCCCCGGCGTGGCGGCGGGGAAGAAGAAGGGCAGCACGGTGAGGGCCTCGGACAGGCGGGCCTGGACAGGGCCATACTGGGGGATGGGCAGCGTCACCGTCAAGACGGCGTACACGGCGGCCAGAGTGGCGGCAAAGGTGAGATCACGGGTGTTGAATTTGGACATAAAAAAACCTCCATTTTTTGTTTAGAGAACGGCGAAGCCTTGGGCTTCCCGAACGAACACGGCAGGCTATGCCGCCGTGCTTGGACGAGATGGTATAAAACTCGTCAACAGGCATCTTACCACACCCCAATCCGTTTGTCCAGACGGAATTATGCCTGTCCCTTGCGGGAGGGAGGCGGAGTGTAGTACAATGGGGAAAATCACACCTTTGGAGGCGTCCCATGGAGCAAACAACGGAATTGAACAACCAAGCCCTGCTCTCGGCGGTGGAGCGGATGGGCCGGGAAAATACCCGGGAGAGCCGGGAGGCGGTGCTGGACGCGGTCATCTCCTCCGCCCGGTTTCTGGCCCCGGTGAACATTCTCTCCCCGGAGGAGGCCACCGTCTCCGGCGGGGAGGGCACCGCCATCCAGTTCCAGCTGCTGCCCAATCAGGAGGGCCAGCCCTTCTTTCCCGCCTTCACCGGCTGGGAGGAGCTGCGGAAGCTGTGCGGACCCAAAAACCAGCAGACGCTGCTGTTGTCCTTTGACGACTACGCCGCCATGATTCTCCGGGACAACCGGGGGGCGGGCTTTGTCATCGACCCCTTCGGCTGCTGCCTGTCCTTTGACCGGGCCATGGTGGAGCACCTGGTGGGCCGAAAGGCGGATCAAACCCGATAAAGGAAACCCATCCCCGGCTCGTCACGAGCCGGGGATGGGTTCTTTTGTTGGTTCTAAACCAGACGGGTACAGCCGGCAAGATCGGGGACCCCCGCCAGCCGCTGGGGGTCACTTCCGCGGAAGGAGACCCGTTTGGCATCCCAGGAAAGCCCCACGGCGTACCAGCTTCCGTCCGCCCCCTGCACCAGCAGGTACTCCTCCTTCTGGCCGGTCCAGGGCAGCCGCCCCTCCAACCAGCGGCTGGCGCACCAAATTTCTTCCGCCTCCAGGGCAGCGCCGGTCTCCTCCACACACTGCTCCACCGCCTGAACAAAGGCCTCGGTGCCGCCGTCCTCCCGCTGGTAGGCCAGCAGAATGTCCTGCGCCCGGCAGAGGTCATGGGGACCGCCCGCCAGGAAGAGCCCCAGCAAAAGGCACACCGCCCAGGCTGCCGCCTGACGGTTCCGGTTCTGCCGGCTGGGTTTCCAGGCCGCAATGGCCCGCACCCGCCGGGCGATGTCGCACTCGCCGAAGGCCGTGGGCACATCCCACAAAAGCCTTCCGCTGCCCAGCTCCACCAGCATCCGGGCGTACTCCCGCCGTTCGTTTCCGTCCAGCCGCTCCAGCACCGCCCGGTCGCAGGCCAGCTCCAGATCCCGGCAGAAGCACCGGTAGCCCAGCCACATCAGGGGATTGTACCAGTAGAGCAGGACCCCGCTGAGATACATCTTGCACCAGCAGTGGCGCAGGCGGATGTGCTGCGCCTCGTGGAGCAGCACCAGACGCATCCGCTCCGGGGGCAGTTCCTCCTGGACGTAGATGCCGTAGCTGGCCCCGGTCTCCCGGGCGGTCCCGCCCCACAGGACAAAGCTGGTGGGCAGGTCTTTGCACACCCGAATCATGGTGGTCTCCCGCTCCAGCTCCGGGATCCCCCGGCGCAGGGGGTCCTCCCGGGAGAGCAGCCGACCCTCATGGGCCTTCCGCTCCAGTCTCTCACTCCGCCGGGCACACCACCAAAGTAGCCCCAGCGTGACGGCCGCCCACAGGACCGTCAGGGTGGTCATCACCCCGTCGCTGAGGGAGACGGCTACCAGCCTGCCTCCGGGCAGGGCCAGGTGATAGAGCCCCGGGCTCTGATATCTTCCGGGCAAAATGGCGGGGAGTTCGCCTGCATAAGAGCCAAAATCCGAAGTCCGGGTGACCAGCAGTGTGCGCAGGGTGGCGGGCAGCAGGTTCAGCTGGTTGGCCAGGGCATAGGCCCAGGGGAGATAGGCGGAAAGCCACACAAGCGCCCACAGCACCACCCGCTGCTGGGGCGTGCAGATCCGGCACAAAAGGGGACGCAGCAGGAGCAGCACCCCGATTCCCGCCCCCAGCACCAGACCAAGATTGAGGAGCTGGAGAAACAGATCGATCAAAAATTCCATGGTCCGCTCCTTTCCGTCACGCCGCTCCGGACGTTTTCTCCGCCTCTTCCCAGGAAATAGGGTCGCAGCCCGACAAATCCGGTGTGTCCGGAAGGTCCATCCGGTCCAGATGGGCGTCCAGATGGCCCCCATACAGGCTGCGGCGGATGAGGGCGCTCCACCAGGAGCCCTCCTCATCCTGAATGTAAATCTTGGCGTAGCTGCTGCCGTCGCCGCGAATCCACAGGGGCTCCTCCTCATCCGGGACGACGTGCTGCTCCGCCACCTCCCCGGCCAGCCAGCCCCAGCCCCCGTCCCGCTCCAGGTCGGACACCAGGTCCACGGTCAACGCCCGGTCCCAGGGGCCGCCCAGAAACAGCGAGGCGGCCAGCAGCAGTACCACCACCCACCCCAGCAGCCGCCGGGCGTCCAGATCGTCCGACTCGTCCTCAGGCGCCCAGCGGGTGGCCGCCTTCACCCGTCGGGAGGCATCGCACTCCCCGAAGGTGGTGAACCCGCCCCACCGGGGCTTGTCGCAGGCCAGGTCCACCAGAGTGTGGGCGTAGGCCCGGCGTTCTTCCTCCCCCAGGCGGCGGAGCACCCGCTGGTCACAGGCCAGCTCCATGTCCCGCCGGGTAAAGTGGTAGGCCAGCCAGACCACAAGATTCCAAAAGAAAATACACACCACCACCACAGCCAGCCCCTGGAGCCAGGGGTCATGGCGGCGCACATGCTCCCGCTCGTGGAGGAGCACCAGCCGCAGCTGCTCCTCCGTCAGCTCCTTCTGAAGGGCAATCTCATGCCGTCCCCAGCTTCGGACCACAAAGCTGGTAGGCAGGTTGGGGCACAGGCGGACCACCAAATCGTCCTCTTGGTCCACCCGCAGACGCTGGTACTGCTCCCGGTCCAGCTCCGTGCCGGACCGGGCCATCCGCTTGACCCCCCAGTCACTGCGGGCGGCCAGAAACAGGGTTACCGCCAGGAAGAGAAGCCCCAGCCACCCCAGGGCATCAATTCCCTCCTGGGTAATGGAAAAGGGGATGGTCGTCCCGCCGGGCAGCACCAAACGGTAGGTGCCCGCCTCCTGCATCACGGGCATAAAGAGGGGCCAGCCCCGCTCCGCCCGTGGAATGAGCAGACTGCGCAGGGTGGGCACCGGCAAGGAAATCCGGGCCAGGGGCAGAAACAGCTGGGGCGCAAAGCCCCCGATCCAGCCCACGCCCCACAGGAACACCCGCTGCCCCGGGGTGAGCAGGCGGCAGAGCACCGGCCGCAGGAGCAGAATCATTCCCATGACCATGCCGCACCACAGCCCCAGATTGAGGTACAGGTTGAAATAACTGTGAAAAAAACCATCCAGCAGTTCCATACCAGCCCCGTCCTTTCCTGTCGATTGTTCTCTCAGCTTACCCGGGTATAGCCGTCCAGAAAGGCCTGTCTCATAGGCCCCACACTGACCCAGTCGTATTTCTCCCCCGTCCAATCGGAAAAGGAGATGCTGTACCACTGGCCCGTCTCGTCCAGCACCACCAGAGCCTCCGCCCTCTTGCTCCAGACTTCCCTCGGCTGCCAGTCCGGCTGTTCCAGCTTTTGGGCCACCTGGTCCATCCAGGCCCCGCTCTCCAGATATTCCGGCCACCGCGGAGGCTCATAAGCAGGCTTCCAGCTCTGATACACCGGGCCGCCGCAGAAGAAAAACACAAACAGCACCGATGCCAGCAGCAGGGACAGGGCCTCCAGCTCCTCCCGAACCGGCTTCCACCGGGCCGCCCGGCGCACCCGCAGCGCGGCGTCGCACTCCCCGAAGGAGGTAACGCTCCCCCACAGGTGCTTGCCCGAGGCCAGCTCCACCAGGGTGCGGGCATAGTCCCGCCGCTCCGCTGGCTCCAGCTTCTCCAGCACCGCTGCGTCGCAGGCCAGCTCCATGTCCCGGCAGGTGAGCCGGCAGGCCAGCCACAGGATGGGATTCCACCAGTACAGCGCGGTCAAGCTGCCCACCATAAGTCCCTTATAAGCCGGATGATGCAGGCGGATGTGCTCCAGCTCGTGGAGCAGCACCAGACGCATCCGCTCCGGGTGCAGCTCCTTCTGGAGGCAGATGACATAGCGAATGCCGTCCTTTCTTCCGGTGTCGTGGCCCCGGCGAACAAAGCTGGTGGGCAGGTTTTCACACAGGCGCACCGCTACCCGTTGGTCGGTGATGCCGTACTCCGCCAGGGCCGCCCGGTCCATGCGCTCACCTGCCAGGCTCAGCCGCTTCAAGCGCCTCTCCTGCCGGTTCTCCCAAAGCACCACGCCCACCACGGTCACCAGCCAGACCAGGGCAAGCACCATCAGCAGCGTCCCATAGCGGGGGATGGCCACTTCCGTCCCTCCGGGCAGCATCAGCTGGACCTCCGTTCCGGCCTCGCTCCAGAAAAAGGCGGGGTAGGAGGATTGCCCTCCTCTCTGCGCCACCCGCGGAACCACCAGAGAGCGGAAGGTAACGGGCAGCAGCTGGTAGCGCCCCAGGGAGCTGTACGTCGTCGCCAGCACACCCAGCAGCCAGCCCGCATACCACAACATAACCTGGTGCTGGGGCCGCAGCAGCCGTCCGGTCAACGGGCGCAGAAGGATCAGCGCCCCGAAGGTGAGGCCCAGCACCAGCCCCATGTTCAAATAGAGGACCGCCAGTTCCACAAGCCAGTTCAGCATACCTTATCCCTCCTCCGTGGTGTTCCTGTCCGGGGGCACGGATGGCTTCGTTACCGTCCGCCGCAGTAGAAAAAGAGAAACAGCGCCGCCGCCAGAACAAAGGAGCAGGCGGCGTTCGCCCATCCGGTGGGTCTCCACCGGACGGCGGCCTTCACCCGCAGGGCGGCGTCGCACTCCCCGAAGGAGGTGACGCTCCCCCACATGTGTCTGCCCGAGCCCAGCTCCACCAGGGTGCGGGCATAGTCCCGCCGCTCCGCTGGCTCCAGCTTCTCCAGCACCGCTGCGTCGCAGGCCAGCTCCATATCCCGGCAGGTGAACCGGCAGGCCAGCCACAAAATGGGGTTCCACCAGAACAGCAGGGTCAGCCCCATTACCGCAACCGCCTTGAAGTAGGGGTGATTGAGCCGGATGTGCTCCGCCTCGTGGAGGAGCACCAGGCGCATTTGCTCGGGAGGCAGCTCCTTTTGGAAGCAGATGACATAGTGGATGCCGTCCTTCCCTCCCGTGTCGTGGCCCCGGCGGACAAAGCTGGTGGGCAGGTTTTCGCACAGGCGCACCGCCACATCGCTCTCCTCCAGGCCGTACCGGGCCATGGTCTCACGGTCCATAAGCTCCCCGGCCCGGCCCAGCTTCTTCCACTGCCGGCTGCGCCGGAGGTGCCATATGGCCATCGCGGCCACTCCAACGACCCACAAAATAGCCGCCGCTGACATCCACAGCTGGTAGTTGGGGACGGCCATGCTCCATCCCCCAGGCAGGACAATCTCCCCCACGCCGCCGGAGGAGGCCTCCAGAGGCAGGAAAAAGGGGAAATGGTCCGTTCCGTTCGTTACCCCCACCCGGGATATCATCAGGGAGCGGAAGGTGACGGGCAGCAGCCGGATGCTGCCCATAAGGTCATAGCCAATGCCCAGAATCGCCGACCACCAGCCCAGATACCACAGCGCCACCCGGTGCTGAGGGCGCAGCAGCCGAACGGTCACCGGCCGCAGGAGCATCAGCGCCCCAAAGGTAAGCCCCAGCATCAGGCCCATGTTCAGGAAAATGATGACAAAGCGCCGCAGAACCCACAGCACGCCTTATCCCTCCCCCATGGTCCGGTCGATGAGCTCCTTCAGCTCCTCCGCCTCCTTCTGGGTCAGCTTCCGCCCGCTTAAAAAGGCGGTGAGGAAAGGGGAGAGGCCCCCGGCCATCTTCTCCAGGTGCTCGCCCTCCGCCCGCACCGCCTGGGCCCGGGTGAGAAGGGGAGTGACTAAGGTGTCCTCGTGGCGCACCGCACCTTTGTTCTTCAGCTTTCGCAGCACGGTGTAGGTGGTGGATTTGTTCCACCCCAGCTTCTCCCCGCACAGCTCCACCAGGCGGGTGGAATTGACCGCCCCGCTGTCCCACAGCACCTGCATCAGCCGGTATTCTCCGTCAAAAAGCTTTTCCATGTCCGTCCCTCCTGTCTGTTTGGTTTTGTAAGTCTCTTGTCACTGTCAGTTTATCACAATAAACCTCCTTCGTCAACGAAAAGTTTATCGAAATAAACCGCACGTAAAAACGCGTCCCGCTCCGGCCAGAGCCAGAGCGGGACGCGCTCGTTTAAGCTGTGGGGTCTGAGGGAAAGAACCTTACAGGTTGTCCATTTCCTCCTGCTCCACCACCCGGATGCCCCGGGCAGTGAGGGCGGCGGTGGCGGCGGCGGGGTCCTCCACCCGGAAAATCATGTAGGCGTGGTCCACGTCCTTGCCGCCCAGGAAGGCGTACATGTACTCCACGTTGACCCGCTCGTCGGTGAGTACCTGAAGCACCCGGTTCAGGCCGCCGGGGGTGTCGGGGATGGCCACTCCCACCACGGGGGTGACGGAATGGACGTAGCCGGCGTCCTTGAGAATGGTGGTGGCGGCGTAGACGTTGTCCACAATCATGCGCACGATGCCGAAGTCCTTGGTCTCGGCCAGGGACAGGGCGCGCATGTCCACCTTATTCTGGGCCAGTACCCCGGTCATGGCGTACAGGGCGCCGGGCTGGTTCTCCAAAAAGACGGAAATCTGCTTGATGCTCATGCAAGTCTCCTCCTTATCAAATCTTGCGCTTGTCGATGACGCGTACGGCCTTGCCCTCGCTGCGGACGATGGACTTGGGGGCCACCAGGGTGACCTTGGCGGCCAGGCCCAGCATGGAGCGCAGCCCGTCCACCAGCTCCTTCTGCCGGCGCTCGATCTCGCCCAGGTTGTCGGTGAACATCTCGGGGGTCATCTCCACCTGCACGTCCAGGGTATCGGTGGAGCGGACACGGTCCACAATAATCTGGTAGTTGGCGGGGTAACCGTGGTTGAGGAGCACCGTCTCGATCTGGGAGGGGAAGACGTTGACACCCCGGATGATGAGCATGTCGTCGGAGCGGCCCATGGGCTTGCACATCTTCACGTGGGTGCGGCCGCAGGAGCACTTCTCGTGGCTGAGCATGCAGATGTCACGGGTGCGGTAGCGCAGCAAGGGGAAGGCCTCCTTGGTGATGGAGGTGAACACCAGCTCACCCTTGGAGCCCTCGGGCAGGACCTCGCCGGTCTCGGGGTCGATGATCTCGGCAATGAAGTGGTCCTCGTTGATGTGCATGCCGTTCTGGGCGGAGCACTCAAAGGCCACGCCCGGGCCGGACAGCTCGGTAAGGCCGTAGATGTCGTAGGCCTTGATGCCCAGGGTGTTCTGGATGTCCTGGCGCATCTCCTCGCTCCAGGCCTCGGCGCCGAAGATACCCGCCTTCAGGGGGATCTGGTCGGGGGTGAGGCCCATCTCCTTCATGGTCTCGCCGATGTAGGCGGCGTAGGAGGGGGTGCAGCAGAGGATGGTGGCGGAGAGGTCCCGGATGAACATGATCTGCCGCTCGGTGTTGCCCGAGGAGGTGGGGATGGTGAGGCAGCCCACCTTGTGGGAGCCGCCGTTCAGGCCGGGTCCGCCGGTGAAGAGGCCGTAGCCGTAGGACACCTGGCACACGTCCTCGTTGGTGCCGCCGGCAGCCACGATGGCCCGGGCGCAGCAGTCCTCCCACAGGTCGATGTCGTGCTGGGTGTAGAAGGCCACCACCCGCTTGCCGGTGGTGCCGGAGGTGGACTGGATGCGGACGCAGTCCTTCAGGGGCCGGGCCACCAGGCCGTAGGGATAGGCCTCCCGCAGGTCGGCCTTGGTGACAAAGGGCAGCTTATGAAGGTCTGCCACACCCTTGATGTCGTCGGGGGTCAGGCCCTTCTCCTCCATCTTCTTGCGGTAGTAGGGCACGTTGTCCCACACATTGCGCACCTGCTTTACCAGGCGCTCGTCCTGCCAGGCCTTGATCTGCTCCCGGGAGGCGCACTCAATTTCCGGCTGATAATACCGTTCCATCGGAATCATCCCTCTCTAAGAAAAAAGTTTTATGTTGCGAAGGGGTTGCATTCCCGGCGGTTCCCCGCTATAATAGGGCACCGGGAATGAAGTTCTCCCTTGGGTAACCTAAACCGCTTTTGTAAGCTGATGACTTCTGCGATGACGACGTCGCGGGGGTATCAGCTTTTTTTGTGCCCTGCGCGGGGCCGTACACTCATTGGGAAAGGATCTGTTTGTATGCTCACATCCCTGGCCTATGTCTTTCTGGTGGGGCTGGCTGCCGCCGCCCTGTGCCAGAAACTCCGTCTGCCCCGCATCATCGGCATGCTGTTCACCGGCATTCTGTTGGGGCCCTATGTGCTCAATCTGCTGGACCCCTCTATTCTCTCCGTCTCCGCCGACCTGCGCCAGCTGGCCCTGGTCATCATCCTCATGAAGGCGGGACTGTCCCTCAACCTGGGAGATTTGAAGCGGGTGGGCCGTCCGGCCCTGCTCATGTCCTGCCTGCCCGCCACCTTTGAGATTCTGGCCTATACTCTGCTGGCCCCGGTGATTTTCGGCGTCAGCTGGGTGGAGGGCGCCGTCATGGGGGCGGTGCTGGGGGCGGTATCCCCGGCGGTGGTGGTCCCCCGGATGGTCACGTTGATGGATGGAGGCTGGGGGACGGAAAAGAGCATCCCCCAGATGATTCTGGCCGGGTCCTCCATGGACGACGTATATGTCATCGTCCTCTTCTCCACCTTCGTGGGAATGGCCCAGGGGGGAACCGTCTCCCTCAGCGCCTTTGCGGGCATCCCCGTCTCTATTCTTCTGGGCATCGCCGTGGGCGCGGGCGTGGGCTGGCTGCTGGCCGTCTTCTTTGAGTACAACTACAACCACCAAGCCCACATCCGCAACAGCACCAAGGTCATCATCCTCCTGGGCACTGCCTTTCTCCTCCTGGCGGTGGAGGACTGGCTGGAGGGGATTGTTCCCTTCTCCGGCATCCTGGCCGTCACCGCCATGGCCTGCGGCGTCCACCTCAAGTGCCCCCAGCCCGTGTCCGCCCGCCTGTCCGAGAAGTTCGGCAAGCTGTGGCTGGCGGCGGAGGTAGTGCTCTTCGTGCTGGTGGGTGCCGCGGTGGACATCCGCTACACCATGGAGGCCGGTCTGGGGGCCGTTCTCATCATCTTTGCCGCCCTGGCCATCCGGGCCGTGGGCGTCTCGCTGGCGGTGTCGGGCACCGACCTCACCGCCAAAGAGCGGCTCTTCTGCGTCATTGCCTACCTGCCCAAGGCCACCGTTCAGGCGGCCATCGGCTCTGTCCCCCTGGCCCTGGGGCTGCCCTGCGGCAATCTGGTGCTGTCCGTGGCCGTGCTGGCCATTCTCCTCACCGCGCCCCTGGGGGCCTTCGGCATGGACCACACCTACCGCCGGCTGCTCCGCCGGGCCGGGGAAGGGGAAGGCTGATGCTCAGGCGTTCTTGCCCAGCTCAAAGGCCTTCTTGTTGAGCTCCAGGAACTTGGGGGGCACCATGGCCTCCAGCGACTTCTGCCAGGCCTCCTCGGGGAGGTCGAAGTAGTGGGACAGGCGGCCCATGAGGACGATGTTCACCGCCTTGCTGCTGCCCGCCTCCTCGGCCAGCTTCAGGCAATCCAGGGCATCCACCTTGGCGCCGGCGGCCTTCATCTTCTCCACCAGGTTCTCGGGGTACTGCGCCGCCCCGGTGATGACGGGCATGGGGTCAATCTGCTGGGTGGAGGTGACGATCTGTCCGTCAGGCTTTAAGTACTCCAGCCAGCGGGCGGCCTCCAGCAGCTCGAAGGAGACGATGTAGTCGGCCTCGCCCTTGTCGATGACGGGGGAGTTCACCTTGTCTCCGTAGCGCACGTAGGTGACCACGCTGCCGCCCCGCTGGGACATGCCGTGGACCTCGGACACCTTCACGTCATAGCCCTGCTCCATGAGCAGGTGGCCCAGCAGCTTGCTGGCCAGCAGGGAGCCCTGGCCCCCCACGCCTACAATCATAATATTTTTCGTTTCCATGGCTTACTCCTCCTTGCCGGTGCTCTCAAAGGCACTCACGGGACACAGCTGCTCGCAGACGCCGCAGCCCACGCACAGGGTGTTGTCCACATGGGCCTTGCCCTCCTTGATGGAGATGGCGGGGCAGGCGATCTTCATGCAGCTCTTGCAGCCGATGCACTTGTCGGTGTTCACCTTCAGGGGCGCCTTGTGCTTGACGTACTTCAAGAGGGCGCAGGGCCGGCGGGAGATGATCACCGAGGGCTCCTTGGCCGCCAGCTCCTCCTTCACCGCCTGGTCGCAGGCCTTCAGGTCGTAGGGGTCCACCACACGGACGCGGTTAAAGCCCATGGCCCGGCACAGGGCCTCCAGGTCGATCTTGCCCGCCGGGTCGCCCTTGATGTTGTAGCCGGTGGTGGGATTCTGCTGGTGGCCGGTCATGCCGGTGATGGAGTTGTCCAGGATAATCACGGTGGAGTTGGACTGGTTGTAGGCAATGTTGGCAAGGCCGGTCATGCCGGAGTGCATGAAGGTGGAGTCGCCGATGACGGCCACGGTCTTGCCCTCGCTCTCCTCACCCAGGGCCTTGTTGAAGCCGTGGATGGCGGAGATGGAGGCGCCCATGCACAATGTCATGTCCATGGCGGACAGGGGGGCCACAGCGCCCAGAGTGTAGCAGCCGATGTCGCCCAGGACAGTGCACTTATTCTTGTTCAGGGTGTAGAAGAGGCCGCGGTGGGGGCAGCCGGCGCACATGACGGGGGGACGGGGAGGAATGGCATCGGAGAGGGCCTTGCCGGTATGTACCGTGCCGCCCAGCTTGGCGGCCACCAGGTTCTGGGAGAACTCCCCCTCCATGGGCAGCACGTCCTTGCCGGCCACATCCAGGCCCAGGCGGCGGCAGTGCTCCTCGATGATGGGGTCCAGCTCCTCCACCACCACCAGCTTTTCAACCTTACTGGCGAAGTCCTGAATGAGCTTCACGGGCAGGGGGTTGGCCATGCCCAGCTTGAGGACGGACACGCTGTCCCCGAACACTTCCTTCACGTACTGGTAGGAGGTGGAGGAGGTGATGATGCCCAGCTTGGTGCCGCCCATCTCCACACGGTTGATGGGTGCGGTCTCCGCCCACTCGATGAGCTTGCGGGTGCGCTCCTCCACCACGGGGTGGCGGCGGATGGCGTTGCCCGGCATCATGACGTACTTGGCGATGTTCTTCTCGTAGCTCTTCACGGGCACGGTGCGCTCGCCCGTCTCCACCAGGGACTGGGAGTGGGCCACACGGGTGCACATCTTCAGAATGACGGGGGTGTCAAACTCCTCGGAGAGCTCATAGGCCAGCTTGGCAAAGGCCAGGGCCTCGGCGGAGTCGGAGGGCTCCAGCATGGGCACCTTGGCAGCGATGGCGTGGCGGCGGGAGTCCTGCTCGTTCTGGGAGGAGTGCATCCCGGCGTCGTCGGCCACGCCGATGACCAGACCGGCGTTGACGCCGGTGTAGGACATGGTGAAGAGGGGATCGGCGGCCACGTTCAGGCCCACGTGCTTCATACCGCAGAAGGAGCGCTTGCCGGCCAGGCACGCGCCGAAGGCGGCCTCCATGGCTACCTTCTCGTTGGGGGCCCACTCGCAGTAGATGTCGTCGTACTTGACGGCCTCCTCGGTAATTTCGGTGCTGGGGGTGCCGGGGTAGCTGGAGACGACACAGCATCCGGCCTCATACAGTCCCCGGGCAACGGCGGCGTTGCCCAACATCAGTTCTTTCATGGCTTTCCCTGCTTTCTTTCCGTTGTTCTGTCTGTGTTCTCAAGGTCCCGGAGCCTCACTCCGGCTGGTTTTCGGCCTTGTCCAGCCCCTCCCGGACAATGACCTCCTGCATCACGCCGCCGGCGCCGTTGTCCAGCATGGACCGGCGCACCCGGCTGATGGTGGCGCTGCTGGCCCCGGTCTTCTCCAGGATGTCCAGATACACCAGACCCTGCTGGAGGTAGACCGCCACGTCAAAGCGCTGCTCCAGAGAGCGCAGCTCCGTGGGGGTGCACAAATCGTCAAAAAACTTGCAGCACTCGTCCAAATCCTTCAATTTCAGGATGGTCTCGTACAGCGCCAGGCTCCGGGCTCTCTTTTCCGCTTTCGCCATGGTACCACTCCTTTTCCGGCAGCCCCTCCAGGGGGCTAATTCATTCCCTTAAAGTGTAGCACATAAAAGCGCAAAGGTAAAGAGAATTCCCTCCAATTCCCCGTTCGGGGCAAAAAGGGTACAAAAAAACCTCTGGCGTCCAAAGACTGCCAGAGGACGGGGAACATCTCCCGCGGTACCACCTCTATTTGCCGCCCCCTCGCGGAGCACGGCCTCGCCGGGTGTCCCACAACACCCTGCCCCTGTAACGGGAGGCCCCCGTTCCGCTCTACTTGGCCCCACGGCCGTTCCTCGGACAGCTCGGAAGATGAAATTTCACACACAGCGCCATGCCCCTCGCACCAGCCGGGAACTCTCTGAATTGGCGGATCTGTACGCTACTTTGTCTTCGTCATCACGTTTATTGGTTGCATTATACACCCGCCGGACCATTTGTCAAGGGCCTTTTTGCGCCGTCCCGCCCGGTCCCCGGGGAAATTTTTTGCCCCTCTTGACATTTGGGGAAAAATTGGGTATGATACTTTAACGGTTTAAAGATTAAAACCATTGAAGCACAACGGGGTCCACCCCGTTTGGAAAGGAACGACTGGTTATGCCCATTACCGATCTGCTGGAGCGCAACAGCAAGCTCTACGGCGAGGAGATCGCCCTGGTGGAGATTAACCCGGAGATCCAGGAGGAGCCCCGGGTCACCTGGCGGGAGTACGCCCTCATTCAGCCCACCTCCTCCACCCCCTACCGCCGGGAAATCACCTGGTCGGTCTTTGACGAGAAGGCCAACCGGGTGGCCAACATGCTGCTGGGTCGGGGCCTGAAGAAGGGCCAGAAGGTGGCCATTCTGCTGATGAACTGCCTGGAGTGGCTGCCCATCTACTTCGGCATCCTGAAGGCGGGGGCCATCGCGGTGCCCCTGAACTTCCGCTATACCGCCCAGGAGATCGAGTACTGCGTCAAGCTGGCCGACGTGGACGTGCTGTTCTTCGGCCCGGAGTTTATCGGCCGTGTGGAGGACGTTGTCCCCTCCATCGGCCGGGACCGTCTGCTGTTTTTCGTAGGGGAGACCTGCCCCTCCTTTGCCGAGGACTACCACCGGGCCACCGCCAACTGCTCCTCCGCCGCCCCCAAGGTGCTGGTGGATGACGAGGACGAGGCGGCCATCTACTACTCCTCCGGCACCACCGGTTTCCCCAAGGCCATTCTTCTGCGCCACTCCTCCCTCCTCCACGCCGCCCGGATGGAGGCCATCCACCACGCCACCACCCATGAGGACGTGTTCCTGTGCATCCCGCCCCTGTACCACACCGGAGCCAAGATGCACTGGTTCGGCTCCCTGTTTACCGGCAGCAAGGCGGTCCTCCTGAAGGGCAACACCCCCCAGGCCATCTTTGACGCCGTATCCCAGGAGCGCTGTACCATCGTGTGGCTGCTGGTGCCCTGGTGCCAGGACATCCTGGCCGCTCTGGACCGGGGAGACTTGAAGGCAGAGGAGTACCAGCTCAGTCAGTGGCGGCTCATGCACATCGGCGCACAGCCCGTGCCCCCCTCCCTCATCAAGCACTGGCTGAGCTACTTCCCCCACCACAAGTACGACACCAACTACGGCCTGTCCGAGTCCACCGGCCCGGGCTGTGTCCACCTGGGGATGGAGAACATTGACAAGGTGGGCGCCATCGGCGTGCCCGGCTACGGCTGGAAGATTAAGATTGTGGATGAGCAGGACCAGGTGGTCCCCCAGGGCGAGGTGGGCGAGCTGTGCGTCAAGGGCCCCGGCGTGATGATCTGCTACTACCACGACCCGGAGGCCACCGCCGCCGTGCTCAAGGACGGCTGGCTCCACACCGGCGACATGGCCCGCCAGGATGAGGAGGGCTTCTACTACCTGGTGGACCGTAAGAAGGACGTCATCATCTCCGGCGGCGAAAACCTGTACCCCGTGCAGATCGAGGACTTCCTGTCCGCCTACCCCAAGATCCACGACGTGGCCGTCATCGGCCTGCCCGACAAGCGTCTGGGCGAGATTGCCGCCGCCATCATCCAACTCAAGGATGGCATGACCTGCACCGAGAGCGAAATCAACCAGTTCTGCATGGATCTGCCTCGCTATAAGCGCCCCCGGAAGATCATCTTTGCCGACGTACCCCGCAATCCAACGGGCAAAATTGAAAAGCCCAAGCTGCGGGAGAAGTACTGCGGCGTGCGCCTGGTGGAGGCCCAGGCCCAGGGCTGACGCTTCCTTCCTTACAAGCAAAAAAACCCGTCCGGCTGTGCCGGACGGGGCTTTTTTATGGTTATTGGTAGTCCTCGTTGAGGAACATGGCCTTGATGGCCACCACCTCGTCGTACTCCTCCTGATCCACCTCCACGTTGGAGTTGAGGGCCTGGAGGTCTTTTTTGACCACCTCCAGGGCCTGCTCTCCGTTGGCGGCCCGGCCATACTCCAGGGCGCGCACCATCCGCCGCAGCACCACCGGGTGGGCGTAGCGGGCGGGGAGGGGGAAGTCAGGCCGGGAGGCCAGGTAGTCCTCCATGGCATTCTGGGCTCTCTCGGCCCGGCCCATCACCACCTTGCGGTTATTCTGGGCGGTGGGCAGGACGCTGGCGCCGGAGAAGAGGAAAATGGCCGCCAGACCCAGCAGCAGGAAGTAGACGGCAAAGCCGCCCCCATTGAGGATGGAGTAAATTCCAAAGCCCAGGGACACCACGCCCAGCAGGGTGATGGCCATGGCCACCCAGCGGTAGCTGGGGTTGGTGCACAGGTAGGCCCGCTTGCGCCGGGCCGCCTGGGAGAGCTCCAGGGTGAGCTCCGGCCGCCCCTCCAGGAAGGCGGAGGCCTCCTCCAGCCGGGCAATTTCCGCCCGGGCCTCGGGGGTAATCTCCGGCTTTTTCTCCTTCCGCCTGGCCTTCTCCCGCTCGGCCAGCCGCTTTTCCGCCGCGGCGCTCACCCGTTTAATCTCCGGGTGGGACTGCTCCAGCAGGGCCAGCAGCTGGTCCACCTGCTCCTCATACTTGAAGTTGCACTGCTTCTCCTTCCCGCCGTCGTACTCCACCACCAGATAGGCCATGGAGGCGAAGACCCCCTTGCGGGTGAAGCCGCCCTTGCTCATGGCCACCCGCTTGAAGACCCGGGTGATGGCGGAGTAGGGGATATAGTACCGACGGTCAATGTAGAAGCTGTTGAGGTACAGGGCCTTTTCTCCCAGGCCGCAGGGCCCCACCCGGCGGCAGCGCTTTTTGTCCTCCGCCAGGACGGCGGGCTCCAGCGAGGCGGAAGAGAGCTGTATGGGCTTGAACATGCAATCCACTCCATAGAAAAATCTGCCAGCTGCCGCGCTCGGGCAGCAGCTGGCAGGCCGTGTCTCAGCACAGCGGGAGATTTTGTTTGATTACTGGTTCACCGGCTGCTTCTTGGTGGCGCGGATGAAGATGAACAGCAGCAGCGCGGCGAAGATGACGCCGATGGGGTAGGCCACCACGGTGTTGTAGCCGCCCGCAGGATTCACCAGGCCGCCCAGGCACTCGGGGGCCAGGATGAAGTAGGTGCAGGACACAGCGCTCATGAAGGTGGCGGGAACAGCAGTGATCCAGTAGTTCTTCTTCTGCTGGTAGAGGTACATGCTGCCGGCCCACAGAACGATCATGGCCAGGGTCTGGTTGGTCCAGCTGAAGTAACGCCAAATGACGGTGTAGTCGATGTACCCAAGGGCGTTGCCCACACCCAGGAAGGTGCCCACGCCCAGCACGGGGATGCACAGCTTCAGGCGGTTGACCCAGGAATCCTGATCCAGGTGAATCCAGTCAGCCAGAGTCAGACGGGCAGAACGGAAGGCGGTGTCGCCGGAGGTGATGGGGCAGACCACCACGCCGATCATGGCCAGGGCGATGCCGATGCCGCCCATGGTCTTGGAGCACACGTCGTAGATGGCGGCGGACTGGCCCTGAGCCAGAACCTCAGCCAGGCCGGTGTTCAGGCCGTCGGTAACAGCGTAGATGGCGCAGCCGGCAGCGGCCCACACCAGAGCGATGACGCCCTCACAGACCATGGCGCCGTAGAACACCATGTGGCCCTGACGCTCGGACTTCATGCACCGGGCCATCAGAGGAGACTGCGTGGCGTGGAAGCCGGAGATGGCGCCGCAGGCCACGGTGATGAACATGAAGCTCCAGATAGGAGTTCCAGAGGGATGCATGTTATAGAAGTGGGTCCAGATCTCGGGGATGACGAACTCAGACTTGGTGATGACGCCGAAGCCCACGCCCACAGCCATGATGATAAGGCAGATACCGAAGATGGGGTAGACCTTACCGATGATCTTGTCAATGGAGATAAAGGTTGCGATGAAGTAGTAGACCAGGATAATGACCAGCCAGAACAGGGTGGTGGTCAAAATGCCGCTGTGACCGCCGTTCTTGAACAGGGTAACCAGCAATCCGGCAGGACCCACAGCGAACACGGTACCTACCATGACCAGCAGCACCACGGAGAACACACGCATGACATTCTTCATCACGGGGCCCAGGTACTTGCCGGTAATCTCGGCAATGGAGGCGCCGTCGTTGCGCTCACTCATCATACCGGAGAAGTAGTCGTGAACACCGCCGGCAAAGATGGTGCCGAAGGTAATCCACAGGAACACCACAGGTCCCCACAGGGCACCCTGCATAGCGCCGAAGATGGGGCCGAGGCCGGCGATATTCAGCAGCTGCACCAGGAATAGCTTCCACTGGGGCATGACGACGTAGTCAACACCGTCGTTGATGCGGACAGCGGGAGTTTCGCGATCATCCGGGCCAAAGGTGTTGTCGACCACTTTGCCGTAGGTAAAGTAGCCGCCTACCAGGATGATCAGACACAGAAAGAAACTGATCATAAAGAACCCTCCCTTTTTATTTACGGCGCGTACAAACCGGACCGCGCACCGCTTTCCACAGGCTATTATAGGATCTTTTTCCAAAAATGCAACCCCGCGCAGCCAACATTTCGGATAAAAAAGAGGGTTCCTCGTTCCATTTCAGCTCACATAGGTTTCCAGCTGTTCCCAAGTCAGGTTCAGGGCCTCAATGTCCGCCCAGCAGGAGAATTTTTTCTCCAGCTCCGCCCAGGTGAGGTACCAGAACCAGTACTCGATGGTCAGGTGGGCAGGGAGGATGTCCTCCACATTTTTCTTCAGCTGTTCAAAGTCCCGGGGCACGCCGGCGGTGCCGGGGAAGCGCACCTGTACCGTGCCCACGCCGGTCTCCTCCACCCGGGCGGGAATGCCGCAGCCGGAGATGGTGTCGTTGATGGCCTCCGGAGTAAAGCTGTCCCCGCCGATGCGCAGCAGGGCGGCCAGCGCCTGGCCCAGCTCCTCCGGGCTGCCCGCCGCCGGGTGGCGGACAAAGAGGCCGGCCAGCCGCTCCAGGCCCCAGTCCCGGGCGGAGGTGAGGTCCACCTCCCGGCCCACCTCCTCCAGCGTTTCTTCGGCTCCGTCCAGAGCCTGCCCTTCCGTGTCCAGCTCGCCTCCGGAGAAGGGGGCCTCCAGGTCGTAGACCCCCAGGGGGCGCAGCAGCTCTTTGAGATATTGGGCGTAGCTCATACCAATTCCTCCACCGTCAGCGTACCCAGCACAGGCAGCACGTCAGACTCCACCGCCACGTCGGAGGCGGGGGCGGAGATGGCGTAGTTCTCCACGCCCTCACAGCCGTAGACGAGGCTGCCCAGCTTGGCCAGCAGCACGCTCTGGCCCAGGATTTTTCCGGTGAACCAGTCCCGCAGGGCCTGCTCCACTGCCTGTTCCACCGCCTGCTGGTCCCGGCCCTCCCTGGCCTTTACCCGGACGGTCACATCCACCGATACCGTCTCCGGGGCCCGCACCTGCACATCCACGGCAATCTCCCGCCGGGCCTGGAAGTACTCCGTCAGCTCACGGAGCAGATCCTCCCCAGGCAGGCCGGAGGGGGTGGCCACCACCACGTCCACACTGCCTGTCCCTCTGGGGCGGGGCACTACCGCCGCCGCGGCCACTCCGTCGAAGGACAGGGCGCTCTGTTCATAGAAGGCGGCGTTGGCCCCGTTGGGCAGGCGCTTGAAGGTGTCCAGCACCCGGGCCCGCAGGGTCTCGTCGTCCTCCGCCTCCTCTCCGCCGGTGCAGGGCTGGGGATTGGTGCAGGACAGCACCCCCACCGGAGCCACCGCCATGGTCACAATGGTGCCCGCCCCCACGTTGCCCGCCGCACCCTCGGTGAGCGCCCGGACGGGCACATCGGCGGTCAGTTCTCCCGCGGAAATGACGCCCTCCTGGGTGGTCTCAAAGCGCACCAGGCCCACCGTCATGCACACCGTCCCCTGGGGAATGATTCGGTCCTCCGCCGCCGTCTCTCCTGCAGTGAAGCGCACCACACCCTGGGCGGCCACCGCCCCCTTCCGCTCCAGGCTCCTCAGCTGGGCGTGGCGGTCCAGATACTCCCCCTGGGCGGTCTGAGGAAAGGCCTGCCGGGCCACCCAGTCGGCCTGGACGTACAGGGCATACACCTGGGCAGCTACGGCGTACAGCCGGGCGGACAGGTCACAGCCCTCCACCGGCTCCAGCCCCGTGCGGGTGCCGAACTGCTCCAGCATCTCCTCATAAATGGTCTCAACCGTTTTCAACTTGCCGTCACCTCATTTTTCACAGATCCACCTGGGCGGTGAGGGTCTCCCCCCGCCACTCCAGGCGCACCACCACCCGGCCGCCATCCTCTGTGTCCTGCCACTCCACTCCGGAGAGCTTCAAATCCGTCTCCTCCTCCAGGGCCTCGGCGGCGTACTGGGCGGCCAGGGCCTGGCGGGCGGAGGGCTTCTCCCTCAGCACCTGGTAGAGCCGGCTGCCCAGATTGGGCCGGAAGGACAGGCCGCCCCGCCGGGCGGTGAGGCGGAACAGCACCCGGGCCAGCACCTCCTGGGCCCCCTCCAGGGTGGTCAGTCCCCCCGCCCCGTTGGGTACATATTCGCCGTTTATCAGCTTCCGCTCCATGTTAACCTCCCAGGGCGCCCAGCATCTCGCCCACAATCTCCCGGATATACAGCTCCAGATCCATTCCGTTTACCTTGATGCGGCCGCTGAGCTCCAGATTGTCCTGTCCCAGATACACCTGGCTGCTCCCGCCCCGGAGGCTCACCTCACCGGGTTTCAGACCACTGCCGTTCTGGGCGGTGCCCACGATGCAGGGCAGCTCCCGCTCGCCCCCCGCCTTGAGCACCAGCACCTTTTCCCCCACCGACGGGCGCCAGCTGTACCCACCGGGGGCGTAGACGTTCAGCCATCTCCGCTCCCCGCCCAGGGCCACGCCCGCGGGGTCGCCCCCCAGGGTCACCGCGCCCAGTTCCGCGGCCGGCTCCTCCTGAGCCGGTCTCCGTGTCCGTTCCGATGTCCACATACCCCTCACCTCACACCACAAAGTCCGGCCGGGCCAGATCCAGCCGCGTCCAGCTGCCCCGCTCGTCCATGCCTACGGTAGCCTGGGCCACCCGGTAGCGGCCGTTCCGGTCCCAGTTGCTGCGCTCCAGCACCACCAGGTCGCCGGGCCAGGCACAGAAGGGCAGGGCCACCTCCACCTCCAGCCGCTCCAGCTGGGCCTCCGACTTGTCCAGCTGGAACTGCCCGGAGTAGCGCATGGTCTTGTAGGTGCTCCGCCCGGGCATGGTAATGACCCGCCGGGCCATGCCTCCCAGGGCCAGAAAGTCCCCGTTTTCCACCGTCTGCACCGCTCCGGAGTACCGGTCCCGCACCAGTACCTGGGACAAAACTCCGTACCGCCGGTTCCGGCACAACAGCTTGGTCACCGGGACGCTGTCTCCCAGCACCCGCTCCTCCCCCTCGGTCCAACCGGTGAGCACCAGCCGCCCCAGCTTGTCAAAGCGGGGTGCCACGCCGCCGTAGTACCGTGCAAAGTCGTAGACCACCGACCACTCGCTGCTGCCCACGGCCACCGAAAATTGGGACACGGCGGGCAGGCTGGCCCCCGGGGCCACCGTGATGCCGTAGGGGGTCACGTGGTCCCGCAAAATGTCCGCCAGGGTGGCGGTGGCATAGTCCTGCCCCAGAGCCTCGTTGTCCAGAAGGCGGGCGGCCATCCCCCGGCCGGAGATCTCCATGACCTCACCGCCGCTGTCCCGGGTGCGTTCGCACTCGTCCACCAGACCGGTGAAGACCCGCTCACCATTTTCTTCCGCCTGAAATTCCACCCACTCCCGTGGATTGGTGTCCGCCCCCTGCTTCCAGAGGAAGCGCAGCCAGAAGCTGTCGCAGGGCACCCCGGCGGTGTAGTCCAGCTGCCAGGCCAGCAGAGGGGGCAGCTGCCAGCGCACCCCGGCCCGGTCCATGACATAGCCCGTCACTTCACTCTCACCTCGTCTCCCACATAAATGAGGTTGGGATTTTTAATCTGGGGGTTGAGGGCGATGAGCTCGCTGAGGGTAAGGCCGTAGGTCTTGGCCAGCGCCCACAGGGTGTCCCCCTTCACCACCCGGTGGTACTGGGGTGCGGAGGAGGCAGCCGTACTCTGTGTGCCCCCTTCCGTCCCACCGGTGGAGCCGGTGACCCGGAGCACCAGGTCGCCCGCCTGGCTGTAATCCTCCCAGAACACAAAGGAGTAGCGCACATAGTCGGGCCGGGGCTCCTGCTCTAAGCGCAGGGAGACAAAGTAGGCGTTGGACACCTGCCACAGGGGATGGACCAGCAGCCCAGGGGTGTCCTCATAAAAGACGTTGGCCAGCATCCCGAACTGGCTGTAAGCGTCCTCCCCCACAAACTCCCCCTCTCCCGCCATAATCCGGTTGGTCCGGCCCAGATTCTGCAGGCGGTAGAGCCCATAGGGAATCTTGTGGGCCACCAGCGTCTTCCCGTAATCAATGGAGTACACCCTGGGGTTGTGGGGCCAGATATAGTTTTTGTATCGCATGGGGGACAGCATCCTGTGATCGCTCCCTTTCCGCTCGCTGTCTTAATAGAGGAAAAATCCGCCGTCGTAGCGGCGGCTGTCCCGGCGGAAGGCCCGGTCCACCTGTTGGGCGGTGTCCAGCTCCCCGCCGGTGCCGTCCCGGCCTCTCTGGGCCCGCCCCATGGCGGTCCGGGCCAGGTCCTCCGCCTTCGTCCGGTCTCCGGTGGGGGGGACGGCAGACGCGCCGCGGGTCAGCACATCCGCCTGTGCGGCGCTCCGGTCCGCCTTTTGGAGGGCCCCGGCCAGGGGCTGGGCCTCAGACTGGGCAAATTCCGGGGAAAAGCCCTCTTCCGCCCCGCCCCGGAGGGCCGTGTTTCTCTCTTCCTGTGTGGATTCCCGGGGCAGGCCCAAGAAACGTCCGGCCCGCTCCCCAAAGGAGCGGACCGTCTCCAACCGTTCGTCCTCAGGCTCCGCCCGGGCCGCTTCCCTCCCGGGGGAGGGTTTCTCCTTCGCCTCGGCTTCCTTCGCGCTCCCCCCGGCCAGGGCGTTCTCCGCCCTTCGAATGGCCCGCTCCAGGGCATCCTCCTCCGGGCGCAGAAGTTCGGTCAGATAGTCGGTCACCGGGTCTCTCCCCCTCTCATCCGTTCAAACCGGTCCTGGTCAAAGGCGGTATTCACCGCTCCCTCCCCCCAAGCGCCTCGGGTCCGTCCGCACACCGGACAGCGCGCCTCCTCCGCCCGGGCCCGGCACTCCGGGCACAGGCGGGAAAGCTCCTCCTCCCGGTCCAGCAGCTGATGGACCAGGCACCACAGATAGTCCCGGTCCTTCATCTCCCGGGCCCGGGGCTCGGTGGGAAGAGCCCCGAAGTCCCTCAGCACCCGCCATCGAAGCCGCTCACCGGGGCTGTCACGGAGTTTTTTTTTAGCTCTTCCAGCTCCCCGTCGGTGAGGTTCAGCCCAGGGTTATTCTCCTGCCGGAACCGGGCCCACCGCCCGGCCAGGGCGGCAATCTCCTCCACGGTGAGGGCGGAGAGCACCGCCCGGCCGTCTGCAAACACGGGGGTGTGGTCCTCCGCCTGCTCCAGGGCCCGGGCCAGCAGGCAGGCGTTGGAGCACAGGGCCCGCTCCCGGTCCTCCTGGGCCAGCTCTCCCGCCTCCCGCCGGGCCTGGAGGACCTCCAGGGCGGACAGCAGCCGAAGCTCCATGCCGTTATTCAGGGGCAGCCGGTCCTGTCCCGCCAAAATGGAAGGGGCCACCGGTTACACCTCCGTCTCAATGCGCCGGGTGGCCACCAGGGTGACCTCCTCCAGCACCATGCTGCCCAGAGTGGCGCTCTCCTCAATGGAGCTCCACTGGCAGCCGCTGTAAATGATTTTCCGGTCCGGCTTGCAGATGACCAGGGAGAAGCCGGACATGTTGTAAAAGTCGATGCCGTCCCGGATGGCCTCGTCGGTGGCGTACAGCCGCTTGAGCTGTACGGTGTGGACGGCCTGGCCGGGGATGGTGGCCACCGGCTCCGATTCGCCGAAGGCCTCCACGGCGGTGCTGCTCTTGGTGGTCTTAGCGGTGTAGCTCTGCACCACGGCCACCCGGGTGCCGTCCACCTCCAGATAGATGTCGCTGCTGGTGGGGAATCCTGCCACGCTCATAGAAACTTCCTCCTATTCCTGCCCGCTCACACGGTGATGTGGGCCGTGAGCCAGATCTGGTTGATGCCGTGGGCCACGGTGAAGGAGAAGTCCACCAGGCAGCGGGTGGGATCCTGGGTGTCCGCAGACACCTCCACGCCCTCATAGCCGGTGATAATCTCCTGCTTCAGCTTGTTTTCCAGCTCCAGCACCACCTGGGCCCGGATGGCGCTGCGGCTCTGGGCGGTGTTTTTGGCCCGGGCAAACTTGGTGCGCAGGGCGGTGCGGAGGGAAGGAATCACATCGTCCACCACCCGAATGGTGGCCAGGTCCCGCCAGGTGGCGTCCTGTACCTCGCCGGTCTTGGTCCGGGTGGTTACCCCCCGCACCACGGACACGATGCCGGACACACTCTCAACAGGGGTGACGCCCCCCAGAATGAGCAGGTCCAGGGCGTTGTCGTCGTAGCGCTGCTCCAGGCCATAGAGGCCCTTCAGCTCCGCACCACCCAGGGGGATGGCGGGGTCGCTTTCCCCGGCCAGCACGCCTGCCACCGCCGCGGCCACACCCAGTCCGGAGATGGCCTCCCCGTCCCGGTCCAGCCCGGCGGGGGCCACCAGCACCACCCGCTCACTGTTCATGGCCTCCGCCCGGGCGATGAGGGCCTCCTCATCTTCCCCGGCGGCTCCCGCCACCACGCACAGCCGCTCCCGGCGGTTCTCCGCCGCCGTCACCGCGCTGTCCCGCAGCTTTTGCTGCACACTCTGGTCAGTGCTGCCGCACAGCACTACCGCCAGGTCCTCCTCCTGCTCCAACAGGGCAAAGGCGGCGTCGTAGCCCTCCTCGTTGGCCACCGCCACCGCCTTCACGCCGCCGGCGCCGTTTTTCAGGGCCAGGCGGATGAGCTCGGCCATGTCCTCGTCCCCGTCGGAGCCGAAGACGGCCACCGCCTTCTCATAACTGGTGATAGTCTGTATCTCACCCGCCGTGGCCACGGTATTCACCGCCGCCAGGCCCACCAGTCTGCCCCCGCCGCTGCCCGAGACGATGGTGCTGGCGTCATAGGCCGAGTACACCCCCGGCCGCTGATGGGTTGTCACATTCATGCTTTTATGCCTCCTCGCAGTTCAAAATCGGTAAACAGCCCGTCGGCCTGCTCCGCCGCGCAGAGGTAGGCCCGGCACACCGCCTGGGCGCTCTGGCGCAGCAGCCGCTGCTGGGTGTCGAAGGTAAGCTCCCCCCAGGAAAACTCCTCCACCGCCAGCCCCTCGGGCGCGCCCGCCAGCAGGGCGGCGGACAATTGGTCTAAAAGGGCCTGGAAGGCCCCGTCCTCCGTCCCCTCCGGGGCGCAGAGGTCCAGGCCGAAGGTGAGGGTGGCCTCCCGGCCGTACCAGTCCTCCCACACGCCGTCCTCCCGCTGCCGCTGGCCCAGGTAGTCCTGAAAGCCCACCGGGGCCACCCGGCATCCCCGCAGGGACACCACCGCCGTGGGTCCGCTGAGCTTCTGCCGCGCCCCGGTGTTCCAGGCGGGTACCGCCGCGGCGCCCTGCTCCGTCAGGTAGTCGGCAAGGGCCTTGGTGATGTCCTGTACGCCCCCATTCATAGGGTCCCCTCCTCATCCGTGGGCCGCAGCAGGGCCCAGAAGTGTCCGCCCGTCTCCGGCCCCACCGGATGGGCGGACTGGATGGCATAGCGCCCGCCCTGCCATTCCACCTGGTCTCCGTCCGCCAGAGGCACATCGGCGGGCCCCAGATATAAAAAGCGGTCCTCCCGCCGAAGGCCCAGGGGAGAGGGAACCTGCTGGTCCTCGCTCTTCTGGAGCACCGGCTGGAGAAAGGCTTTTAGCGAAATTCCCTCGCCGCCCCCGGCGGGGTGGAGGGTAACCTCCTGCCCGTACCGGCTCAAAATGCTCCTCCACGCCCGGTCCGTCATCCCTCCACCCCCCGGAAGGCAAAGCCCGTCTCCCGCAGCCAGGGGGCCAGCAGGCGCTCGGCCTGCTCTCTCCGGCCGCCGCCGCTTTTCTCCCGCAGCTGGACGGACACCTCGCCGGCGGAAAAGGAGCTCACGTCCCCCTCTCCGGCGGCCCCGCTGAGGCCGTCCATGGCCGTAAGGGCCACCGCCAGGGGGAAGGCGGAGCCGCAGTCCTGGGGCGAGACGCCGGCCTTCAGCCTCCGCTGAAGGCTGTCCTGGGCGGCCTCAATGAGGGGGAGGAGCAGCGTGTCCTGCTCCTCCCCGGCGCCCATTTGGCGGCACAGGGCCAGAATTTCCTCGCCCAGCTCCATCTCAGACCTCCAGGACCCGGCTGGCGTTCTGGAAAATCTTCGCAAAGCCGCTGATGGTGGTGATGGCGGCCCGCTCCAGCTGGCGGTCAATGAGCTTGTCGTACTCCACGGTTACGTCGCTGCCCTGCACCATCTCCAGGGCGAAGCGCTTGTCCAGACCGATGGCCGTGCCCTCGGGGAGGACGGAGGTGCGCAGCAGGGTGGCCCCCAGGGGGGTGGTCAGCTTGCCGGTGCCCTGGAAATTGAGGCCGGTGAGGGGATTCTGGAACTCGGTGAGCTTCAGCAGCTTCACCATCACGTCTCCGGACACCAGCAGAGCGTTCATCTCGTAGGGGTCAAACTTGGCCCAGAAGTCCACCAGGTCGTCATAGGTCAGGGTGCCGGAGGAGGACACCTCGTCCACCTGGGCGGCGTTGCCGTTGCCGTCGCCGTTCATCAGCACGTCCACCGCGTCCTCCAGGTGGGCCCGGGCGATGTGGGCGCCAATCTGGCGCAGGGTGACGGAAAAGAGGTCCAGCTTCTGGTAGCGGACGGCCTCGTAGGAGGCCACCAGCATGCGGCCCCGCTTGCGCAGCTTCACCAGGTTGGCCTGCACCTTGATGGTAGTGGCGGGGATGGAAGCGCCCTCGTCCACCTGGCGCAGCTCCTTCTCCTCGCCGCCGGCCTCGGAGGCGATGGAGCGGTAATCCATGCCGTCGAACTTGGTGACGGCGGCGGTGATGTGGGGGAGGATGTCGCCCTCCTCCATGCCCTGGCGGACGGAGCGGGCGATGTACTCGGGGAAGAGGACGGCGGAGTCGGCGGTGCGGAAGAACTTCTCCACCACGTCGCTGCCGGCGCCCTTCACCTTGATGTCAAAGCGCTTGAGCTGGCGCTGGAAGGCGTCCAGGCCCTCCAGGGAGGTGCCCTTGTACTGCTCGCTGGGGTCCTGACGCTCCAGCACCTGAGTAAAGGTGGACCCGGCCTCCTGATACATGCCCTTGTCCAGTCTCAGATTGTCATAGGAAAAAGCCATTTTTCTTCACGCTCCCTTTCTTCTCACAGACACAGTACGGCGGAGTTTTCGCTGGCGCTGACCACCAGCACGGGGATGCCGCCGTCGGCGGAACTCTGCACGCCGCCGTTGCCGTCGGCCTCCACATTGGCCCAGCCGGGGGTGAGGGAGCCGGTGGTGCTGACGGTGACAAAGCCCTTCACCTGGACGGCGGCGCCCCCCTTTCGGGGCTCCATGGCCACGCCGCAGAACTTGTCCTTGGCCGAGCACAGGCCCACTGTGCCGTTTTCGGTGACCTTGACCACCTTGCCGCCGGTCACGTCCTCGCCGCAGGCGAAGGTGGCCACCACGGCTCCAATGTCCTCAAAGGAAAACTTGCTCATGGTTTGTTGACCTCCTTAAAAAAATCAAATCAGAAAAGCGCCGTCCCGGCTGTCGTCGGGCTGGCCGCTCTTTTCTCCGTATTCCAGCTGGGGACAGATGGGGTAGCGCCGGGCGGCCTTGGCCCCCCAGGCCTCCTTCAGGGCGGTAAGCTCGGCGAGGGAGAGCTTCTCCGTCATGCCCAGCAGCAGCTCCCGGTCCATGCCCAGCCCGGCCAGCAGGCCCAGGCGTACCGTCTCCTCTTTGAGTTCCTTGCGGTACTGCCGTCCCGCTTCCGCCTCCCGCTCCAACTCTTCCAGCTCTCCGGCCAGGCCGGGATTCCGGCGAACCAGGTCCTTCAGGGTCCGGGCACTGCCCGCTCCTTTCACCACGCCCGCCTCGGGCTGGGCGGGCACCGCCACAAAGGAGAACTCATAGGCGTCGCTGGCCCCCTCCAGGCTGGCGTAGCACAGTCTGCCGTCGTAGTACTCGCCCTTCTTGTGGCCGCACTGCCCCTGACGAAGGTCGGCCCCGCAGATGGAGCACACCGACTTTTCCACGGCGCAGCCCACGCTGACCTCCTTTTTGATGCCCGCCTCAATTTCGGCAATCAGGTCCTTTGAGCCCTCGGTCCGTGCCATGTAGGCCCAGCCCTTCAGCCAGCAATAGCCGTCCCCGGCCTTGGTGGTGCGCTCCGGCTGGAAAATGACCTCGGTCTTATAGATGCGGGCGGCCTGACCCCGGGCGGACCACTGGTGGTCAAAGATGCCGCTCTTGCCCACAAACAGCCTGGAGAGCTCCTCCAGGGTCTGGGGTGCAAAGCGCTCCTGGTCCCGGTCCACCTCGTTGTCGCAGAGGCGCAGGGAGAAGACGTACACGTCCTCTTCCTTCAACTCCTTCCGGGAGAGCAGGTTGATGAGGGCCAGATCCTCTGCCGTCACCGCCGCCTGCTGGCCTCCCTGGGATTCCTTCAATACCTTCATTCGGCTTCCTCCTTCATTTTCTCCGCCTGAGCGCGGTAGAGCTCCGCTCTCGCTTCTTCTACGATGTCCTGGAGATTGATGTCCTCCCACTCCAGGGTCACCCGGGGGTCATAGCCCCGCAGCCCAAGCCACAGCTGGGCCACCCTCTGGAGCGCTGGCTCCACGCTGCGGCGGATGGCGGTAATCTCACTGGTGAGCAGGTCGGCCTGCTGGGCGCTCATGCGCTCGGTGGAGGACCAGGAAAGCCCCAGCATGAAGGGGGGGATGCCCGTCCGGGCCACCAGCTGCTCCAGAATCTGGCGCACGGGCACCTCACTGTCCAGAATGGGGCTGTCGGCGCCGATGACCTTGATGTCCACGTCGCCCACGGCCACAAAGTCCCGCACTGTCCCCTCCCGGCCGGCCTGCATGGCGGCGGACCACTCCTGGGCAATCTGGCTGCACCGCTCCTGGGCAAAGGCCTCCTCGCCCTCCCCAGGCTTACAGACCACCGCAAAGCGCAGGTTGCCCGCCCGCTCCCAGTTCTGGCCCATGGCCTGGTAAATTTTCAGCAGAATGCCCGTCAAAAAGGGCATGGACCGCATGAGGGACACCCCGAAGGGGCTGTCGGAGGTGGGCTGGAAGGGGGTGAAGAGGAGCAGCTCCTGCCAGGGCAGCTCCCTGGGCTCCCCCACCTCCCGGCGGCACAGCCGGAAGTCCAGGGGGGTGTCCCCCTCCCGGGCCTCCACCTGCTCCGGGTCGGCGCACAGCACTGCCGCCACATCCCGTCCGTCTCCGGTGAGCACAATCTCGCCCAGGGCGTGGCCGCAGGTAAAGAGGTCGTCCAGATACCGGTCCAGAAAGGACTGCATCCCCTGCTGGCCCCAGCCGGTGTTCACCCCCTGCCAGAAGGCATCCAGTTCCTCCTGCGCCCTCTTGTCCCGGCAGATGGGATGTACCCCGCCGCACAGCCGAACCAGCTTCCACACGGCGGCCTCCACCACGGGCACGCCCTCCCGGATGGCCCGGTACAGCTCCACCGAGCCGCCGCCCAGGGGGGTGTACCGGTCCAGTACGCCGAAGGGGTGCCCCTCCGTCCGGCGCACCTGCACCACGGGAGAAGCCGCCTCCCGGTGTCTCTGCTTCCACCATCTCATGTTGTCCCGCTCCCTTTTTTGTCAATTTTCAGCGCGTTTTCCGCTCCACGCAGCCGGCAAAAAAACCGCCGTTTCGCTCCTTGCCCACAATGGTGGAGGCAAAGTAGCGAATTTCATCCATCGCGTGGTCGTATCTCCCCGCCGGGCCAAGCCCCGTCGGGGGCCCCGTCTTTTCATATCCTCGGGCGAAGTGAATTCGCCCTCCGGAAATTCTCCGCCTGCGGCTCCGAATTTACGGCGCTTACCGCGCCGCCCCATTTGCAATGGGGCCCCAAAAGAATACGACCGCGCCGTCAAAGCCGGCGCTCCACGCAACCTGCAAAAAAACCGCCATTTCGCTCTTTGCCCACAATGGTGGAGGCGAAGTAGCGAATTTCATCCATTGCGTGGTCGTATTCTTTTTTCACCCGGTCCTGCCCGTCCCCCTTGTCCTCCCAGCGGTAGAGGGAAAACTCCCGGATGGCGTCCTTGCAGGGCTGGCAGATGACCAGCTTTCTTGCCTTCAGCAGCCGGGCGGTGAGGCGGATGCCCGAGAGCACCTCGTTGTCCGCCCGCCGCACCCGCCAACCCCGGCGGCGGAGGGTCTCCAGAAAGCTGGCGGCGGAGGGGTCGGCCACCACCGCCACAATCCGCCGCCCCCCGGCAAGCCGTGCCAGGGCGTCGGCGTGTTCCTCGTCGGTTTTCTGCCGCCGCTCCTGCCGGGCGTCGTAGTAGTACTCCGCCACCCGGTACCACACCCCGTCCTGCTTGCCCCACAGGCCCATGGAGGTGGGGTTCACCGTGCCGTAGTCGCAGGAGATGTACCACTGCTCCATCTCCCCCTCCGGCACCGGGGATACATAGCTCTCGTCAAAGAAGTCGTAAATGATGCCCTCGGCAGCCACCCACTCTCCCAGCACAAACCGGCGGTAGAAGGTGCCCTCAAACATGGTCTGGTAGCGCTCCAGCACCTCCGGGGAGAGGCCGGGGTTGTCGGTCATGGCAAACTGGAGCCGCAGCACCTTTTTCTCCTCCGCCTTCTCAATCCACTCCCGGTAAAACCAGTGTCCGGGGGACTCGGGGTTGCAGGAGAACCACAGCCTACTCCCGGTCACCGAGCACCGGGCCGCGGTCTGCTCCACGAAGGAGCGGGGCATCAGGGCCACCTCGTCCAGCAGGGCCCCCGCCAGAGTAATGCCCTGGATGAGGGCGGCCGAGCCCTCGTCCTTTCCCCCGAAGAGGTAGAAGGTGTTTTTTCGCCGTCCCAGTCGCACCTGAATGAGGTTTCGCCCGTTCTGCATCCTGCACCGGAAGCCCATATTCTCCAGCAGGGGAATGAGCTCCGAGAGCAGGTTTCGCCGCAGGGACGAGATGGTCTTGCCGCACAGGGCGAAATTCCGGTTCTGGAAGGAGCGCATGGCCCAGCAGAAAAAGGACAGGCCGGTGCACAATGTCTTGCCGCTGCGCACCGCCCCGTCGCAGATGATGGCCTGCCTGTCCCGGTCGGGGGAGCCGGGCCGCCACCAGGTAAGCACCCGGCGCTGTTTGGGGGAAAAGACCAGATCCTCCACGGCTTATTCCCCCTTCTCCTCCATGGCCCGCAAAAAGCGGTCCACCTGCTCCTCGCCGCTCTGGTCGGCGGCGTCCAGCAGCCGCTCCAGCAGCCGGGCCCGGTCGGCAAATTTCAGTTCAATGACGCCGTTGGCGCCCCGTTTAAACTCGGTGAGGGCGTCCAGATCCAGCTTTTGAAGCCCGCCCCAGTCCTCCTCCGGGAAGCAGGCCAGGCGCACCGCGTCGCCCACGTCGGCGTTGGCCAGCTTCCACATGCGCTTTAAAATCTGCTCCCGTCCCGGGAGCGTCTCTCTGGCCATTCCATCCCTCCTCACCCCTGGGTGCAGGGGCCGGAAAGTTGTATGGTGCCGGACACGCAAGAAAAAAAGAAGGGACTCGCCCTTCTTCGTCAGATCTCACGCCCGGTTGGGATTAAGGTAATATATATGCCTGTCCAGAAAAAAATACCGGCTTTGCCCGCTGTATAGAACCGGCAGTCTCTCCATATCCTGTTTTCATCCACAAATGATGGAGCAGGAGGAACCATTTATGAAGCGCATTTCCACGTTGATTCTGGCGGCGCTGCTGCTGGCGGCCGCCATACCGGCTGCGGGGGCGGAGGAGGCTGGTGGACTGTCTCTCTCCTGTGCCTCCGCTCTTTTGATGGAGAAGGAGACGGGGACCGTGCTGTACGACCAGAACAGCCACCAGCAGCTGGAGCCGGCCAGCGTGACCAAGATCATGACCCTTCTTCTGGTGATGGAGGCTCTGGACGACGGACGGCTCTCCCCGGATGACATGGTGACGGTCTCCGCCAACGCGGCGGGGATGGGCGGCTCCCAGGTCTATCTGAAGGAGGGGGAGCAGATGCCGGTGCGGGAGCTCATCAAGTGCGTCACGGTGGTGTCGGGCAACGACTGCGCGGTGGCGCTGGCGGAGCACCTCTACGGCAGTGAGGGGGCCTTTGTGGCGGAGATGAACCGCAAGGCCCAGGAGCTGGGCATGGCGGACACCAATTTTGTCAACTGCACCGGCCTGCCCGCCGACGGCCATGTGACCACCGCCTACGATATCGCGCTCATGTCCCGGGAGCTTATTTTGAACCACCCGGATATTCGGGACTATACAACCATTTGGATGGACTCCATCCGGGACGGCACCTTTGGTCTCACCAACACCAACCGGCTCATCCGCTTTTATGAGGGGGCCACGGGCCTGAAGACGGGTTCCACCGACTCGGCCCTCTACTGCATGTCGGCCACGGCAGAGCGGGACGGCATGGAGCTCATTGCCGTCATCATGAAGGCCCCCACCAGCGCCCAGCGCTTTGAGGACGCCAAGGCCCTTCTGGACTACGGCTTTGCCAACTATACCCTGGTGAACGTCTACCCCGAGACCCCTCTGGCCCCGGTGGACGTGCTGCTGGGAACGGCGTCCCAGGTGCAGCCCCAGCTGAAGGAGGACTGCCGCCTGCTGGTGGAGAAGCGCCAGGCGGACCAGGTGACCACCAAGGTGACAATCGCCCAGGATGTGGAGGCTCCGGTGGACCAGGGCCAGACCCTGGGTCAGCTGGAGGTCTATGTGGGGGAGGAGCTTCAAAAGACCATTCCCATCGTCTCCGCCCAGGGCGTGGACCGGCTGACAGTGCCCGGAATCTTCTCCCGGATGCTGCGCCAGCTGCTCATGGCGGAGGGGTAAATGGGGAACCGGTTTCCCCCGTTCCGCCCGCCGGGATTTTCCCGGCGCTTACATAATTTTCATATTCTTTTGATCATTTGTACAAAATCTTGCTTTACCGCTATTTTACTTGACTGGCTATGCCGTGCGTTGTATAATTTATATAAATATCCGGCATCATTTTCGTCTGCATATTGTGCTTTTTGGCTCGACGCGGCGATGAAATTTACCACAGAGGTGATCACATTGTCCAAATATCAGGAAAACCTTTCCGCCAACGACCTGTTTTTGGAGCTGGAGGCCTTCTCGGAGGGCCGTTCCACCCGGGCCTGGCGGTGCTTCGGCGCTCATCCGGCCAAGGCCGAGGACGGAACAGAAGGGTACTTATTCCGGGTCTGGGCGCCCAACGCCCCCCGCATTACCATCATTGGTGACTTTAACGGCTGGGACCTGGAGGCCACACCCATGGAGAAGGTGGAGGGCGGCATCTGGGAGGCCTTCGTGCCCGGCCTGCAGCGCTACGACGCGTACCAGTACGCCATTCACCACGAGGACGGCACCTATGTGGGCAAGGCCGATCCCTTTGGTTTCCACAGTGCCACCCGGCCCGACGTGTCCACTAAGATCTACGACCTGAATACGGGCTACCAGTGGGGCGATAAGAGCTGGATGGAGTACCGGGCTCAGAATCCGCTTTATACAAAGCCCATGAATATTTATGAGTGCCACCTGGGCTCCTGGCGGCGCACGGGGGAGGGGGAGTTCCTCTCCTACCGGGACATCGCCTCCTATCTGGTGCCCTACGTGAAGGAGATGGGCTTCACCCATGTGGAGCTGCTGCCGGTGACGGAGCATCCCCTGGACGCCTCCTGGGGCTACCAGTGCACGGGCTACTTCGCGGCCACCAGCCGCTTCGGCATCCCCGACGATCTGAAGTACCTCATCGACCAGCTCCACCAGGCGGGCATCGGGGTCATCATGGACTGGGTCCCCGCCCACTTCCCCCGGGATGCCTTCGGCCTCTACCACTTTGACGGCACCCCCACCTATGAGTACGCCGACCCCCGGAAGGGGGAGCACCCCGATTGGGGCACCCAGGTCTTTGACTTCGGGCGCAACGAGGTGCGGTCCTTCCTGTTCTCCTCGGCCATGTTCTGGCTGGAGGAGTACCACATGGACGGCCTGCGGGTGGACGCGGTGTCCTCCATGCTGTACCTGGACTACGGCCGGAAGGACGGGGAGTGGATGCCCAACATCCACGGGGGCAAGGAGAATCTGGAGGCCATTGACTTCTTCCAGAAGCTGAACACCGCCGTCTTTGCCGACCACCCCGACGTTCTGATGATCGCCGAGGAGTCCACCGCCTGGCCCAAGGTGACCTATCCGGTGGACGAGGGCGGCCTGGGCTTCAACTTCAAGTGGAACATGGGTTGGATGAACGACATCTGCCACTACATCAAGCTGGACCCCTACTTCCGGCAGTTCAACCACCGGGACATCACCTTCTCCCTCATGTACGCCTTCTCGGAGAACTACATCCTGCCTCTGTCCCACGACGAGGTGGTCCACATGAAGGGATCCTTCTTCGGCAAGATGCCCGGGGACAACCCCCAGAAGTTTGCGGGCGTCCGTGCCTTCTACGCCTACATGATGACCCACCCGGGCAAGAAGCTCACCTTCATGGGGGCGGAGCTGGCCCAGTGGAACGAGTGGCACTACGAGTACTCTCTGGACTGGCATCTGCTGCAGTATGAGCCTCACCGCCAGACTCAGGCCTTCTTCCAGGCCATGAACGCCTTCTATCTGGAGCAGCCCGCTCTCTGGGAGCAGGACGACTCCTGGCAGGGCTTCCAGTGGATCTGCGCCGACGACAACACCGCCAATACCGTCTCCTTCCTGCGCTGGGACAAGAGCGGCAAGCCCCTGGCCATTGTGTGCAACTTCTCGCCCAACCACCGGGAGGGCTACCGCATCGGTGTGCCCTTCGCGGGCACCTGGTCTCCGGTGTTCAACACCGACGAAACCCGCTTCGGCGGCCAGGGTCTGGGCGACCACGATCCCATCAAGACGGAGAAGGTCGCCTACCACGACCAGGAGCAGTCTCTGGTTCTGGACCTGCCTCCCATGTCGGTGATGATCTACCGCTGCACCCGCCGCGCCCCGGTGCGCAAGCCCAAGGCAGAGAAGGCCGCTTCCGCCGCCGAGGCGAAGGCTCCCGCCAAGGAGAAGAAGACCGTCAAGGCCAAGGCCGGGACGGAGGAGGCCCCCAAGACCCGGGCCAAGACCACCCGGACCAAGGCGGCCAAGGCCGCCAAGGAGGAGGCCCCCAAGGCCGAGGCGAAGCCCGCCGCGGAGGAGGCCCCCAAGGCTGAGGCGAAGGCCCCCAAGGCCAAGCGCTCCGTGAAGGCGGCCGCCAAGAAGGCCGCCCGGGACAAGTCCACCCCCTAAGCATCAGGAATTCCAGGGCCCGCCGTTTCGGCCCGCCTTGTTCCATAGTTCCCCGCGTGAAACAGACAAGAGGTGACAGACGTATGAAGAAAGAAGTCGTTGCCATGTTGCTGGCCGGCGGACAGGGCAGCCGCCTGCACGCACTGACCAGCCATGTGGCAAAGCCCGCCGTACCCTTCGGCGGAAAGTATCGCATCATCGATTTTCCCCTGTCCAACTGTGTCAACTCGGGCATTGACACGGTGGGCGTGCTGACCCAATACCGTCCGTTGGAGCTGAACAGCTACATCGGCAACGGCCAGCCCTGGGACCTGGACCGGTCCGACGGCGGCGTCCACATTCTCCCCCCCTACATGCGGGAGGGGGACCAGGGCACCTGGTACAAGGGAACCGCCAACGCCATCTACCAGAACATCGGCTTTTTGGACCTCTATGACCCGGAGTACGTGGTGATTCTGTCCGGTGACCACATCTATAAGATGGACTACACGGACATGCTGGACCTGCACAAGAAGGAGAACGCAGCCTGCACCATCTCCGTGCTGGAGGTCACCATGGAGGAGGCCACCCGCTTCGGCATCATGAACGTGGATGAGAACGACCGCATCTACGAGTTTGAGGAGAAGCCCAAGCACCCCAAGAGCAACCTGGCCTCCATGGGCATTTACATCTTTACCTGGAAGAAGCTGCGTCAGGCCCTCATTGATGACGAGGCCGACCCCAACTCTTCCAACGACTTCGGCAAGAACATCATTCCCAACCTGCTGGCCGCGGGGGAGAAGCTGATGGCCTACCGCTTCCACGGCTACTGGAAGGACGTGGGTACCATCGACTCCCTGTGGGACGCCAACATGGATATGCTGGCCCCCCGCAGCAGCATTGACCTCTACGACCCCAGCTGGCCCATCTTCGCCCGCTCGCCCATCAAGCCGCCCCATGTCACCGGGCCCAATGCCCGCATTTCCCACTCTCTGGTCACCGGCGGCAGCCAGGTGGACGGCCTGGTGGAAAACTCGGTGCTGTTCCACTCGGTGACGGTGGAGGAGGGCGCCAGCGTGCAGTACTCCATCCTCATGCCCGGCGCCGTGGTCAAGGCCGGGGCACAGGTGGCCTATTCCATCGTGGCGGAGAACGCGGTGGTGGAGGCCCGCGCCCTGGTGGGATCGCCGCCGGATGATAACCCCGACTGGGGCATCGCCGTGGTGGCCAGCGGAGTCACCGTAGGCGAGGGGGCCGTGGTGTCGCCCAGCGCCATGGTCCGGGAAGATGTGAAGGGAGGTGAGCAGGTATGAACGATCTCCACGGAATTTTGTACGCCTATCGCTCGGACGCCAATTTAGGTGAATTGACCCGTCCCCGTAACACCTGCTCTCTGCCCTTCGGCGGCCGGTACCGCCTCATCGACTTCATGCTGTCCAACTATGTAAACGCGGGAATTTCCAGCGTGGGCATCATCGTCCACGAGAGCTATCAGTCCCTGCTGGACCACCTGGGTTCTGGCAAGGACTGGGACCTGAGCCGCAAGCACGGCGGTCTGCGCATCCTGCCCCCCTTCAGCTACGCGGAAAAGGGCGGCGGCGAGTACCGGGGCGACATGGCCGCTCTGGCGGGCGTTGCCAACTACCTGCAGAACATCCGTGAGGACTATGTCATCATGGGCCGCGGCGACATGGCCATCAACCTGCCCGTGAACAAGGTGCTGGAGCAGCACATCGCCACCGGCGCGGACATCACTCTGGTGTGCACCCCCATTCTCCACGGGGCGCCCCGCTACTCGGAGTATGTGGAGGTCAATGACGAGGGCCGGATCACCGACCTGTCCATCCACCCCTCCTCCGCGGCCAACAGTCTGGAATCTCTTCGTCTGTACGTCATCTCCAAGCAGCTGCTGCTGGACATGGTGGACTACTGTGCCGCCCACGACATCCAGCACTTCAGCCGCGGCGTGCTGCAGCCCCGCATCAAGTCCCTGAAGCTGTGCCCCTATGTCCACGAGGGCTATGTGGCTCAGTTCCAGTCCATCAGCGACTACTACCAGCGCTCCATGGACCTGCTGGATCCGGCGGTGCGTGCCGACCTCTTCAACCCAGCCCGTCCCATCCGCACCAAGGACCAGTCCAACCCCTCCACTTACTACGGTCCCAGCTCGGTGTCCCGGTGCTCCCTGGTGGCCGACGGCTGCTACATCGAGGGCGAGGTGGAAAATTCCATTCTCTCCCGCGGCGTAATTGTGGAGAAGGGCGCCAAGGTGTCCAACAGCGTACTCATGCAGGGCACGGTAGTCAAGGCGGGGGCCTCCCTGTCCTATGTCATTACCGATAAGAACGTCACGGTCCAGGAGGACCGGATGCTCATGGGTCACCACACCTATCCTCTGGCCATTGCCAAGGGCTCCGTGGTGTAACCGAAACAGCAGCAGCCCCACCGGGGGCGCGGCGGAAGGATCCGCCCCCGCGGTGGGGCTTCACCCTATCTCAGCATCCGCGCATGTCATGAGGAAAGGAAAGGGATCGGAATGAAAATTTTGTTTGCTGCCTCGGAGGTGGCCCCCTTCATCAAAACCGGCGGCCTTGCAGATGTAGCCGGCTCTCTGCCCCAGGCTCTGGCCAGGGAGGGCCATGAGGTCAAGGTCATCCTGCCCCTGTACGAGGGGATCAACGGGGACTGGCGCAGCCAGATGACCTTCCTGAAGTACTTCAACGTCACCCTGTCCTGGCGGCAGGTGTACTGCGGCATTTTCGAACTGGAGCGTGAGGGCGTCACCTACTGGTTCGTGGACAACGAGTACTATTTCAAGCGCTGGCAGCTCTACGGCCACTTTGACGACTGCGAGCGGTTCGCTTTCTTCTCCCGTGCCATTGTGGAGACGGTGGGCCAGCTGGACTGGGCGCCGGACATCATCCACTGCAACGACTGGCAGACGGCGCTGGTGCCGGTGTACCTGCTGGAGGAGCGGTACCGCATCCCTCAGCTGGGCAATACCAAAACCGTGTTTACCATCCACAACATCGAGTACCAGGGCCGTTACAGCGACCAGGTGCTTCAGGACGTCATCGGCCTGGACCGGAGCTATTTCAACGAGGGCATGCTGGCCTACTTCGGGGACGTAAACCTGATGAAGGGCGCCATTCTCTCCTCCACCTTCGTCACCACCGTCTCGCCCACCTACGCCCAGGAGCTGCGCACTCCCTTCTACGGCCGCGGCCTGGACGGCGTGGTGAACCAGCAGCAGGAGAAGATCGAGGGCATTCTCAACGGCATCGACATGGACCTGTACGATCCGGCCACCCATCCCGGCCTGGCGGCCAACTTCTCCGTCAAATCCCTGGTCAAGGGCAAGGCGGAGTGCAAGCTGGCTCTGCAGCAGGCGGTGGGCCTGCAGGAGAGCGCGGACACGCCCATCATCGCCTGTGTCTCCCGCCTGGTGGGGCACAAGGGCTTCTCCCTGGTCACCGACGTGCTCCACGAGATTATGAGCATGGACGTGCAGATGGTGGTGCTGGGCACCGGCGACTGGCAGTATGAGGAGGCCTTCCGCCACGCCCAGAGCCAGTATCCCGGCCGCTTTGCCGCCCAAATCACCTATTCGGCCCCTCTGTCCGACATGATCTACGCGGGGTCCGACCTGTTCCTCATGCCCTCCATCTCCGAGCCCTGCGGACTCTCCCAGATGATCGCCATGCGCTTCGGCACGGTGCCCGTGGTGCGGGAGACGGGCGGTCTGAAGGACACGGTCATCCCCTACAACAAGTTCACCGGCGAGGGCCGGGGCTTTACCTTCAGCAACATCAACGCGGGGGATATGCTCTGGGTACTGCGTGAGGCGGTGGAGCTGTATTCTGAGGACAAGAAGGTCTGGCGCGGACTGCAAAAGGCGGGCATGACGGCGGATTTCTCCTGGACCAATTCGGCCCGGCAGTATCTGGATATCTATCAACGGATCCTCGGCTGAAGCCCTGTGTTTTCAGTCCTTCCGCCAGTTGACGCTCCTGTGCAAAGCTGATAAAATGGAAAGCTGTGGGAAAGACTTTCTTTTCCACAGCTTTTTCATGAAATTTAGTTCAAAAATTTTAGGGAGGTACTGCTATGGCTGAATATACCAAGGCCCAGCTTACCGAAATGATTATAGGCAAGCTCCAGCGCAACTTCGGCCGCACCGTGGAGGAAGCCACTGACAGCCACATGTTCAAGGCCTGTGCTCTGGTTCTCCGGGACATCATGTCCCGCCGTCAGATGGAGACGGACAACCGGGTGTGGGAGGGCCAGCAGCGTCAGGTCCACTACCTGTCTCTGGAGTTCCTGATGGGCCGTTCTCTGGAGAAGAACGCCTACAATCTGGGCCTTCTGAACACTCTGAAGCAGGCTCTGGAGGGTCTGGGCTTCTCCGCCTCCGACCTCTTCGAGTCCGAGCCGGACGCCGGCCTGGGCAACGGCGGTCTGGGCCGTCTGGCGGCCTGCTACCTGGACTCCATGACCACCCTGGAAATCCCCGCCACCGGCTACTCCATCTGCTACGAGCTGGGCATCTTCAAGCAGAAGATCATCGACGGCAAGCAGGTGGAGCTGGCAGACAACTGGCTGGGACTGGGCGACGCCTGGCTCATCCCCAAGCTGGATGAGACCGAGGAGGTCCGTTTCGGCGGCAAGATCGAGGACAGCTGGGACGAGAACGGCCACAACCGGCCCGTCCACACCGGCTACACCACCGTGCTGGCCATTCCCCGGGACATGGAGATCGCCGGCTACAAGACCCGGCACACCAACGTGCTGCGCCTGTGGGACGCCAAGAGCCCGGTGCCCGTGGACATGTCCCTCTACTCCCGTGGCGAGTATCTGAAGGCGGTGGAGCAGCAGGCCATGGCCGAGGTCATCGCCAAGGTGCTCTATCCCGATGACAACCACTACGAGGGCAAGTCCCTGCGTCTCAAGCAGCAGTACTTCTTTGTCTCCGCCACCGTGCAGTCCATTGTGCGCAAGCACCGCTCCCAGTACGGCACCCTGCGGAACTTCCACGAGAAGCACGTCATCCAGATCAACGACACCCATCCCACCCTGGTCATCCCCGAGCTCATGCGGATTCTGCTGGATGTGGAGGGCTACACCTGGGACGAGGCGTGGCACATCGTCACCCACACCGTCTGCTACACCAACCACACCGTCCTGGCGGAGGCGCTGGAGCGCTGGCCCCAGTCCCTCATCGAGACTCTGCTGCCCCGTATCTGGCAGATTCTGAAGGAGATCGCCCACCGCTACCAGGGCGAGCTGGAGCGCCGCTACGGCAACGACATGGGCAAGATCGCCCACATGGCCATCATCTGGGGCGGCGAGGTGCGCATGGCCAACCTGTGCGTGTGCGCCTGTGAGTATATCAACGGCGTTTCCGCCCTCCACTCGGAGATCCTGAAGCAGGACGTGTTCCGGGACGCCTACCAGGCCGAGCCGGACAAGTTCACCAACGTGACCAACGGCGTGGACCACCGCCGCTGGCTGTCTCAGATCAACCCCAAGCTGGACGCTCTCATCCGGGACTGCACCGGCGGCCCCGCCTACCTGCTCCACCCGGAGAAGCTGAGCAAGCTGGAGAAGTACAAGGACGACAAGTCGGTGCTCCAGCAGCTGGAGGCCATCAAGTCGGAGAACAAGCGCCGCTTTGCCTCCTGGGTGGCCCGGGAGTCCGGCGTGGTGCTGAACACCGATGCCATCTTCGACGTGCAGGTGAAGCGTCTCCACGAGTACAAGCGTCAGCTTCTGAACGTGCTGCACATCATCTACCTGTACCAGCAGCTGCGGGATAACCCCAACATGAACTTCACCCCCCAGACCTTCCTCTTCGGCGCCAAGGCAGCTCCCGGCTACCACGTGGCCAAGGAGATTATCCAGCTCATCAACTCCCTGGCCGCCCAGATCGACGCTGATCCCATCTGCAAGGATAAGCTGCAGGTGGTCTTCCTGGAAAACTATCGGGTGTCCCTGGCAGAGAAGCTCATGCCCGCCAGCGAGCTCTCCGAGCAGATTTCCACCGCCGGCAAGGAGGCCAGCGGCACCGGCAACATGAAGTTCATGATGAACGGCGCCCTGACCATCGGCACGCTGGACGGCGCCAATGTGGAGATGCACCAGCAGGTCGGGGACGAGAACATCTTCCTCTTCGGCCTGACCGCCGACGAGGTGGTGGAGCGCAAGCGCCAGGGCTACCGTCCTCTGGACATCTACCAGCATAACCCCGCCCTCAAGCGGGTCATTGACCAGATCTCCTCCGGCTTTGCCGACGGCGTTTCCTACTCCGACCTGACCAACCGCCTGCTCTTCGGCGCCGGCGGCAGCCCGGCTGACGAGTATATGCTGCTGGCCGACTTTGACAGCTACTGCCAGGCCCACCAGCGCGCTCTGGCCACTTATGCCAACCGCCAGCAGTGGAACCAGATGTCCCTCATCAACATCGCCCGGTCCGGCATCTTTGCCGCCGACCGCTCCATCAGCGACTACGCCAAGAACATCTGGCACGTGCCCACCCGCTGATATCCGTTTCCTGTTGTTTCGCCCCGCGGCCCAAACGGGCCGCGGGGCTTTTCTGTGGGCGCGCCTGCCCGGCCCCGGATTTTGTCGGACAAGTCTGTTTGCAATTTGGGCCGGCGTAGGCTAAAATAGTGTCTGCTGAATCAGCCGGCCCGGCCGTCCTTGCCGGGCCGAATTTTTCCCATGGAGGAACCACCATGAACAAAAAAGAACTGGGCGAGCTGCGCCGCCGTTTCCGTGCGGACCGGAGCGCCATCAGCCGGGTCTACGGCTGTTTTGTCAACTGCAACGGAGAGATTGTCTCCGACCTGGATATTTCCCTGGGCATGACCTCCCAGGAGACGGCGGAAAAGTACCTGGGCTTTCTGAAAAAGTCTCTGTCGGGGGGCCTGGGCAAAAATCTGGTGGATATTTCCTTTTCCACCCAGCAGGTGATGGACAGCCCGGAGCATCGGCTGCTCACCACCCTGCGGAAGTCCCGCCTGCAGGATGAGCAGGCCCGCCAGGCCTTCTACCAGCAGGTCATCTCCAGCGCCCCTCTGGAGGGCAACTATCTCATTCTCCTAGCCCATGACGCCTACGACGTCCCCCACCACGGGGAGGACGGGGAGCTGGACGCCGAGGGCTCCGACCAGGTGTTTTCCTACATCGTGTGCGCCGTCTGCCCCATCAAGGACGGCAAGACGGAGCTGGGCTACTTCCCCGGGGAGAACGCCTTCCGCTGCGTCTCCGGGCAGACGGTGGCCCAGCCCGAGCTGGGCTTTCTCTTCCCGGCCTTTGACGACCGGGCGGCCAACATTTACCACGCCCTGCTTTACTCCCGGGACACCGAGGAAATCCCCCAGAGCTTTCTGGACGCCATCTTCCACACCCAGCCGCCCCTGTCCGCCGGGGAGCAGAAGGAGAACTTCCGGGGCGCTCTGGTGGAGGCGCTGGGGGAGGAGTGCCACATGGACGTGCTCCAGACCCTCCACCAGCAGCTGGCCGAGCGGGTGGAGGAGCACAAGCAGAGCAAGGACCCGGAGCCTCTGGCCATGACGGCGGGGGAGATCGCGGGCATTCTGGAGGACTGCGGGGTCTCCCAGCCCCACGCCGACGCCTTCCGGGAGATTTGCTCCCAGCAGTTTGGCCCCGACGCCGCCCTCCAGCCGGACAACCTCATCGACACAAAGAAGGTGGAGCTCAAGACCACCCAGGCCACCATCTCCCTGGACCCCGAGACCTGTTCCATGGTGCAGGAGCGGATCATCGACGGCCGGCGGTACCTGCTCATCCCGGTGGGGGAGGGCCTGGAGCTCAACGGCCTGCCCATCCGGGTAAAGCGCGTCAGCGAGTAAGCCCCCAAATTTGTCCATAATACGAAAAGCCGCTCCTTTCGTGGAAAGGGGCGGCTTTTTTGCGGCACTTCCGGGCCGCCTTTGGGGAATGCCCGCATGACAGGCGGGGCGGAGGCATACATATGAAACACATCGAATCAGAATGGAGCTGACCATATGAAACCGACCAAAAAGCCCTTTGTTGTCTTTCTCACCCGAAAAAAGTGGTGGACCGCCGGGCTGTGCCTGTGCCTGGCGGCGCTGATGTTTTATGTTGTGAACTATCCGGCGGTGGTGGGGGCGTCGGCCACCACCCGGCAGCTGCCCATCTACTGCGTCCAGCGGGACCAGAAGCTGGTGTCCATCAGCTTTGACGCAGCCTGGGGGAACGAGGACACCCAGCAGCTCATCGACATTCTGGGACAGTATAACGTGAAGGCCACCTTTTTTGTGGTAGGGGAGTGGGCGGACAAGTACCCGGAGTCGGTGAAGGCGCTGTCGGACGCGGGGCACGAGGTGATGAACCACTCCAACACCCACGCCCATTATCCCCAGCTGTCCGCCGACGAGGTGGTGGCGGATCTCAATGCCTGCAACGATAAAATCGAGGCCATCACGGGGGTTCGGCCCACCCTGGTCCGGCTGCCCTACGGGGACTATGATGACAATTCCATCAACGCGGTGCGGTCCATCGGCATGGAGCCGGTCCAATGGGACGTGGACAGTCTGGACTGGAAAGAAATTTCGGCGGAGGAAATTACCCAGCGGGTGACCTCCAAGGTGCAGCCCGGATCCATTGTCCTCTTTCATAACGCCGCGCTCCATACCCCCGAGGCTCTGCCCACCATTTTGTCCACCCTGCTCCAGGAGGGCTATACCTTCGTTCCCATCTCTCAAATCATCCTGTGCCAGCCCTATACCATTGACCATACGGGACGGCAGTGTCCGTGTGCATAACCCGGCCGTCCCAGGCCGCAAGACGGACCATGTCTACCAAATGTCTACCAAAAAAGGCGCGGAACCCTTGTGTTTCAAGGGCTCCGCGTTTTTCCATTTTCTGGGTGTCTACCAAATGTCTACCAAGATAACTTTTTTAAGATAAAACATAGCGTTTTCACCTCCTTTTGGCCGAAAATTGCCACATTTTTCACGATGCAAGGGGCGTTATACCGGCCTAAACGCCTAAAAAAGTTCCTGAAACCTCTGAAAAGCGGGAAATTTCCCGAAAAACGGTTCAAAAAGTAGAAATACCAGAGAACCAAATTTTAAAAGGAGGAATTCCAATGAGAAACCTGAAGCGGGCTCTCAGCCTGGCTCTGGCTTCTGTCATGCTCCTGGGCATGATGGTTGTCGGAACCGGCGCAAGCTATGCCGACGTGGATTCCAAGGACAACCTGGAAGCCATTGAGGTCATGCAGGCTGTTGGCGTCATGACTGGTGATACCAACGGCAACTTCAACCCCGACCAGAAGGTCACCCGCGGCGAGATGGCCGTGGTCATGACCAACATGCTGGGTCTGAATGTCAACGACTACGCCAGCACCACCCTGACCTTTACCGACGTGCCCGACTGGGGCAAGGGCTTTGTGGCCGCCTGCCTGGCCAACGGCATCGCCGCTGGCTACAATGACAAGCAGTTCGGCTTCAACGACTCCGTTACCACTGCTCAGGCCGCTCTGATGATGATGAAGGCTCTGGGCTACTTCCAGTATGCCAGCGACTTCGATGGCGACTGGCAGCTGGCCACCGTGAAGCAGGGCTCCAAGATCGACCTATTTGACGGTATCGAGGCCGGTGCTTCTGTTGCCATGACCCGCAACGATGTGGCTCAGATTGCTCTGAACACCCTGGAGGCTACTATGGTTGAGGCTGAAGGCAGTGATGGCATCACCATCGGTGATGTGACTGTTGGCAGCACCATTAAGTATGTCGAGCTTGAAAAGGATGATGAGGCCTACACCAAGATTAGCGGTGAGAACTATGCCTCCGGCACTAAGTACACCGTTCAGCTTGGCGAGCAGCTGTACAAGGGCGAGCTGAGCAAGGCCACCTCCGACCCTGATGACTACGGCCGTCCCGCTACCACCTGGAAGTATAAGGATGCCACCGTCACTGTCGCCGACGAGGCCGATTACACTTACACCACTGCTGTATCCGGCAAGGACCTTTACAACACCGTGGGTAAGACTGTGGCTGGCTACACTTGGAATGGTGCAACCGCTCCTGTGAAGACTGACTCCGATGATTGGGGCAATACTGCCAATGGTGTTTTGACTCAGATTTTCGTGAACAAGGCTGACGAAGAGGTCAAGGTTACTTATGTTTACTCCTACCTGGCCCAGGTGACCAAGGTAGCCGAGAACAAGGATGACAAGGATCTGCTGGATGTCACTCTGAAGGTTTACAAGGATGCTTCCGGTTCTGAGGTGAAGTTTACCCAGTTGGAGTCCTTCGACTTTGCCGAGGATGCTTGGGTCATTGTCTATGCCACCAGCGATGCAAACGCCATTGATAACACTGAGATCGTGGTAGACGACATTGTGGCTGCCACTGTTGCTAAGGACCTGGTTGTGACCCGCTACTCCTCCAGCTCCGTCACCGCCGGCGGCACCAAGTACGACAATGCCGCCAAGGCTAAGAATGTGGTTGGCTCCTACACTCTGGGTTCCGATGCCTCCTACACTCTGTACCTGGATACCTATGGCTATGTCCTGGGCTCTGAGCTGTATGAGGGCAACGAGAACACCAACCTGGTCTATGTCCTGGCCTCTAGCTCTGGACAGCAGGGCGGCACCGACATCGACGATGACGGCTACGCCAATGTAAAGTACGTCACTCTGGACGGCACCGTTGCTACTGTTAAGGCCGCCTGGGGCTCTGGTGTCAATAACATCTCCGGCTGGTATGTAATGGCTGAGGACAGCGACAACGAGGGTTGGTACACCTTCACTTCCGCCGATGATCACGACGATTATAAGGCCGAGGTCACGATTGCTGGCAGCACTACCGTGAAGCCCTCTCAGCCCACCCTGACCGATGGCGTGATTGCCAACAGCAAGACCGTGTTCATTCTGGACGACGACGGCAAGATTACTGTTGTCACTGGTATCAAGAATCTGCCCGAGTACACCCTGAACGCTTCTGCTGGCGGCGCTGGTGTTGCCGAGACTGACAGCACCTATGCCTACGCTGTGTACCTGAACATCAAGGACGCCACTGGCGGCACCACTTCTGCCAAGGATGTCATCTATGTTCTGAACAGCACTGCCACCTCCACCGCCATTGATGAGAACGGCAAGACCTACTATGTCTATGACGCTATCGTCGACGGCAAGATCGGTGAGGTTTACACCGCTGAGAGCAATACCTTTGCCGCTGCTGGTCTCTACAAGATTAACAGCTATAATGCCAATGGTTACATCACCAAGCTGAGCGATGGTAGCGGTGTAACTGCTTTCAACGGCAGCAACATCGATGACTGGACCAAGGCTGATCTGACCGCTGGTACTGTTGCCTACTCCGACGGCACTCTGACCATCGATGTTGATGGTGCCACTGAGACCGAGGACCCCGCCAGCTTCGTCCTGGCTGACAACGCCAAGATCTTCACTGTGGACGGCACCGCTAAGGATGCTGAGACCGCTACTGCTGATGATCTGAAGGGCACCTGGACCACTGGCTCCCTGGTCTACTTCGTTGACAGCAACGACGAGATCTCCGTTATCTACGCTGTCGATCTGGTTGCCGCTCCTTAAAAGGGACAAGGCACAGATGACTCTCACCAAGTGAGTGTTAACTAAAAAGGAAGGGCGTTCTATTTAGAACGCCCTTCCTTTTACGCTTTATAAAGACATTATAAACGCCGTATAGTAGTAGGTTTCTCCCTCAGCATTTTGTTGGGAATATGCATACTGCGTGTTGTACCATGATACGGTGTTTCCTGTCCAAGTGAAAAAATTGCATCCAGTATTATCGGGCATAGCGGTCGAAGAGCCTTCATCTTTTAGGCCGGAAAAAATAATTGTATATTTTCCATTGATAATAAAAAATGCTGGTCTAGACGAAAATGTTAATTTATTTGGATTGGTTTTCCCATAGTTTCCCGTTCCCACATAACTGCCAGATAAAACCGTTATACCCGATAAACCTTTTAATGCAGCAAGCGCTGTCTCCAGCTTCTCATTATCCCGATTAAACTCCTCCCTTAAGACCACATCCTCCGCCGCCCATTGATTGAGCCCATAATTCTCTGTCTGTCCGCTTGCCATGTTGCATCCTCCTTTACAAATTGGGCTTTCACCCCTGGTGGGCATTGGGCCAAAGGAGGATATCTGCATACAGATATTGGAAATTACGTTGCAACTATCTCATTTCCCGGGAAAGGGCGGCGTCCTGTCCCTTGACTTTAACACCCAAATGTGTTAAAGTGTCCGACAGCAGCTCCCCACAGGGAGCAAATCGGAGGGACAGCTATGAGCAAGCACATCGTCATTGTAGGACTGGGACTCATTGGGGGCTCCATGGCCCGGGCGCTGGAGGGCTTTCCCGGCTACGACCGCATCGGTGTGGACGTAAGCGAGCCCACCCTGCGCTACGCGGTGGAAAACGGCGTGGTGGACCGGGTGGAGGCGGACCCGGTGCGGGCACTGGGGGAGGGCGACCTGGTCTTTTTGTGCATGCACCCCCGGGGCATTGTGTCCTTCCTGGAGAAGCACCGGGACCACTTCAAGCCCGGCGCCATGGTCACCGACGTGTGCGGCATCAAGGGGGCCATTCTGGAGGCTGCCAAGGTGCTGCCGGACACGGTGTCCTTTGTGGGCGGGCACCCCATGGCGGGTCTCGAGACCTCGGGCATCCAGCACTCCCTGCCCAACATGTTCCACAAGGCCCACTACATTCTCACCCCCAACGGCCAGTCCAGCCCGGAGCACATCGCCCTCATGGAGCAGGTGGCCCGGCATATAGGCTGTGCCGACGTGGTGAAGACTACCCCGGAGCAGCACGACGCCATCATCGCCTACACCAGCCAGATGATGCACATCATCGCCGTGGCGGTGTGTGACGATGAGAACCTGTTTCAGTACCAGGGCTTTGAGGGGGACTCCTTCCGGGGCTGCACCCGGGTGGCGGCGCTGGACGTGCCGCTGTGGACGCAGCTCTTTTCCATGAACCGCCCGGCTCTGTGCGCCGCTCTGGAGCATCTGGAGGACCACCTGCGCCAGTACCGCCAGGCCATCGAGGTGGGGGACTGCGATGCCCTCTCGGAGAAGCTGGCTTTCTCCGCCGCCCGCAAGCGGAAGATGAACCGTCTGGAGCGGGAGAGCGGCGCGGTGGGCCGCAACGGATAACAGCAAGGGGCCCCGGCATCTGGCCGGGGCCCCTTTGCTTGTGTGTGTTGTAAAGGAGAGGGAGAAATGGGAGATATCGTTTTATCTTCTGGGTACGGTACTATCATAACCAAGAAACTTTGCGGAATCGTGTCCCGTTCGTGAACGATTTGTGAATTTTCAGCTTATTTTCACACAAAGAGCCCCGGCCTTGGCCGGGGCTCTTTGCTGTGTGTGTTGTAAAAGAGAGGGAGAAATGGGAGATATTGTTCTTTACTTCCTGGGTACGGTATTATGATACCCAAGAATTTTTGCGGAATCATGTCTTCTTCTTGAACGTTTTGTGAACTTCTCATTCCGGTGGACACAAAAAGCCCCGGCACGGGGCCGGGGCTCTCTGCTGTGTGTGTTGTTGTAAAGGAGAGGGAGAAATGGGAGATATCGTTTGCACTTTCTGAGTACGATGTTAGGATACCCGAGAATTTTTGCAGAATCATGTCTTCTCTTTGAACGTTCTGTGAATTCCTCCTTCAAATTGCGACAAAAGGCCCCGGCGCGGGGCCGGGGCCTTCTGCTGTGTGTGTTGTTGTAAAGGAGAGGGAGAAATGGGAGGTATTGTTCGTTGCTTCCTGGGTACGATGTTAGGATACCTGAGAATTTTTGCAAAATCATGTCTTCCTCTTGAACGTTTTGTGAATTCCCTTCTCTAACTGCGACAAAGGACCCCGGCACGGAGCCGGGGTCCTCTGCTGTGTGTGTTGTTGTAAAGGAGAGGGAGAAATGGGAGATATCGTTCTGTACTTCCTGGGTACAATGATAGCATAGTCAATAAAAATTGCAAAATCGTGTCCACTTCGTGAACTTTTTGTGAACTTCATCCCCCGGTTTTGACCGATGCGGGAAAACGGCTCATTTACGAGGTTCTTTCAGTCTTCCACGGTTGTAAACGCAAGAAAAGGGCTCCGGCAAACCGTCGGAGCCCTTTTCTTGTGTGTGTAAAAAGAGAGGGGAAAAAGGAGATTATCTTGAAAGGCTGGGTACAAGTGTATGGTAAAGCAGAAAGGTTTCCATTTCATGACACCGGTGTTAATTTTTTGTTAACAGGCGGCGATCCCTCCGCGTCACACACTGTCTTTCCCTTGACGTTCGACCTCCCAAATGGGATAATATTTCTATGCGTTTTTCGCCGGGTTCGGCCGCTGAATTTTCGGAACCGAGGTGCATTCGATTTGATTCGACTGCTGATTCACGCCTGTCTGAAGGACGGCAATCCAAACTCACCCGCAGTCCGCCGCCGCTGCGGCACGGTAGCGGGCGGCATAGGCATTGGGCTCAACGCCCTGCTGTTTCTCAGCAAAATCATCGCCGGTCTGGCCACTGCCTCTGTGGCTATGGTGGCCGACGGCATCAACAACCTATCTGACGCCGCCTCATCGGTGGTCACCCTCATTGGCTTCCGCCTGGCAGGGCAGGAGGCGGACGCGGAACACCCCTTCGGCCACGGACGCATGGAGTACGTCACCGGCCTTATTGTGGCGCTGGCCATTCTGCTCATGGGCATCGAGGTGGGCAAGTCGGCGGTAGACGCCCTGCTCCACCCCCAGCCCGTCCAGGCCAGCACCCTGTCCCTGATCATCCTGGCGGCGGCCATCGCCGTCAAGCTGTGGATGTTCTTCTTCAACCGTGCCCTGGGCCGTGCCATCGGCTCCCAGGCCATGGAGGCCACCGCCGCCGACTCCCTGTCCGACGTGGCCTCCACCTCGGTGGTGCTGCTGTCCGCCCTGCTCAGCGGCCGGGTGAACTTCCCCATCGACGGTCTCGCTGGTCTGGCGGTGGCCCTGCTCATCTTGAAAACGGGCTGGGAAGCCGCCCGTGAGACGCTGGATCCCCTGCTGGGCCGGCCCATGGACCCGGACCTGGCGGAGGACATTGACGAGCTGGTCATGTCCCACGACAACATTCTGGGCATCCACGACCTGGTGTACCACGACTACGGCCCCGGCCGTGCCATGATGTCCTTCCACGCGGAGGTGCCCGCCGATGGAAACTTCCTGGAGCTGCATGACCTCATCGACCACATTGAACGGGAGCTGAAGGCCAAGCACCACATTGAAGCGGTCATCCACATGGACCCGGTGGTGTGCGACGAGCGCACCTCCCAGCTGCGGGAGCAGGTGGCGGCTCTGGCCCGGGAGATCGACCCCGCCCTTACCATCCACGACTTCCGCATCACTCCCGGTCCCAGCCACACCAATTTAATCTTTGATGTGCTGGTGCCCTACGGCTTCCGGCTCACGGACGGTCAGGTGCGATCCCAGCTGGGCCAGCGGGTCAAAGAGCTCTCGGACCGGTACTATCCGGTCATTCAGGTGGACCGCTCCTATGTGGAGAACCGGGTAGCGGGTAAATAAGGAGCTGCCCGGCGGTAATTTACAAAAAATTCACCCAAGCAAAGAGTTTGGCGTTATAATAGATCTAAGGATTCCATACAGAAACGGGGGATTACTGTGCCCAAAAAGGTATTGATCGTGGAAGACGATGGAAACATAGCGGAGCTGCTCCATCTCTACCTGGAGAAGGAGGGCTTTGAGACCAAGGTGGCCAAGGACGGCGGCAAGGGCGTGGAGTATTTCCGCTCCTTCCAGCCGGACCTGGTGTTGCTGGATATCATGCTGCCGGTGATGGACGGCTGGACAGTCCTGAAAAAGATCCGGGAAAACGACAAGACGCCCGTCATCATGCTCACCGCCAAGGGCGAGACGGAGGACAAGGTCACCGGCCTGGAGGGGGGCGCGGACGATTACATCGTCAAGCCCTTCGAGATGAAGGAGGTCCTGGCCCGTATTCATGCGGTCATGCGCCGCACCGGCGTGGAGGAGGAGCAGGGGGAGAAGAAGCTGTCCTTTGACAAGCTGGTCATCAACCTGGACTCCTACGAGCTGCTGGTGGACGGGCAGCGGGTGGACACGCCTCCCAAGGAGCTGGAGCTTTTGTACCACCTGGCCTCGGCGCCCAACCGGGTCTTTACCCGCAACCAGCTGCTGGACGAGGTGTGGGGCTTTGACTACTTCGGCGACAGCCGCACGGTGGACGTGCACATCAAGCGCCTGCGGGAAAAGCTGGAGGGCGTCAGCGACCAATGGCGGTTAAAGACCGTCTGGGGCGTGGGCTATAAGTTTGAAGTGGGCACCGCCGGCTGACCTCCCCTGTCGCTGACGCCCTCCCATTCCCCGTTATCCCGGCGCGCGGCCCAGCAAGGCGGGCGCGGGCCGGAGAGGAGCCGCAGCAGAATGAGCGACCGTTCGCCTTTGGCGGACGGGAGGGATATGACGCTTGCGGCGACGAAGCGACCAGTGGCGTCTGAAGATCGTCTGGGGCGTAGGCTATAAGTTTGAAGTGGGCACCGCCGGCTAAGCCCACCCTCCCACATTCGGAATCCACCTCCTGAACGGAAAATCGAGGTGAATGAACCATGAAATCTCTTTACAAACGGCAGCTTGCCATGATGGTAGGCGTAATGGTGCTGTCCTTCACGCTGCTCTCCACAGCCTTCATGCTGTTGTCCTACCGCTATATTATCTCGGAAAAGCGGGAGTCCATGGAGCGCAATGCGGGCTACATCGCCAACTTCACTGCCTCCAACTACCAGTTGTTTCTCAATGTGCGCAACGAGCTCTACCAGAGCTACGTGGCCTCCATCGCCCTGATCTCCGACTCCTATGTGATCATGGCCAACCCCGATGGCAGTATTATTTACGCCACGGACGGCGTAAACTTCTATGACTACAAAGACACCGTCATTCCTTCCTCCGTGGTGGAGCAGGTGCTGGACAAGGGCTCTTACACCGGAATCACCAGCCTGGACGGCATCTATCCGGAGCGGCGGTATGTAGCCGGTCTGCCCATCACCTCCACGCTGGGCAACGTAACGGTGGCCCAGGGGCTGGTGCTGGTTTCGGCGGATACCTCCAGCCTGTCGGAGATGTGGGCGGCCACGGCCACCATATTCTTCTTCTCCGCGGTGGTGGTGCTGCTCATCGCGGTCATTGCCAGTACCATTACCTCCGCCCACCAGGCCAGGCCGCTGAATGAGATGGCGGAGGCCGCCCGAAAATTCGGACGGGGCGAGTTTGACGTGCGGGTCACCAGCTACAAGGGGCGGTGCGACGAGATTGGCACGCTTGCGGAGGCCTTCAACTCCATGGCCAACTCCCTGCAAAAGGTGGAGACCCAGCGATCGGAATTTATCGCAAATGTCTCCCATGAGCTGAAAACACCCATGACCACCATTTCGGGCTTTGCCGAGGGCATTTTGGACGGCACCATTCCGCCGGAGCGGGAACGGGAATTTTTACAGATTATCGTCTCGGAGACCCGCCGTCTGAGTCGGCTGGTGCGGAAGATGCTGGATCTCAGCCGGCTTAACGCCCTGGCAGAGGATTCCATCACCGCCCAGGAGCAGTTTGATCTGACGGAAATCATGTCCCAGGTGCTCATCAGCCTGGAGAGCAAAATCACCCAGCGCAATCTGGACGTGGACGTGCAGATGCCCGAGGATAAGCTGATGGTGTGGGGCGACCCGGATTCCATCACCCAGGTGTGCTATAACCTGCTGGATAACGCGGCCAAGTTTGCCACCCCCGGCACCGCCATCACCATTCAGATCACCAAGAAGGACGGGAAGGCCTATACCAGCGTCAGCAACCTGGGCGCCACCATCCCGGCCGACGAACTGCCCCTTCTCTTCGAGCGGTTCCACAAGGCGGATTACTCCCGCTCCATGGACCGGGACGGCGTGGGCCTTGGCCTGTATATTGTCAAAACTATTCTGGGCAATCTAAAGGAAAACATCACGGTGAGCAGTGAAGACGGCGTCACCAAATTTACCTTCACCCTCACGCTGGCCTGAGAACGCACACGTTTGTGTGATGTTTTCTTTGGTCCCCGCCGGGAATCTCCCGGCGGGACCAAACATTACTGTTTCCAGTGAAGACGGTGTCACCAGGTTTACCTTGGCGTAATTACCCCCAAGCTTTCATACTCCTCACGAAAAGAGGTGTCTCTTTGGACCATCGAACCGACGATCTTTGGCAGGGCGGCCCCTGGGAGCAGCCCGCGCCCGACTTTACGCCGCCGCCGGCGGTCTTTATTCCCCCCGTCTCCCGCTCCCGGCCCAAGCTGGCCACCCGGCGGCGCCGCCGTCGCTGGCCGGCCTTTGTTGGGCTGACTTCCCTGATTCTGGCCATCTGCCTGTCGGTGGCTGTCCTGGGCTGGATGGACCAGCCCCTTCCCTCTTTTGCCCCTCCGGGCGGCTCCTCAGGGGAGCAAACCCGTCAGGAGGAGCACAGCACCGAGCCCCCCTCCATTCCCCGTTCCGAGACCGGCACCGGGGTAACGGTGGAGCTGCGGGACGCGGGGAACACCCCTCTAAGCTACCGGGAGATTTATGAGAAGAACGCCCCTTCCATCGTCTCCATTGAGGCGACGACCTCCTATGAGTACAGCACCGGCACCGGGGTGGTGCTCACCCAGGACGGCTACATCGTCACCAACGCCCATGTGGTGGCGGGGGCTGACAGCGTCAACGTGGCCTTTTCCGACAACCAGGTCCTGCCCGCCAGCCTGGTGGGCTTTGACGCGGAGGAAGACCTGGCGGTGCTGAAGGTGGACGCCCAGGGCCTCACCCCGGCGGAGTTCGGTGACTCCTCGCAGCTCCATGTGGGGGACCCGGTGGCCGCCATCGGCGACCCGCTGGGCTACCGCTCCACCATCACCGACGGCATCATCTCCTCCCTGGACCGGGAGGTGGATGTGGAGGGCGTCACCATGGTGCTCATCCAGACCAGTGCCGCCATCAACTTCGGCAACTCCGGCGGCGCTCTCATCAACCAGTACGGCCAGGTGGTGGGCATCACCACCATCAAGATTGTCACCGATGACGGCTCGGCGGAGTCTCTGGGCTTTGCCATTCCCTCCCGCCGGGTCAAATATGTGGTGGACTCCCTGATTGCCGGGGAAGAGGTGGGAACCGGCGTCTTTGGCTTCACCGTGTCCACCAAGGCGCTGGACGGCGGCGGGCTGGAGATTATATCGGTGGACAAAGCCAGCGATGCCGCTGCCAAGGGCATTCAGGCGGGGGACATTATTCTGGCCGCTAACGGCCAGACCGTCACCACCACTCAGGACCTGGCCCGGCTCAAGCTGTCCATGGGGCCCGGCGACCTCATTACCCTCACCATCCGGCGCGGGGAGGAGACCTTCACCGTAGAGGTGGCCCTGGTGGACGAATCCCTCATTGACCAAGGAGGGCTGCTGGGATGATCAACACCACTCTGTGCTACATCCAGCGGGGCGAGGACTATCTGATGCTCCACCGGGTTAAGAAGCAGAACGACCTGAACCAGGACAAGTGGATCGGGGTAGGGGGGAAGTTCGAGGACAAAGAGAGCCCGGAGGACTGCCTTCTGCGGGAAGTGCGGGAGGAAACCGGCCTCACTCTCACCTCCTACCGCTACCGGGGCATTGTCACCTTTGTCTCCGACCGCTGGCCCACGGAATATATGCACCTGTTCACCGCCGACGGCTGGACGGGGACGCTGAAGGAGTGCGACGAGGGCGTGCTGGAATGGCTGCCCCGCCGCCGCCTGTTGGAGCTGCCCCACTGGGAGGGGGACGCCATCTTCCTGGACCTCATCGCCCGGGAGGACACTCCCTTCTTCTCCCTAAAGCTGTGCTACGAGGGGGAAACCCTCACCCAGGCGGTGCTCAACGGCACCTTTCTGAAAGGAGGCCCCAATTCATGACTGTAACCTTGCAGAACGGCCGCCTGCGGGCGGAAATTGACACCCTGGGCGCCCAGCTCACCTCCGTGCAGGACGTCCACGGCACCGAGTACATCTGGCAGGCCGATCCCGCGGTGTGGGGGCGGCACGCCCCCAACCTCTTTCCCTTTATCGGGCGTCTGAAGGACGGGCAGTACACCCTGGGCGGGGAGACATATGCGATTTCCGCCCATGGCTTTGCCCGGGACTCGGAGTTTACCGTGGCGGAGCAGAGTGACACCTCTGTCTCCTTCCGTCTCACGGACAGCGAGGCCACCCGGAAGGTCTATCCCTTCCCCTTTGTCCTCACCATTACCTACGCACTGGAGGATAACCGCCTTTTGAAGGCCTGCACCGTGGAGAACCCCTCGGCCCGGGAGCTTTTCTATGAGTTCGGCGGCCACGACGGCTACCGGGCCCCACTGGAGCCGGGGGAAGCCATGGCGGACTACTCCATCCGCCTCCAGGGCGCGGAGACACTGGAGCCCTACGGCATGGACCCCACGGGCCTGCTCACCCCCAAGGAGGCCTCCTTCCCCCTGGAGGAGGGCCGGATTGCCCTAACCCCCTCCGTCTACCACCTGGACACCGTGATTGTGGACAACCTGCCCCAGCGCCGGGCCAGTCTGGTGGACAAGGCGGGCCGGGAGCGGGTGCGGGTGGACTTCCCCGACTTCCCCTACCTGGGTCTTTGGACCCCGGACAAGCCCTTTGACACGGGCTTTGTGTGCATCGAGCCCTGGTCCTCTCTCCCGGACGCCCACTTTGTGGGCCGGGGCCTGGAGGACAAGGAGGGGGTGCGCCGTCTGTCCCCCGGCGGACAGGAGACCCTGCGCTATACCGTCACATTTTTTGAGAGGAGCGAGAACGCATGAAGCCTGAGTACGCCAATACCTTCGGCATCCGGAAGGTGTCCGACAAGGAGGGAGAGGTTCTGGAGGTCACCCTGGACATCTCCTACAAATACATGGAAAACGCCGTCACCTTCACCTCCAAGGGGATGGAGAATGTGTCCACCCCCGCCGCCGAGCAGGTGGCCTCCATCGTCATGAACCGGCAGAGCGCCATTTCCCTGCGCAATCTGCTCATTCAGACCCTGGGCGTGGAGAACTGACCGTCCACTGATAAAACCAATGAAAACGCCCCATCCCGTCTGGGATGGGGCGTTTTGTTTTCTGTTCCGGCCGGTTTCTCAGTCCGGCACCATCAGGTGGAGATCCTCTTCGGTCAAAGGCTCGTTGTAGGGATTGACCTGCTCGTTTAGGACGGGCAGAATATCCTCCGCCTCATAGACAAAGCAGTAGCGGTAGCCCTTGCAGGTGGCGTTTCCGTCCCCTTCCAGGGTGCCCTGGGTCACACCGGTGGCCATATCCACCTGGAGGGCCTGAGTGGCGAAGTAGGCCATATCGGTGGCAGAGAGGTCCGTCTTCACATACTTGTTGAAGATGTCAAGGAAGGACATGACTTTGGGCACCGAGTTCCAGGAGATCACCTTCTTGGCCAGCTGCATCAGCACCTGCCGCTGCATTTCGCCTCGCTGTACGTCGCTGTACCACATATTGGCGTGGTAGTTGGGGCTGCTCTCGTTGTCGTGGCGGTAGCGCACCACCTCCATGGCCTCCTGGCCATTGAGGGTCTGGGTACCCTTTTTAAAGTGGATGTGCAGGTTCTGATAGGGGTCGTCGTAGTTCATATCCAGGGGGATATTGACCTCCACGCCGCCCAGCTCGTCCACCAGGGCCACGAAGCCCTCCAGATCTACCAGAATATAGTAATCGATGGGGATGCCGAAGGTGTGTTCAATTTCCTCCTTCAGCACATCCGCCCCCGCGCCGTAGAAGGCGCCGTTGATCTTGGGATTGCTGCGCCAGGTGCGCTCCACGGCGGTGTCCCGGGGGATGGAGATCATACCCACCTTCTGGTTGGGCACGTCGTAGCTGACCACGGTAATGGAGTCGGTGTTGCCGCTGCCCACATCCTTGCCCAGCAGGACAAAGTTATAGACACCGTCCCGGCGCTGCCTGCCCTGTACCTCCTGGCTGTCATCCACATTGACCACGGGTCCGGTCTGACCGCCCTGATTTCCGGTCTGGGGAATCTCCGGGGGACGGATGAGGGCACTGGCCCCCACATAGACCGCCACAATCAGGGCGGACACCACCACCAGGAATTTATAGAAGGCCCAAAAGACCGCCTTGGGTCCTGAACGCCTCCGCGGCCGCTTGGATGCCTTGGGCCGCTGTGCCGGCTGGGGCCTGCGCTGGGGCGCGCGGCCCTCCCGCCGGGACACATTCATATATCGCTCTTCCAGAGTCTCTCACTCCTACTTGCTGTTTCCGGTTCAACTGGTTTCGATTGTTCTCCGGGCACCGGCATTCTATACCCCGCCCAGAGCGTGTCTTTTTTTAGTATATCGGCTTCGACCGGTTTCGGCAAGAGGGACAACCTTCTATTCATGAAAATTTAAAATTTACCAGTCAGGCTTTGGGGAGCGTGGGCTCCACCAGGGACCACATCTCCTCCACGGAGAGCCCCTTGGCGTCATACTGCACCAGGGTGTTGTCCGGGTGGAGAACGGAAAAACTTATCCGCACTCCGTCGGTGTCCCCGGCGTCCTCCACGGTGTAGGCCCGGGCGGCCACCAGCTCCCGGCTCATGTCCTCCGCCCGAAACACCGGATTGTCCACCGTCTCCCGGTACTCCTCGGGCACGCTGTCCGCCCGGGGGACGGGATAGAGGCGCACGTCGTAGGTCTCCGGCTTATCCGTATCCACCACGTTGCCCCACACCGTCTCCCCCTCGGGCAGGTATATCATCATGGTCACATCGTCATAGCCCCGGCTCCACCGCAGGTACAGCGTGTGCTCCAGGCCCTCCTGATAGGTCATGCGGCCATAGAACTCCCCATAACCGGCCAGGTTCTCCTCCGGCAGCCAGGGGACAAAGTCGGCCTCTTGACGGGCAGCCTCCAGGGAGGCAAACTCCTTCTCCCGCCACTCCGGCACGTCCTCCGCCGTCAGCAGGTGGTCCAGGGTAAAGCCCCCGTCCGTGGACAGGGCCTGGTTCACCAGCAGGGCGTTGAAGATCTGGGCCTTTCCCGCTCCGTCCTCTTCCCCAAAGAGGGACCCCCGGTTTTCAAACCGGACGCCCACGTCCCCGGCCATAAACTCGCTGCAGCACACCGTGGTGCCGTTCTCCTCCTGGCTCCAGCCGGTGACGGGGACGCCAAAGACCTCCGTGGTCTCCAAATCGGAGTAGAGCCCGCAGTTGAAGGGCAGCTCTCCCGGGCGGAGGGTGAGGGTAAAGGAACTGCCCGCCTCCTTATGCTCTCCCCACAGGTTCACCCACAGCAGATTGCCGCCGTGGTCATAGAGGGCCGTTCCCGTCAGGGTGTAGCCCTCCCAGAACAGCATCCAGGGCAGGTTCTCTGTGGTTCCCCCGGCGCTGCCGCTCTCCGTTGTTTCCTCCGTTCCCCAAAAGATGGTGCAGATGTCCTCCCAGGTCAGGTCCCGGGTAAAGGAGCCCTCCGTCATCCACCGGGCCGGGGCACCGTCCATCTCCAGCTGTCCTTCCACACTCTGGTAGTTGATGTAGGGAATGCAAGGCAGCATCCAGGTCTCGCCCTCTGACCCCTCCACCAAAAAGCCCTCCTCCGGCTCCTCCTCTCCGGGGCCGTAGTGGTCCTTGATGCCCGGGTACAGGGCATCGGAGGCCGTCTGGGGCTCCTCTGCCGGGGCGGTGAGCCGCCATACCCCCAGGCCCAGCACCAGGGCGCAGCAGGCCGCCAGCGCCCCCCAGCACTTCCAGGGACGGGGGTTGGACCCCCGCCGGGCGGGCGGCTGCTCCCCCAGCTCCAGCAGCTTGCGGTGTCCTTCCGGGGACATCTGCTGCCGTTCCATATACTCTTTGTAGTATTTCATGAAAATTCTCCTTCCAGCAGTCGCTTCAGCCTGCCCCGGGCCCGGAACAGCCGGGCCCGAATGGTCCCCGGCCGCTGGCCCAGCAGCTGCGCAATCTCCCCGGTGGAGTACCCCTGGTAGTAGTGCAGATGGATGACCGCCCGGTCCTCGGGGGACAGGGCGTACAGCTCCTCCAGCTCCTCCCGTTCCTCCTCCTGAGGGGCGGGGAGGGTGTCGGGCAGGGGCCCCACCCGCCGCCAGCTCAGGCGCAGGCGGCTCTTGCAGCCGTTGACCAGCACCCGCATGAGCCATGCGCCGGGGTGCTCCAGATCCTCCGGGGCCTTCTCCAAAAACTTCAAAAAGGCGTCCTGCACGGCGTCCTCCGCCTCCTGGGGGTCTCCCAGGATGGCCAGGGCGGCCCGGTACAGGACCTGCTCATGGTCTGTGACCAGAGCCTCCCAATCCACCGGCCGGTTGGATTTCGGAGCCATGGTGCCACCTCCTTCCTCTCTGTCTATTAGACGTATGAGGGCGCTGAGTTGCTGCATGGGTGGGAAAATTTTAAAAAACGGAGGGCACCGCGCCCTCCGCTCATCTCTGGTCGCTTCTTCCCACCAGATAATCCAGACTGACGTGATAAAACTCACACAGCTGAATCAGGATATCAATGGGCACCAGAATCTTTCCCAGCTCATATTTGGAATAGGTCGTCTGCTTGACGCCCAAAAACTCCGCCACCTGGGTCTGTGTCAGGTCATTATCCTCCCGCAGGTCGCGAATTCTTCTGAATTGCATAGCCATCACCCGCATTTATTCTACAATAGTCTTTATATGACTATTGACTTTTAGTCATTTTACGACTATCATGTTTTATGAGGTGATACGATGCAGCAAAATTGCTATTTTTACTCCAGCATATGCGGTAACTGTGACCACTTCCGCCTTCATTACATCTGGGACGGCAGCCGTTTTATCCCCACAGGGGTGGGGCATTGTGTCTACCCCAGGCTGAAGGATCGGTTTATCGGGCAAAGCTGCCGCAACTGGCGTCCCCAACCTCATGCGGGAAATAAACCGGAAACTCCCTAAACAAAAACGCGGGGAGGCCGTTGCCTCCCCGCGTTTCATTTCCTCAAAAATCAGAAAATCATGTCCCGGCTGATCTCCTTCAGGCTGTGCACGCCGCACATGGCCATGGTGTCCTGGAGCTCACCCTTCAGCTTATCAGTGAGCAGCTTGACGCCCTCGGCTCCGCCGCCGTACACGGCGGTGACATAGGGCCGGGCCAGGATGCAGGCGTCGGCGCCCAGCGCCAGGGCCTTGCACACGTCCACGCCGGAGCGGATGCCGCCGTCCACCATGACCACCATCTGCCCCTTCACCGCGTCGGCGATGGCGGGGAGCACAGCGGCGGTGGAGGGCACGCCGTCCTGGACGCGGCCGCCGTGGTTGGACACCACGATGCCGGCGGCGCCGGCCTCCAAAGCCTTCTTGGCGCCCTTGACGGTCATGACGCCCTTGATGATAAAGGGCACACCGGCGTACTCAATGACCTCCCGGAGCTCAGCCACGGTTTTGGACCCGGCAGGAGGATTGAGGCCCTTCAGGAAGGGCAGACCGGCAGCGTCAATGTCCATGGCGAACACCTTGGCGCCGGAGGCCTTGGCGGCGTCCAGCTTGGCAAAGAGGGTATCCCTGTCCCAGGGCTTGACGGTGGGAATGCCCTTGCCGCCGTTGCGGCCGATGGCCTTGGAGGCGGCGTCAAAGACAGCGGGGTCGGTGCCGTCGCCGGTGAAGGCGGCGATGCCCACCTGGGCGCAGGCGTCCACCAGAATCTCGTTGTACTCCATGTCGGTAAACTTGTCCCCGTAGTGGAGCTTCACCGCACCCACCGGTCCGGCAAAGACAGGCAGGTCATAGTTCTGGCCGAAGAAGGAGTAGGTGGTATCCACCGGTCCGTTTTCGCAGATGGTGTCCATATTGAGGCACACGTTCTGCCAGGCCTCATAGTTGCGGATGGCCACGGTGCCGCTGCCCTTGGCGCCGGGGCCGGGCATGGTGCTGCCGCAGGCCCGGCCGTTGCACACGGGGCAGGCCTTGCAGTAGGGGCCGCTGCAGGTGCGGGCGGCCTGAAGAACTTCCTGATACGTCATGGGAAAATCCCCTCCTTATACTCTTTACAAATCATACTCTCCCCACCCTTTTTCGTCAAGGGAGGGCAGAAAAAAGCGCCCTGGTAGACGCTGGGGCTTATCAAAAAGCCCTCCTGCAAGGAGTTCCGCCGTCCGCAGGCGGCGGAATAAATCTTAAAGCCGTCATTTCCGGCGACATGCGCGTCGGAAATGACACTTCTCGCGCAGGATGGGCCGACTTTTCCGTAAGGAATCGAGGCCTATCCTGCGTGCAATCCTTCTCGAAAAAGTGGCTGTGCCACTTTTTCGAAAGCAAAAGCGCCCTCGGATGAGGGCGCTTTGCGTCTGTGAAACCCGTGGCTTACAGGCCGGTCTGGGCCTTGGTCAGCTCCTGGGCGATGTTCAGCACGTGGTCGCCGATACGCTCGAAGTCGGTGAGCAGCTCGGAGTAGAGGATACAGGCCTCCTCGTTGCACACGCCCTCTTTCATCCGCTCCAGCTGGCTGCGGCGGAACTGGGCGGTCATGTCGTCGATGCGCTGCTCCATCTGGGCCACGTCCATGAGCCAGTCGGGCTGTCCGGCCTGGTGGTAGAGCAGGGAGGAGATAGCCTCCAGACAGATGTCCCGCATCTGACGGATCTCGCCCTGGGCCACCTCGGAGAACTCAATCTGCTTGGCGGTGAGCAGGCGGGTGTAGCCGGCCAGGTTGTCGGCGTGGTCGCCGATACGCTCGATGTTGCCGGAGATGGTGAAGAAGCTGCTGACCACCGCAGAGCCCTGCTCGTTGGTCTCGATGGAGATGAGGTGGGAGACGTAGCGGGAGATCTCCCGGTTGAGGAAGTCAATATACTCCTCCCGCTCCTCCACCTGGGTGAGCTGATTCTCATCCCGGGCCAGCACAGCCTCAAAGCTGTCGGAGACGTTGTCCCGGGCCATGGAGAGCATGCGGTTGAGCTCATGGCGCAGCTGGTCGATGACGATGGCGGACACACCCAGGCCGCCCTCCTTGCCGGTGGAGCCGATGGGGGTGAGGTAGGCCAGGGTCATGGCGCCCTCCTCCGCCTCGGGCTCAGGCTGCTCGGGCAGGATGCGCACGGCCAGCTTGGCCAGGTAGTTGCCCAGGGGCAGCAGCAGGATGGTGGTGACAATGTTGAAGGTGGTGTGGGTCAGAGCGATCTGGCCGGCGGGGGTGCCGGGCACCAAGCCGCTGATGGCCGCGCCCAGCTGCCCGGGCAGGACCAGGGAGCCGTCAATGACGCTGGCGATGGGGAACAGCAGGAACAGCGTGGTAAAGATAATGGTACCGATGATGTTGAACATCAGGTGGATGATGGTGGCCCGCTTGGCGTTGCGGTTGGTGCCGATGGAGGCCAGCACGGCGGTGATACAGGTACCGATGTTCTGGCCGAACAGCACAAACACCGAGCTGGAATAGGCGATAATGCCGGAGTTGGCCAGGGCCTGAAGGATACCCACCGAAGCCGAGGAGGACTGGATGACGGCGGTAAACAGGGCGCCGGCCAGAATTCCCAGCACGGGGTTGGAGAAGTTGGACATGATGTTGATGAAGGCCTCGGATTCCCGCAGGGGCACCATGGAGGAGCTCATCATGTCCATGCCGATGAACAGTACACCCAGACCGGTGAGGATCTGGCCGATGTGCTGGAGCTTAGGCTCCTTGATGAAGACCATGAGCACCACACCGATGAAGGCGATCATGGGGGCCAGGGCGCCCACATCCAATGCGATGAGCAAGCCGGTGACGGTGGTACCGATGTTGGCACCCATGATGATCCAGACCGCCTGGTTCAGGGTCATCATACCCGCGTTGACGAAGCCAACCACCATGACGGTGGTGGCGGAGGAGGACTGAATGACGGCGGTGATAGCCGCGCCCACCAGCACGCCCAAAAAGCGGTTGGCGGTCAGTCGCTCCAGGATCTCTTTCATTTTGCTGCCGGCCGCGGCCTCCAGGCCGGAGCTCATCATCTGCATGCCGTGCAGAAACAGGGCCAAGCCGCCCAGCAATCCCAATATGTCTGTAATTCCCATTTTCCTTTTTCCTCCCGCGCAGCGTGGGAAAGCAAGAAAAAAGACATAGCCCGCACCCAGAATTCCAGGCGCAGGTTATGTCCCGCTTGTCCTACTTTCCTGGGACTGTCGTCCCCAAATATGCTGCGTCATAGCGTTCTTCCTCTTTTATTCTTTCAAATTACTCCAGTTTTATTATAAGGAGGGGGAGAGGGACCGTCAACACTTTTTACCCAGATTTAACACTGTCCTTACACTTCCCCTGAAAGGCGCAAAAAAGCGGCCCAGTGGGGCCGCTTTTTTGTCCATATCGTCCTGTCTCAGGCCTGCTCCTTCTGGGCGGCCAGGTACTCGTCGTAGGAGGTCTTGCGGTCAATGAGCTTGCCGTCGGCGGTAAAGTCAAAGACCCGGTTACACACCGTCTGAATGAGCTGGTGGTCGTGGGAGGCCAGCAGCACGTTGCACTTCACGGCCTCCAGCCCCTTGTTGAGGGCGGCAATGGACTCCAGGTCCAGGTGGTTGGTGGGCTGGTCCAGCATGAGGACGTTGGCGCCGGAGAGCATCATCCGGGAGAGCATGCACCGCACCTTCTCGCCGCCGGAGAGCACCTTCACGGGCTTGTAGACCTCGTCGCCGGAGAAGAGCATCCGGCCCAGGAAGCCCCGGAGGTACTGCTCCTGGGGGTCGGGAGAGAACTGGCGCAGCCACTGCACCAGGTTGTCGTCGTTGTCCTGGAAGTAGGGGGTGTTGTCCTTGGGGAAGTAGGAGAAGGTGGCGGTCTGGCCCCACTTCACGGTGCCCTCGTCGGGCTCCATCTCCCCGGCCAGAATCTTGAAGAGGGCGGTGTGGGCGTTCTCGTTGTCGCCCACGAAGGCGATCTTATCCCCGTGGCCCACGATGAAGGACACCTTGTCCAGCACCTTCACCCCGTCGATGGTCTTGCTGACGTCGGTGACAAAGAGGATGTCCTTGCCCACCTCCCGGTCGGGGGTGAAGCCCACCCAGGGGTAGCGGCGGGAGGAGGCGGGCATCTCCTCCACGGTGAGCTTGTCCAGCAGCTTGCGGCGGGCGGTAGCCTGCTTGGACTTGGACTTGTTGGCGGAGAAGCGGGAGATGAAGTCCTGCAGCTCCTTGATCTTCTCCTCGTTGCGCTTGTTCTGGTTCTTGATGAGCTGCTGCACCAGCTGGGAGGACTCGTACCAGAAGTCGTAGTTGCCCACATACATCTTAATCTTGTTGTAGTCGATGTCCACAATGTGGGTACAGACGGTGTTGAGGAAGTGGCGGTCGTGGCTGACCACGATGACGGTGCCCTCGAAGTCCAGCAGGAAGTCCTCCAGCCAGTTCACCGCGTCGATGTCCAGGTTGTTGGTGGGCTCGTCCATCATCAAAAGGTCGGGATTGCCGAACAGCGCCTGAGCCAGCAGCACCTTCACCTTCAGACGGGCGTCCAGAGTGGCCATGTCGTTGTAGTGCAGCTCGGTGCCGATGCCCAGGCCCTGGAGGATGCGGCTGGCGTCGGACTCGGCCTCCCAGCCGCCCAGCTCAGCGTACTCCTCCTCCAGCTGGCAGGCCAGCATGCCGTCCTCGTCGGTCATCTCCTCTTTGGCGTAGAGGGCCTCCTTCTGCTTTCCGATGTCATAGAGGCGCTGGTTGCCCATGATGACCGTGTCCATGACGTTGTAGGCGTCGTAGGCGTTCTGGTCCTGCTTCAGAACGGACATGCGGATGTTGGGGAGGATGTTCACCTCACCGGTGGAGGGCTCCAGCTGGCCGGAGAGGATTTTCAGAAAGGTGGACTTGCCGGCGCCGTTGGCGCCGATGATGCCGTAGCAGTTGCCCCGCAGAAACTGCAGGTCCACATGGGAAAACAGCGGAGTGCCGCTGTAATTGAGGCTCAGATCGGTGACCGTGATCATAGCTTGTTCTTCGCTCCTTCTTCAAAACCGGTAAATGGTCAAAGTCGTTCGCGTACCATCTTACCACAGCCTTTGGGAAAAAGATAGGCCCTTTTCCCAAGAAAATGTTCCGACTTTTTCGGGATTTCTCCCAAATTCTTGCCGCAATCCGCCAAACACCCCGGTTTTCTCCCGCTCGGCTCAGCCCTCCCCGGCCACCCGGCGGAAAAACGCCTCGCAGGAGCGGCGGGTCATGCTGTTTTTGGGGTAGGCGAAGTACAGGGGCCGCCGGATGGGGAAGCCCTCCGCCTCCAGCCACACCAGCTCCCCCGCCTCCGCCTCCCGCTGGGCCACCTGGCGGTACAGAAAGCTCACCGCCTGGGTACGCTTTAAAATCTCCTTGATCATCTGAAAGCTGCCGCACTCCAGCACCTGGGCAAAGGCCTGGGCCGTCCGTCCCTGCTGAAAGAGGTGATTTTCCAGGATGGCCCGGGTGCCCGAGCCCTTCTCCCGCAGCACCAGGGGATAGGGGAAGAGCTCCTCCAGGGTGCAGGTCCGTCCAGCCAGGGGGTGGCCTGCCCCGGCCACCGGCAAAAAGTCCTCGGTGAGCAGGACGTGGCGGCAGAAATCCTCCCCGCCGAACATCCCCTCAATAAAGGCGCAGTCCAGCTCCCCCCGGGCGCACTTGTCCAGCATCTCCTCCGTGTTGCCCACCTGGAGGCTCAGCCCCCAGCCCCGCTCCCCCAGGTGGGGGCCCAGCAGAGCGGGGAGGTAGTAGTCGGCGATGGACAATGTGGCCCCCACCCGCAGGGTGCGGCTCACGCCCTCCATCTGCTCCAGCATGGAGCGCTCGTTGGCCTGCTGGAGGGTGCCGTACCGCAGCAGCAGCTCCCCCGCCGCCGTCAGCCGCAGCTGGTGTCCGGTGAAGTCGATGAGGCGGCAGCCGTAGTACTCCTCCAGCTTCCGCACGTGCTGGGTGACGGCGGGCTGGGTGATGTGCAGCTCATTGGCGGCCAGGGTGTAGCTCCCCAGCCGTGCCACGGTGAGAAAGGTCTCCAGCTTGCTGTCCAGCATGTCGATTTCCTCCATAACGTTTCGTTATTAAATATAATGTATCATAATTTGATTTTATAGTCAATTCTTGGTACACTGACATCACCAAAACCCGTGTGTGAAAAGGAAGGAATTGTTATGACTGCTGTAAAATCCCTCCCCGGACTGCTGCCCGGCTTCGCCGCCGCCCTGGCCATTGCCGCCGTGGCCAAGCTGGTGGAAGACCTGCTGCCCATCCCCCTCATCGGCGCTTCGGTCATCGCCCTGTTTTTGGGCATGATTCTGAACCAGATTCGCCAGCCGGGCGCCAAGATGGCCCCGGGCCTGAAGTTCACCTCCAAGAAGATTCTCAAGTTCGCCATCATCCTGCTGGGTGCCTCCCTGAGCATGGGCACGGTGCTGCACATCGGCCGGTTGTCCCTGACGGTGATGCTCTTCACCCTGCTCACCTGCTTCGGCGGCGGCTACTTCGTGGGCAAGGCCCTGGGCCTCAACTGGCGGTTGTCCAACATGATTTCCGCCGGCACCGGCATCTGCGGCGGCTCCGCCATCGCCGCCATGGCCCCGGTCATTGACGCCGAGGACACCGACATCGCCTACGCCATGTCCGCCACCTTCCTCTTCGACATGGTGATGATTGTCCTCTTTCCCATTATGGGCCGGGCCATGGGCCTGTCCGATGTAGCCTACGGCCTGTGGGCCGGTACCGCAGTGAACGACACCTCCAGCGTGGTGGCGGCGGGCTACGCCTTCTCTGAGGCCGCCGGCGACTTTGCCACCATGGTCAAGCTCACCCGCACCCTGTCCATCATCCCCACCGTGCTGGTGTTCAGCGTCATCGCCCTCCGGGAGCGCCGGGCCGCCGGAGTGGGGGAGGACAATGAGCGGGTCCACCTCACCACCATCTTCCCCTGGTTCATCCTGGGCTTCCTGGCCATGGCCGGTCTCAACAGCCTGGGGCTGTTCCCCGCCGTGTTCTCCGAGAGCATGAAGGAGCTGAGCAAGTTCCTCATGGTGGCTGCCCTGGCCGCCATCGGCATGAACACCGATTTTAGACAGATGCGCAAGTCGGGCATCAACCCCATGATTCACGGCTTCATCATCTCCCTGCTGGTGGTCATTGTGGCCATCGCCGTGGAGTGCGCCATCGGCCTGGTGTAACATCCAATCACAAAAAGGGCCCCCGGACAGCTTGTCCGGGGGCCCTTTTCTGTTTGATTCAGTTCACCATGTCGGCCACGCTGCTGCGCATCCACTTGCCGCTTTTCACCCGCAGCAGGGAGACGGAAGCGCCGATGGCCCAGCCGGCGGGGATAGACCACCAGATGGAGTTGGCTCCCAGGGGGGTGAGGTAGGCCAGGACGTAGGCGATGGCCACCCGGGAAAAGAGGTTGGCCATGGAGCTGAGGGTAAAGGCCCCCATGTCGCCGGCGCCCCGGAGCATGCCGTTGGGCACAAAGAGCATGCCCATGAGGATGTAGAAGACGGACACGGTGTGCATGTAGGCAAGGCCGTAGCCCAACGCGCCGGAGGTGTCCCCCGGATCCAGGAACAGGGACAGCAGCTGGTTTCCGAAGAGGAAAATAATGATGGTAATGAGCAGGGAGAAGACCACCACCATGAAGATGCAGGCCTTCAGGCCCTCCTTCACCCGGTCGTACTTGCCCGCGCCGATGTTCTGGGCGGTGTAGCTGGACATGGCGTTGGAGAAGTTCATGTTGGGCAGCATGGCCAGGGTGTCGATCTTGGTGGCGGCGGTGTAGCCGGCCACCAGCACCTTGCCGTAGGAGTTGACCAGGCCCTGCATAAGCATCATGGACAGGGAGACCAGGGACTGCTGGAGCATGGAGGGCAGGCCAATCTGGGCAATGCGCCGCACAGCCAGGGAGTGGAAGAGGGGGATTTTCTTCCCCTCCATCTCCTTTTCGCAGGGCATCCGCTTCATCCGCCGGAACATCACCACCAGGGAGGCCACCGCGCACATACCCTGGGCAATGAGGGTAGCCCAGGCCACCCCCGCCACCCCCATGTCAAACCGGATGACAAAGAGGAGGTCCAGCACGATGTTGGTGAGGCTGGAGATCATTAGAAAGACCAGGGGGGTGCGGCTGTCGCCCTGGGCGTTGTAGATGCCGTTGAGGGTGTTGTAGAGGAAGAGGAACACCGCCCCGCCGAAGTAGATGCGCAGATAGAGCTGGGAATCGGCCATAATATCCGGGTCGGTGCCCAGCAGCTGGAGCAGAGGCCCGGCCAGCAGGGTACCCAGGCCCATGATAATGAGGCCCAGCACGCTCAGGGAAATGATGGCGGTGGAGATGGTGGATTTCATCTCATGGATGCGCTTGGCACCGAAGAGCTGGGACACCACCACGTTGCAGCCCATGGACAGTCCGGAGGCCACGGCCACCGACAAAAACACGATGGGGAAGGAGGAGCCCACCGCCGCCACGGCGTCCTCGCCCACAAACTTGCCCACCACCGCGGTGTCCACCATGTTGTAAAGCTGCTGAAACAGATTGCCCGCCACCATGGGCAGGGCAAAGAAAAAGAGCAGCGGAAGGGGCTTCCCCTCCGTCATATTCTTAACCATTTTGTTCCTCCCTCTTAAACTTCACCACATTCTCGGTAATCCGGGTCAAAAAGGCGTCGTACTCCGCCCGCTCCTCCGGCGAGAAGCTCTGGTAGCAGATGCGGTTCCACTCCTGGAGCGCCGTCTCAATGGCCTGAAACACGTCCTCCCCCGCCGGGGTGAGGGAGACCAGCTTCTCCCGGCGGCACCGGTCGGGCACCACCCGTTCCACCAGGCCCCGCTCCTCCAGCCGGGCCACCGCCCGGGCCACGGCGCCCTTGTCCAGCACCACCCGCTTGGCGATGTCCTCCTGGCACATGCGGCCCTCCCGGGCCGCCAGCCGCAGCACCATGCCATCCACCGTCTGCAGGCCCAGGGCCCCCAGCTTGTCCCGCAGGTACTGCCGCTCCACCCGCCGGTAAATCTCAATCCGGTCCTGCACGGCACCCGCCTCCTTTGTTGTCATTTGCAACTGTTGCATTTTACAACAGTTTCCCGAAAAAGTCCAGCCTGTTTTCCTTCTTTTTTCAAAAGGGGCCTTCTTCCGGTGGTAAAGTGAGAAAAAAGGAGGTATAATGAAACAAATCCGGCCTCAGAGCCGACATGCAGGGAAAGGACGTGCAAGTATGATTACCCCCCAGGACTTCTGGAACCAGCGTTCCCGCACCTATGACCAGTCGTCTGGCTCCCAATATGCCGCGGCCTATGACAAGACGGTGGCCAATACCCTCAAGTACCTCAAGCCGGAGGACAACGTGCTGGAGTTTGCCTGTGGCACCGGCATCGTCACCCTCCAGGTGGCCCCCCATGTGGCCCATCTGCGGGCCATCGACATCTCCGACCAGATGGCCTCCAAGGCGGCGGCCAAGGTGGAGGCGGCGGGTCTTTCCAACACTCTGGTCACCAACACCGACCTCTTTGACCCCTGCCTGGAGGAGGGGAGCTTTGACGCGGTGCTGGCCTACAACGTGCTGTGCTATGTGGACAACCCCCAGCAGGTCCTCTCCCGCATCCGCTCCCTGCTGAAGCCCGGCGGGCTGTTCCTCTCGGCCACCGACTGCCTTGGGGAGCAAATTACCAAGGTGGGCATCAAGAAGTTCTGGAAGAGCCACACCGGATCCATGCCCTATGTGGCCTTCTACTCCATGAAGAAGCTGGAGGAGGAGATTGCCCGGAACGGCTTCACTGTCCTGGAGCGGGAGAACCTGTTCCCCGCTCCCCCCAATCTGTTCGTAGCTGCCCGGGCCTGACCTCTTTTAAGCCGTCCCAGGCACATCTTACATCCCCACCCCCGAAAGGAGACTCCCATGGATATTCAAGCCCTCGTTTCCGCCCAGCGCGCCTATTTCCGCACCGGCGCCACTCTGGACCTGGCCTTCCGGCAACAGGCCCTGGACACCCTGGAGGATGCCCTCCGGGCCCGGGAGGACGCCCTGCTGGACGCCCTCAAAGCGGATTTGGGCAAGTCGGCGGGGGAGGGCTATCTCTGCGAGGTGGGCCTCACCCGCTCGGAGCTGTCCTATGTGAAAAAGCACTTCCGCCGCTGGGCCAAGGCCAAGCGGGTGGCCACCCCCATGTCCCTCTTTCCGGGCAAAAGCTTCACCCTGCCCCGGCCCTACGGGGTGTCCCTCATCATGGCCCCCTGGAACTACCCCATCCTTCTCTCCCTGGAGCCTCTCATCGGGGCCATTGCCGCGGGCAACTGCTGCATTCTGAAGCCCTCAGCCTACGCCCCCGCCGCCTCGTCAGCCCTCCGGGAACTGGTGGAGGCCTGCTTCCCCCCGGAGTACGTCTCCGTGGTGGAGGGAGGCCGTGCGGAGAACCAGGCCCTGCTGGAGCAGCACTTCGACTATATCTTCTTCACCGGCGGGGTGGAGGTGGGCAAGCTGGTGATGGAGAAGGCGGCCAAACACCTCACCCCCGTCACCCTGGAGCTGGGGGGCAAGAGCCCCTGCGTGGTGGACGCCACCGCCCGGCTGGACCTGGCCGCCCGGCGGATTGTCTTCGGCAAGCTTTTAAACTGCGGCCAGACCTGCGTGGCCCCGGACTACCTGCTCATCGACCGGCGGGTGAAGGACGCCTTCCTGGAGCGGGCGGAGCACTGGGTCCACCGCCTCTACGGCAAAAACGCCCTGGACAACCAGGGCTACGTCCACATGATCAACGAAAAGCACTTCCACCGGGTGTGCTCCCTCATTGACCCGGACAAGGTGGTCTTTGGGGGCGGCTGGAATGAGGACACCCTGCGCATCCAGCCCACCATTCTGGACAACGTGAGCCCGGAGAATCCGGTGATGCAGGAGGAAATCTTTGGCCCCGTCTTGCCCGTTATCCCCTTTGACCGCCTGGAGGAGGCGGGGGACTTCATTCTGGACCGCCCCCGGCCCCTGGCCCTCTACCTCTTCTCCCAGGACAGGGCCGTCCGGCGCCGCTTCGTGGAGCGGGTGCCCTTCGGCGGCGGCTGCATCAACGACACCATTCTCCACCTCACCAATCCCCGCCTGCCCTTTGGCGGGGTGGGGAACAGCGGCATGGGCCGCTACCACGGCAAATACAGCTTTGACACCTTCTCCCACGTGAAGGGAGTGCTCCAGTCCTCCTCCCGGGTGGACCTGCCGGTGCGCTACCCGCCCTACACCCCGGAGAAGATGAAGCTGGCCCGCCGCTTTTTGAAGTAACAAAACGGAGTTTCCCCATTTCCCGGGGAAACTCCGTTTTTCTCTTTATAAGCCAAGACCGTACATCCGGTTGGCGTTGTGGAAGAACACCTTCTCCCAGTGCTTCTCAGGCACCAGGCCTTTCACAAAGTCGATGTACTCCCCCAGGTTCACAATGGGCCAGTCGGTGCCGTAGAGGATGTCATCCCACTGCCCGATGGCGGTGAGCCAGGTGCGCAGCAGCCCCGCGTACCCCGCCTGCTCCCGGAAGTAGGTCTCCACATCCACCCTACCCTCCAGCAGGCCGGACAGGTCAGCGGCCACGTTGGGATTTTTCTCCACCACCGCCGCCGCGCTCTCCAGAAAGGGATTTCCGAAGTGGCACATGACAAACCGGGTGTGCCGGTGGTCGGCGGCGGTCTCATCCAGCACCAGGGGGTGGCTGTACTTCAGATGGGCCCGGGGAAAGGCGGTGAGCCCCATGTGGACGGCCACCGGCTTGTCGTACCGGGCGGCCAGCTGGTAGATGGGCTCATACATGGGGTCGGACAGCCAGATGCGGTTGTAGCCGGGGTAGAGCTTCACCCCGCAGCAGTTCTCCCGCTTCAGGTGCTCCTCCACCCGGTCGGGCAGGTCGGGAATCTGCCGCTTGCCTCCCTCCAGCAGGGAGCTGTCCAGCCCCACGCAGTAGTGAAACAGGTCCCGGGGGTAGTCGTGGTAGTCCGTCTCCAGACTGTGGTTACCCATCACCACCCCGTGGACCATGTTCAGCTTCCCGTACACCTGCCGAAGGTGCTCCGTGCTGTTCTCGTGGCCCACCTTTTGGGCCATCTCATCTGTGCGTGGGGAGGAGGGAAACAGGTGCAGATGGGCGTCAATGATCTTCATGCTTTAACTCCTCTTTGCTTTCAGCCCCCGCCGCCACTGGGACAGCTCATAGATACCCAGCGCCGCCAGGGTGGACAGGACGGAAACCAGTGGAAAGAGGGTCACCCGATGCTGGTACAGCCATACAAAGGCCTCCACCTGATCCCGCCACTCCAAAATGACACCGTAGATGGGGACATGGAGCACATAGATGAAAAAGGTCAGCTCCCGGCCGCAGAAGCAGGCGGTGCGCCGCAGCAGGGGGCTTTCAACGCCCGGACTGGCCAGGGCGATGGCCATAAGGATCAGGGCCAGCAGGGTGGTGCCCAGCAGCACATCCACGACCTCCACCTGGGAGAACTCCACCAGCGCAAGCCCCACGCACAGCACGGCCCCCACCCACAGGGGCTTTACAGGCAGGCTCTGGATGCGCGCCCGGTGCCGGGCCATGAATGCCCCCAGAGCGAAGAAGGGGAATCCATCCAGCCAGGCGTTGCGCACCAGCTTGCTGTCCCAGGCCGTCCCGCCGGTGAGCACCTGCCACTCCACGTGGTACATGTGGAAGACCAGCAGGGCCACCGCCACCAGGGCCAGCAGGTTGTAGGGCAGGGACTTGCCCAGCTTTTTCGCCACCCAGGCCAGCACCATCCACAGCAGGTATACCACAAACTGGGAGGCCAGGTACCACATGGGCCAGGAGTAGGGGAGGGGGAGGAGCTGATAGAGCACAATCTCCTTGAGAAAGAAGGGGTCCATCCGCCCCAGGAGATAGGCGGACACGGTCGTCCCCTGGCGCACCGCCAGCACACAGCCGAAGATCAGCAGCCCCACCGAGGTAAGCAGCAGCAGCCGTCCGGTTTTGACCGCGCTGCGGGCCAGGGCGGCGGGGGATTTTTCATAGGAGAAGTAGCCGGCGGTGAGGAAAAACAGCACCACCGAAAACTTGGCCAGGGCGCACAGGGCCAAGCCGAACCGCCCCGGCAGTGGAACGTGGGCCACCACCACGGCGTAGATGGAAATACACTTAAAGAGGTCCAGCTTGTCGTTGTGGCCCCCTCCGCTCTTTGACATGGTTTTTTCTCCTCTCCCGATTGTTCGTTCGGGAGTTATTATACCAAAGTTCCGTCCGAAAAAAAAGCCTCTTCCCGGTTAGCCCAGGAAGAGGGAAATAGCGCAGTAGACCAGCAGCAGGGCCATCACGGTGTTGACCGCCCGGGCGTGGCGGGAGAAGAGACGGCGGAACAGTGCCCCGAATGCGGACCAGCACAGGGTGAACACAAAGCCGATGGTGGAGAGCAGCAGCGCAAACGCCAGCAAAATCAGGGGCTGGCCGTGGTAAACGGGCAGGATGTAGGCCTCCATGGACAAAATGCAGTAGATGTAGATTTTGGGGTTGATGAACTGAAGGAGCAGCCCCGACCGGAAGCCCTCCCGGGAGTGGTCCTCCTCAATGTCCCCGGAGCCCCGGAAGGTCCCCCAGGCCAGATAGAGCATGTAGGCCGCCCCGGCGATGAGCATGGGCAGCTTGATTTTGGGAATCAGAGTGGCGAGGCCGGAGCAGAAGGCGGTGCACAGCACCATCACCACTGAAAATCCCACCCAGATGCCCAGGTTAAAGGGCAAGGCGCCCCGGAAGCCCAACCGGCTTCCGTTGGACATGGACATGATATTGTTGGGGCCCGGCGTGGCGGCGGTGATAACTGCGTAGACCAGAAAGGATAGCCAATTCATCTCCTTACCCCCTCTGAATTTTTTGCACATCTCATTGTGCCGTGGATTAACCCGTCTGTCAAGCGCTGATGCAGACAGGTTTACAGGTCTCGCGGGCCCCCTTCTGCCCGCCGCGGCGACGCAAAAAAAGTCCCGTCCAAAATGGACGGGACTTTTCGTTATCCTGTGATGGATTACACCAGCTGGATGATGGCCATCTCAGCAGCGTCGCCGCGGCGGGGGCCAATGCGGACAATGCGGGTGTAGCCGCCGTTACGGTCGGCATACTTGGGACCAATCTCCTTGAAGAGCTTGTTGGTCACATCCTCCTTGGTGATGAAACCAAGGGCCTGACGGTAAGAAGCCAGGGTGTTGTCCTTAGCCAGAGTAATCATCTTCTCGGCCACGGGAGCGACTTCCTTGGCGCGGGTGACAGTGGTCTTGATCTGGCCGTTCTCCAGCAGGTAGGTAACCATGGCACGGAGCATAGCCTTACGCTGATCGCTGGTGCGGCCCAGCTTACGGTTCTTCAGAGACATGAGAAACACTCCTTCGACCTCGCGTGGCGAGATCTGATAAAATTCGTTCATTGGGTTCCCTGTGGAACCCGGGACACCCTTTCGGGACGGCCGACGGCCGCACGGGAAGCGGAACGTTACATACCTTCCACGCTGCCCCTCAGAAGCGCTTCCGCCTTTTCAGGGATTCGGCGCTTCGCATTATCACGCTGCGGATTGGGCGCACGGCCGGGTCGACAACTTCTCCGACTACGGGCAAACCCAATCCCGCTGTGCGGGCTCTGGGCTTTGCCCATTCGCTCCGAAGTCTGTCTCCCCTGTGCGCCTATCCTTCGCGCTTAGTTGTTATTGTCGTCGCTGGCCAGGGACAGGCCCATCATAGCCAGCTTATTGATGACCTCTTCCAGGGACTTGCGGCCCAGGTTCCGGACCTTCATCATCTCTTCCTCGGTCTTGGAAATCAGGTCCTCCACCGTGTTGATGTTGGCCCGCTTCAGACAGTTGTAAGAGCGGACGGACAGGTCCATGTCGTCGATGGTCATCTCCATCACCTTGTCGCGCTGAGTCTCAGCCTTCTCGACCACGGTGGACTTGTTGCCCATGGTCTCGCTGAGGTCGGTGAACAGGGTGAAGTGGTCGCAGAGGATGCGGGCGCCCAGGGACACCGCGTCGCGGGCGTCGATGGTGCCGTTGGTCCACACCTCCAGGGTCAGCTTGTCATAGTCAGTGGCGTCACCCACACGGGTGTTCTCCACGGTGTAGTTGACCTTGCGCACGGGGGTGTAGATGGAGTCCACGGGGATCAGGCCGATGATGGACTGGGCGGGCTTGTTCTTGTCCGCGGAGACATAGCCCCGGCCGTGGGACAGGGTCAGCTCCATGGACAGGGTGGCGTCCGGGCCCAGGGTGGCGATGTGGAGGTCGGGATTGAGGATCTCCACGTCGGCGTCCGCCTTGATGTCGCCGGCGGTGACCTTGCACTCGCCCGCGGCCTCGATGTGGACGGTCTTCACGCCATCGCAGTACAGCTTGGCGATGATGCCCTTGACATTCAGGACGATCTCCGTGACGTCCTCCTTGACGCCGGGGATGGTGGTAAACTCATGCTGGACACCGGCGATCTTGATGGAGGTCACCGCGGTGCCAGGCAGAGAGGACAGCAGAATCCGGCGCAGGGAGTTGCCCAGAGTGGTGCCGTAGCCTCGCTCAAGGGGCTCCACCACGTACTTGCCGTAGGAGGTGTCGCCGGGATTCTCTACACATTCGATACGGGGCTTTTCAATTTCTACCATATGCTAGGATACCCTCCTTATCTCGGCGGCGTCTTCAGGCCGCCTCATTCAGCTCACCAATATCTGAGGGTTGTCTAAGTGGATGCCGCCGGGCCGCTCCGGCCTGAGCCGAAGCGGCAGGCGGACAGAGATTACTTAGAATACAGCTCGACGATGAGGTGCTCTTCCACGGGGAAGTCGATGTCGTCCCGGGTGGGCATGGCAACGACGGTGCCCTGGAGGGTATTCTTGTTGCGGTCCAGCCACTTGGGCACGTTGACCACGGGGGCATCCTCGCCCAGCAGCCGCTTAAACTTCACAGAGGAGCGGCTCTTCTCCCGGACCTCGATGACGTCACCGGCCTTGACCAGGTAGGAGGGGATGTCCACCCGCTGGCCGTTGACGGTGAAGTGACCGTGGGTGGTCAGCTGACGGGCCTCGCGGCGGGTCTGAGCAAAGCCCAGGCGATACACCACGTTGTCCAGACGGCGCTCGATGAGGGTCAGCAGGTTCTCACCGGTCTTGCCCTGCATGCGGGAAGCCTTCTCATAGTACATATGGAACTGCTTCTCCATGATGCCGTAGACAAACTTGACCTTCTGCTTCTCGGTCAGCTGCATAGCGTACTCAGACTGCTTCTTGCGCATCTGGCCCTTGGGGTTACGATTGGTAGTCTTCTTGGCATAGCCCATGGCGGCAGGGGACAGGTTGAGAGCCTTGCACCGCTTGGCAATGGGCTGCATATTTCTGGCCATGTGTCAAAACCTCCTTCTAATCAGACGCGGCGGCGCTTCGGGGGACGGCAGCCGTTGTGGGGAACGGGAGTCACGTCCTTGATCAGGGTGACCTCCAGGCCCACGGCCTGCAGTGCCCGGATAGCAGCCTCACGGCCGGCGCCGGGGCCCTTCACGAAGACCTCAACGGTCTTCAGGCCATACTCCATCGCGGCCTTGGCAGCCGTCTCGGCGGCAGTCTGAGCGGCGAAGGGGGTGGACTTACGGGAACCACGGAAGCCCAGGCCGCCGGAGGAGGCCCAGGACAGGGCGTTGCCCTGCGCGTCGGTGACGGTGACCATGGTGTTGTTGAAGGAAGAGCGGATATGCACCTGGCCCTTCTCTACGTTCTTACGCTCGCGGCGCTTACGCACCACTTTCTTACCCTTGGTATTCGCAGCCATGTGTTATCCCTCCTTACTTCTTCTTGTTGGCGACGGTACGCTTGGGACCCTTGCGGGTACGGGCGTTGGTCTTGGACCGCTGACCGCGGACGGGCAGACCCTTGCGGTGACGGATGCCGCGGTAGCAGCCAATCTCGGTCAGGCGCTTGATGTCCATCGCCACGTTACGGCGCAGGTCGCCCTCTACGGTGTACTCATGGGCAATAACCTCGCGCAGCTTGGCCTCATCGTCCTCGGTGAGGTCCTTCACGCGGGTGTCGGGGTTAATCCCGGCCTTGGCCAGGATCTTGTTGGCGCTGGTGCGCCCAATGCCGTAGATATAAGTGAGGCCGATTTCGATTCTCTTCTCTCTCGGCAGGTCAATACCGGCAATACGAGCCATTTTTTACAGCACCTCCAATTAACCTTGTCTCTGCTTATGCTTGGGGTTTTCGCAAATTACCATGACTTTGCCCTTGCGCTTAATGACTTTGCACTTCTCGCACATGGGCTTCACGGACGGTCTGACTTTCATTGTTAAAACCTCCTGATGAATGCCTTTATGGCCCCTCGTCGTCGCGGGCTCCATATCCCTCGCCTCCCCTACACGGGGAAGGCTCGCTCATTCCGCCGCTCCTCCTCTCCAAATGCGACCCGCTACGCTGGGCTCGCATTTGGGAGCGGCCTTGCGGCCGCTTGTCCCCGCGGGGGGACGGGAGTCTGGTCGGACCCCGGAAGGCAAGGCTTCCGGAGAAAGCCGGACGATTCGGTCGTTGATAGTTACTTAGAACGCCAGGTAATACGGCCTCGGGTGAGGTCGTAGGGTGACATTTGAACGGTCACCTTGTCTCCGGGCAGGATGCGGATGAAGTTCATACGCAGTTTGCCGGAGATATGTGCCAGGATGATATGGCCGTTTCCGATATCCACATGGAATGTGGTGTTGGGAAGGGATTCGGTGACGACTCCCTCCAACTCGATCATATCGTCTTTCGCCAAGCGTGATTCCCTCCTTGAAAGGCGGCCAGCGCCCGTCTCAGTTCCCGGTCAGACACCGGTTTTCCTTCTTTCAGCTTTCCGATGGCCGGATGGTCAAATTCGGCCCGGTCCAGGGGCCGGACGTGGCCCAGCTTTTTCCGCTTGGGGTGGGAGACCTTCCGCCGCTTGCCGTCGGCCAGCAGCAGCCGTTCTCCCTCCACGCCCACCACGCAGAATACTCCGCCCTTGTCCCGTCCGGCATCTGCCAGGACGATCCAGCCGGTGTAATCATACATGGATTTCACTCTCCGGTGACGGTGAGAATTTCCGGCTCACCGTCGGTGATCAGGATACTGTTTTCATAGTGGGCGGTGAGCGAGCCGTCCAGGGACACGGTGGTCCACTTGTCGGCCAGTACCTTCACCTGCCAGTCTCCGGCGCACACCATAGGCTCCACCGCCAGGGTCATGCCCGGCAGCAGCCGGGGGCCGTGGCCTGCGGGGCCGAAGTTGCGCACCTCGGGGGGCTCGTGGAGCTTGGCGCCCACGCCGTGACCCACGAAGTCGCGGACCACAGAGAAGCCGTTTTGTTCCACATACGCCTGCACAGCGTGACCGATATCGGAGACGCGGCAGCCCTCTCTGGCATACTTGATGCCCTCCCAGAAGCTCTGCTCGGTGACCTTGATGAGGCGCATGGCCTCGTCGCTCACCTGTCCGCAGGGGTAGGTGCCGGCGCAGTCGCCGTGGAAGCCGCCGATGTAGGCGCCCACGTCCACGCTGACGATGTCCCCCTCCTTCAGCTTCCGGGGACCGGGGATGCCGTGGATGACCTGCTCGTTGATGGAGATGCAGGCCGATCCGGGAAAGCCGGCGTAGCCCAGGAACGAGGGCTTGGCGCCATGGCTTTCAATAAACCGACGCACCGCCGTATCGATTTCGTGGGTGGTGACGCCGGGTCGAATCATGGAGGCGGCCAGGGCACGGGCCTGGGCGGTAATCCGTCCGGCCCGGCGCATAGCCTCAATCTCCCGGGGCGATTTCAGTGAGATAAGTTCCATTGCCATCAAATCCCCAGGGCCTCCACAATCACTTGGGTGGTCGCCTCAATGGTGGGCTGATTGTCCACCGGGACGAGCACGCCCTTCTTCTCATAGTAGCCCTTCAGGGGCTCGGTCTCGGCATGATAGACCTCCAGGCGGTGGTGGACGGTCTCAGCCTTGTCGTCGTCCCGCTGCATGAGGGGGCCGCCGCAGGCGTCGCACACGCCCTCCTGCTTGGGGGGCTTGGCCTTCACGTGGTAGGGAGCTCCGCACTTGGAGCACACCCGCCGGCCGGACATACGCTGCTCAATCTCCTCATCGGAGATTTCGATGGACAGCACATGGTCAAAGGAGACACCGTGCTGGTCCAGGGCCTCGGCCTGGGGGAGGGTGCGGGGCACCCCGTCCAGGATAAAGCCTTCGGCGCAGTCGGGCTGGCTCAGCCGCTGGGCCACAATGTCGATGATAATAGAGTCGGGGACCAGCTTGCCGGCGTCCATATAGGACTTGGCCTGCAGGCCAATCTCGGTACCCTCTTGAATGGCAGCGCGCAGAATGTTGCCGGTTGAGATGGTCGGGATGCCCAGCTTGGCGCTGAGGATCTCAGCCTGAGTGCCTTTGCCGGCGCCGGGGGCGCCCAGCAGGATCAGCTTCATTCCCATGACAACCTACTCCCTTCTCACTCCAGGAAGCCCTTGTAGTGCCGCATCAGCATCTGGGCCTCCATCTGCTTGACGGTCTCCAGAGCGACGCCTACCACGATGATGATGGAGGTGCCGCCGATAGCCAGAGAGCTGTACCCCACGATGTTGCCGGTGATGATGGGCGCGATGGCGACCACGGAGAGGTACAGAGCACCGAACATGGTGATCTTGGACAGAACCTTGGTGATGAAGTCGGCGGTGGGCTTGCCGGGACGGAAGCCGGGGATAAAGCCGCCGTTCTTCTTCAGGTTGTTGGACACCTCAATGGGGTTGAACTGCATGGTGGCGTAGAAATAGCTGAAGCCCACAATGAGGAGGAAATAGAGCACGCTGTAGAAGGGCTTGGTGGTGTCGAACAGCCGCATCATGCCGCCGCCGAAGCCCTCGCTCTTAACCGTCCAGCCGGCGAAGGCGCCGATGGTAGCGGGCAGGGAGGCGATGGACTGGGCAAAGATGATGGGCATAACGCCGGACATGTTCACCTTCATGGGGATGTGGGTGGACTGGCCACCGTACATCTTGCGGCCCACAACGCGCTTGGCGTACTGCACGGGCAGACGGCGCTCAGCGTTGGAGATGAAGACGATGAACACCACCAGGACCAGAAGGCCGATGATGATCAGGGGAATCATCCAGGGGGCCAGGGCCTTGTTCAGGTAGGCCGCAGCCTGGTCGGCGGTGTAGCCGGCCTCAGTGAGGGTCTCGGTGGTAACGGTACCCTTCTGCACCTGGTTCCACAGGGTCACGCCGCTGATGCAGTCGCTGACCATGCGGGGGAACCGGGAGACGATACCGGCGAACAGCAGAATGGAGATGCCGTTGCCGATGCCGAACTCGGTGATCTGCTCGCCCAGCCACATCAGGAAGGCAGAGCCGGCGGTGAAGGAGAGGACGATGACGATGCCCACCCAGATGGCATTCATGCTGCCGGTCTCAACAAGGCCGTAGCTCTTGATGAGGGAGTAGTAGCCGAAGCCCTGGAGCAGGGCGATGGCCACGGTGGTGTACCGGGTGATAGAGGCAATCTTCTTGCGGCCTTCCTCGCCGCCCTCCTTGGCCAGCCGCTCCAGAGCGGGGATGGCCACGGTGAGCAGCTGGATGATAATGGAGCTGTTGATATAGGGCTGAATGCTCAGGGCAAACAGGGTAGCCATGGAGAAGGCGGAGCCGCTCATGGCATTCATCAGCCCCAGGATGGTGCCACTCTGGAGGGCGAGGTGCTGCTCCAGTGCGGCGGAATCGATATAGGGGACGGGGATGGCGGAACCCAGGCGGAAGATGAGCAGCGCGAAGACGGTAAAGAGCATCTTCTTGCGCAGCTCAGGCACAGCCCAAGCGTTGCGGATTGTCTGAATCATACTCAGACCACCTCCACCTTACCACCTGCAGCTTCGATCTTTTCCTTAGCGGAGGCGGAGAAGGCGGAAGCCTGGACGGTCAGCTTCTTGGAGATGCTGCCGTTGCCCAGAATTTTAACGCCGTACTGGCACTTGGACAGGATGCCCTTCTCCAGCAGGGCCTGGGCGTTGACAACAGCGCCATCCTCGAACTTGTCGAGAGCGGAGACGTTCACAGCCTCCAGGGGCTTGGCAAAAATGTTGTGGAAGCCCCGCTTGGGGATGCGGCGGGCCAGAGGCATCTGGCCGCCCTCAAAGCCCACGCGCACGCCGCCGCCAGAGCGGGCCCACTGGCCCTTGTGGCCGCGACCGGCGGTCTTGCCGTTGCCGGAACCGGCGCCGCGGCCCTTGCGGTAAGCCTTGGTGTTGGAGCCGGCGGCGGGGGAGAGTTCATGCAGATTCATTGTCTCGCGCCTCCTTTTAGTTTTCCTCGGTAACCTGGAGCAGGTAGCCGATGTGGGCGATCTTGCCGCGGGTAGCCTCGTTGTCGGGCTGCACGGTGGTGTCGCCAATCTTACGGAGGCCCAGGGCCTCGGCGGTCGCCTTGTGCTTGGCAATGCGGCCGTTCAGGCTCTTGACCAGCTTAATGTTCAGATTCGCCATTGTGAATGACCTCCTTAACCCACGATCTCGTCCACGCTCTTGCCGCGGGTACGGGCCACTTCCTCGGGGCTGCGCAGGGACTTCAGGCCCTCGAAGGTAGCGGAGACCACGTTCTGCGGATTGTTGGAGCGCAGGCACTTGGTACGGATGTCCTTGATGCCGATGGCTTCCATCACGGCACGGACGGGGCCGCCGGCGATAACGCCGGTACCGGGAGCAGCGGGCTTCATCAGCACGCGGCCGGCGCCGAACTCGCCGATCACCTCGTGGGGGATGGTGGTGCCGGACAGGGACACGGTGATCATGTTCTTCTTGGCGTCCTCGATGCCCTTGCGGATCGCCTCAGGCACCTCGGCGGCCTTGCCCAGGCCGAAGCCCACGCGGCCCTTCTCGTCGCCGACCACCATCAGGGCGGAGAACTTGGCCACACGGCCGCCCTTGACGGTCTTGGATACACGGTTCAGGAACACCAGCTTCTCAACGAACTCGCTGGGCTCTCTCTCAAATCTAGCCATTATCTGTTTCCTCCTCCCTTAGAACTGCAGGCCGCCCTCACGGGCGCCCTCGGCCAGAGCCTTCACGCGGCCGTGATAGACATAGCCGCCGCGGTCGAAGACCACGGTCTCAATGCCCTTGGCCTTGGCGCGCTCGGCAACCAGCTGGCCAACCTGCTTGGCGGCGTCGGTCTTGGTGCCGTCGCAGGAGAAGTCCTTCTCCAGGGAAGAAGCGGAGACCAGGGTCTTGCCGGCCACATCGTCGATGATCTGGGCATAGATGTTGGTCTCGCTGCGGAACACGTTCAGGCGGGGACGCTCGGGCGTGCCGGAAATCTTGGCGCGCACGCGCTTATGGCGCTTAAGCCGCTGGGAACGGGTATCGGGTCTGTTGATCATAGTGGCACACCTCCTTCTTACTTCTTGGCGCCGGTCTTACCAGCCTTGCGGCGGATGACCTCGTCGGTGTATTTGATGCCCTTGCCCTTATAAGGCTCGGGGGGACGCTTCTCTCTCACTTCGGCGGCAAACTGGCCCACCTGCTGCTTGTCGCAGCCGTGGATGATGATCTTGTTGGGGCCGGGCACCTCGATGGTGATGCCGGGGACCTCCTCCATGGTGACCTGGTGGGAGAAGCCCAGGTTCATGACCAGCTTGTTGCCTTCCTTGGCCACACGGTAGCCAACGCCGTTGACGTCCAGCTCCTTCTTAAAGCCCTCGGTCACGCCCAGAACCATGTTGTGGATCAGGGTGCGGGTCAGGCCGTGAAGAGCACGGTTCTCCTTGGCGTCGTTGGGACGGGTGACATGCAGCACGTTCTCCTCAACGGCGATGGCCATGTTGGGGTTGAACTGCTGGGTCAGGGTACCCTTGGGGCCCTTGACGGTGACAACGTTGTTGTCCTCTACCTTAATCTCCACTCCGGCGGGAATGGCGATAGGAGCTCTACCAATTCTAGACATTCCTATAACCCTCCTTACCAGACAAATGCCAGGACTTCGCCGCCGACATGGGCCTGACGGGCCTTCTTGTCGGTCATGACGCCCTTGGAAGTGGAAACGATGGCGATACCCAGGCCGCGCAGGACCTTGGGCAGCTCCTCAGCGCCGGCGTACACACGCAGACCGGGCTTGGAGACGCGGCGCAGACCGGAGATGACCTTCTCCTTGCCGGGGCCGTACTTCAGAGTGATGCGGATAACGCCCTGAGTACCATCGTCGATGAGCTGGAAGTTCTTGATATAGCCCTCATCCAGCAGGATCTGCGCGATGGACTTCTTCATGTTGGACGCGGGGACGTCCACGGTGTCATGCTTGGCGTTGTTCGCGTTGCGGATACGAGTGAGCATATCCGCAATGGGATCGGTGATTTGCATGAGTCTTACCTCCTATTCAGATTACCGGTTTTCAGGCCGGTACAGACGGCAAGGTATCGGGGGTAGGCGTTCCCCGACCTGTTAACCGCCTTTGCGCCTGGTTGGGGCAGGCGCGGAATCTATATCAAAACCGCCCGTTCAGGACGGATTTGACCGGATAGGGCCCTTTTTTGTTCTCCTTTTGAAGACCGCCGGACGGGACGCCTTTTCGCGCCGGTCTCCGGTCACTGGCCTTCGGGACAAACAGGGCAAATCCCCGCAGCCGTGGTTTTTTCTCAAAACCCCGGTTCCGGGTGCGCACTCCCGACTGCGTTGGGAGTTTCTTAAATTGTGCCTGGCGGCGCAATCGACTAATTATACCCCATATTTTTAAGGTTTACAAGAGTTTTTTGCTCCGCACACACGAAAGCGTGGAAAGATTATTCCGGGAAGGAGCCTTTCGGCCCCTCCCCGGGGAACATCTTATCCAATTTTTCCCGGCTGCCCGGCAGGGGAGAGGAGCGGTCACACCCCGTGCACGGGGCGGCGTTCCAGGGTCCTGAACCGCTGGGCAGGGATTGATGAAGAACGTTTCGTCAGGCGAGGGGGCGCGGCGACGGCGTACTTTGTGTACCCGGCCGGCACCCAGCCTCAAGGAAACGATCTTGGTGAGGAAAATGTTCCTGGGCGATGTGCGGGCCGCGCCGCCGTACTTTGTGTACGGCAAGCGGACCTCACGAAGCACAGGGGCATTTCACTTACCAAGAAGCCTTCTTCACGCCGGGGATCTGTCCCTTATAGGCCAGCTCACGGAAGCAGATACGGCAGATGCCGTAGTCCCGGAGGTAGGCGTGGGGACGGCCGCACAGCTTGCAGCGGTTGTACTGGCGGCTGGAGAACTTGGGAGCGCGCTGCTGCTTCAGAATCATAGATTTCTTAGCCATTGTTCTTCCTCCTATCAGCGGCCGGCGAAGGGAGCGCCGATGAGCGTCAGCAGCTCACGGGCCTCCTCATCGGTCTGGGCGGTGGTGCACATCACGATGTCCATGCCGCGGATCTTGTCGATCTTGTCGTACTCGATCTCGGGGAAGATCAGCTGCTCCTTGACACCCAGGGCATAGTTGCCGCGGCCGTCGAAGGCGTCGGCGGAGATGCCGCGGAAGTCACGGACGCGGGGCAGGGCCACGTTGAACAGGCGGTCCAGGAACTCCCACATCTTGTTGCCGCGCAGGGTAACCTTAGCGCCGATGGGCATGCCCTCACGGAGCTTAAAGTTAGCCACGGACTTCTTGGCCTTGGTGATGACGGCCTTCTGACCGGTGATAGTGGTCAGGTCGTTGACGACGGCGTCCAGCACCTTGGCGTTCTCGCGGGCCTCGCTGCAGCCCACGTTGACCACGATCTTCTCCAGGCGGGGAATCTGCATGGTGGACTTGTAGCCGAACTTCTGCATCAGAGCAGGAGCGACCTCGTCCTGATACTTCTTCTTCAGGTTGGGCGTGTTAGCCATTTGGAATCACTCCTCCTCTCTCAGATTTCAGCGCCGCACTTCTTGCAGACGCGGACCTTCTTGCCGTCGGCCAGCAGCTTGTGGGCGGCACGGGTGGGCTTGTTGCACTTGGGGCAGACGCGCTGCACCTTGCAGGCGTAGATGGGGGCTTCCTTCTGGAGGATGCCGCCCTGGTCGCCCTGCTTGCGGGGCTTGGTGTGGCGGGAGACCACGTTGACCTTCTCCACGACCACCTTGCCGTCCTTGGGCATGACTTCCAGGACCTTGCCCTGCTTGCCCTTGTCCTTACCGGACAGGACGACAACCAGGTCGTCCTTGCGAATGCTCATTTTATTCATCTCACTCGACCTCCCTTACAGCACTTCGGGAGCCAGGGACAGGATCTTCATATAGTCCTTGTCACGCAGCTCGCGGGCCACTGGGCCAAAGATACGGGTGCCGCGGGGGTTCTTGTCCTCCTTGATGAGGACGGCGGCGTTGTCGTCAAACCGGACGTAGGAGCCGTCGGCACGACGCACGCCACGGCTGGTGCGGACGATAACGGCCTTCACGACCTCGCCCTTCTTCACGGTGCCGCCGGGCTGAGCCTTGCGGACGGAAGCCACGATGACGTCGCCGATGTTGCCGAACTTGCGCTTGGAGCCGCCCAGCACACGAATGGTCTTAATCTCCTTGGCGCCGGTGTTGTCGGCAACCTTCAGATAGCTTTCCTGCTGAATCATACCGACACCTCCTTACTTCGCCTTCTCGATGATCTCAACCACGCGCCAACGCTTATCCTTGGACAGGGGGCGGGTCTCCATGACCTTGACGCGGTCACCGATGCCGCACTGGTTGTTCTCATCGTGAGCCTTCAGCTTATAGGTTCTCTTGACAATCTTCTTATACAGAGGATGGGCCACGCGGTCGGCGATGGCGACCACAACGGTCTTATCCATCTTGTCCGAAACCACCAGGCCGACTCTGGTCTTACGGGAAGAAGTTCTGTTTTCCATCTTCTATTCCTCCTCTTAGCGGCCGGCGAGCTGCTGCTCGCGGATGATGGTCTTAACCCGGGCGATATCCTTCTTGACCTGGGCGATCCGGATGGGGTTATCCAGCTGGTTGGTGGCGTGCTGGAGGCGGAGGTTGAACAGGTCCTTCTTCAGGTCCTGCAGCTTGGTCTCCAGCTCGGCGCTGGACATCTTGCGGACTTCATTGGCCTTCATTACGCTTCACCACCCTTCTCGGTTTCCTCACGCTTAACGATCTTGCACTTGACAGGCAGCTTGTGGCTGGCCAGGCGCAGAGCCTCGCGGGCGACCTCTTCGGAGACGCCAGCGATCTCGAACATCACGCGGCCGGGCTTGACCACGGCCACCCAGTACTCGGGGGAGCCCTTACCGGAACCCATGCGGGTCTCAGCGGGCTTCTCGGTAACGGGCTTATCGGGGAAGATCTTGATCCACACCTTACCGCCACGCTTGGTGTAACGAGTCATGGCGATACGGGCGGCCTCAATCTGGTTGCTGGTGATCCAGCTGGGCTCGGTGGCCTGCAGGCCGAACTCACCGTAGGTAACGGTGTTGCCGCGGCTGGCCTTGCCCTTCATGCGTCCGCGGTGAACGCGGCGATACTTAACGCGCTTAGGCAGCAGCATTACTGAGCGCCTCCTTCCTTAGGAGTATTGGCCTGACCGGCGGGGCGGGGGCCACGGTTGTTGTTGAAACCACCCTGACGGCGGTCACGGTTGAAGCCGCCCTGGCGGCGGTCGCCGTCCCGACGGTCACGACGGGGACGCTCGCGGCGCTCCTGGTAGGGCTTGCTGGTGTCCAGGGTGCGGGGGGTGGTGCGCAGGGCCTGAGTCAGGACCTCGCCCTTGTAGATCCACACCTTGATGCCGATGCGGCCGTAGGTGGTGGCAGCCTCAGCAAAGCCGTAGTCGATGTCGGCGCGGAGGGTCTGCAGGGGGATGGTGCCGTCGTGATAGTGCTCGGTGCGGGCAATCTCGGCGCCGCCCAGACGGCCGGCGCAGGAGATCTTGATGCCCTTGGCACCGGCGCGCATGGCCCGGCCCATGGAGTTCTTCATGGCGCGGCGGAAGCCAATGCGCTTCTCCAGCTGCTGGGCGATGTTCTCGGCCACCAGCTGAGCGTTGGTATCGATGTCGCGGACCTCAACGATCTTCAGGTCCACGGGCTTGCCGACCATCTTGACCAGCTGAGCCTCGATCTTCTTGATGTCCTCGCCGCCCTTGCCGATGACCACACCGGGACGGGCGCAGTGGAGGTAAATGCGGACCTTGGCGTTGTCCCGCTCGATCTCGATCTTGGGGATGCCGGCGCCGTAGAGGGTCTTCTTCAGGTAGTCACGGATCTTCTTGTCCTCCACCAGCAGATCGCCCACCAGCTCGTTGCGGGCGTACCAGCGGGAGTCCCAATCCTTAATCACACCCACGCGCAGGCCGTGGGGATTCACTTTCTGTCCCATATTGTTCCTCCTCCCTTAGCGCTCGCTCACGACGATGGTGACGTGAGAGGTACGCTTGTTGATGCGGTACGCACGGCCCTGGGCCCGGGGCATGATGCGCTTGATGATGGGGCCGGGGTTGGCGTAGCAGGCGCTGACGTACAGCTTCTCAGGGTCCATCTGGTGGTTGTTCTCGGCGTTAGCGGCGGCGCTCTTCAGCAGCTTGAGCACGGGCTCAGAGGCTGCCTTGGGGGTCTGCAGCAGAATGGCGGTGGCGGTGGCCACGTCCTTGCCCCGGATGAGGTCCAGGACGATCTTCACCTTACGGGGAGAGATCCGCAGATATTTCAGATTAGCAACAGCTTCCATGTTCTCTCTCCTCCTTACTTACCGGTCTTGCTGCCCGCGTGACCCTTGAAGGTGCGGGTGGGGACGAACTCGCCCAGTTTGTGGCCGACCATATCCTCGGTGACATAGACGGGCACGTGCTTGCGGCCGTCGTGGACGGCAAAGGTGTGTCCCACGAAGGAGGGGAAGATGGTGGAGGCGCGGCTCCAGGTCTTCAGCACCTTCTTCTCGTTCTTAGCGTTCATTTCATCGACCCGCTTCAGCAGCTCAGGGGCGCAAAAGGGGCCTTTCTTAATGCTTCTGCTCATCTTTCACTGCCTCCTTACTTGCTGTTACGACGCTTGACAATGAACTTGTCAGTGCGGTTCTTCGTCTTGCGGGTCTTGTAGCCCAGGGCGGGCTTGCCCCAGGGGGTGACAGGGCCGGGACGGCCGACAGGGCTCTTGCCTTCGCCGCCGCCGTGGGGGTGGTCATTGGGGTTCATGACGGAGCCGCGGACGGTGGGCCGCCAACCCATGTGGCGCTTGCGGCCGGCCTTACCAATCTGGATGTTGGCCCAGTCGGTGTTGCCGACCTGGCCGATGGTGGCCTTGCAGTTCTCGCGGACGTAGCGGACCTCGCCGGAGGGCAGACGGACCTGAGCCATGCCGTTCTCCTTGGCCATCAGCTGGGCGGCCACGCCGGCGGCGCGAACCAGCTGAGCGCCCTTGCCGGGGTAGAGCTCGATGTTGTGAATCATTTCACCAACGGGAATGTTGGCGATGGGCAGGCAGTTGCCGGGCAGAATGTCGGCATCGGGGCCGGTCATGATGATGTGGCCAGCCTTCAGGCCGTTGGGGGCCAGGATATAGCGGCGCTCGCCGTCCTCATACTCGATGAGGGCGATGTTGGCGGAACGGTTGGGGTCGTACTGGAGGTTAATCACGGTAGCCTTGCCGTTCTTGTCCCGCTTGAAGTCGATGATGCGGTACTTCTGCTTGTTGCCGCCGCCGTGGTGGCGGACGGTGATGCGGCCATAGCTGTTGCGGCCAGCGTGCTTCTTCAGCACCTCAGTGAGGGCGCGCTCGGGCTTGGCGTTCTTGTCGATCCCCTCGAAGGCGGACACAGTCATGTGACGGCGGGAGGGGGTAGTGGGCTTAAAAGTCTTAATAGCCATTTCTCAATCTCCTCCTTACACCATACCCTCGAAGAACTCGATGGACTTGGAATCGGCGGTCAGGGTGACCATGGCCTTCTTCCAGTTGGCGCGGCGGCCAGCGGGCCGGGCGCCCATGCGCTTCATCTTGCCCTGCATGTTCAGGGTGTTGACCTTGGCGACCTTGACGCCGAAGATCTCCTCAACCGCCTTGGCGATCTCGATCTTGTTGGCGGTCTTGGCGACCTCGAAGGTGTAGCGCTTCATCTCAGTCTGCTCCATGGACTGCTCAGTGATGATGGGGCGCTTGATGATGTCATAAGCCTTGGTAGCCATTACGCGTACACCTCCTCGATGATAGCCAGGGCAGCCTTGTCAATGACCAGCTGCTTGGCGTTGACGATGTCGTAGACGCTGAGGATCTTGGCGGTGGTGGTGACCACGCCGGGGATGTTGCGGGCGGACTTGACCACGATGTCGTCCACCTCGGGGGTGATGACCACGGACTTGGTGGCGCCCACAGCGTTCAGCAGGCCCTTCATGGTCTTGGTCTTAATCTCGTCCAGCTTCAGACCGTCCACCACGATAACGGCGCCCTCGGCAGCCTTGGCGGACAGAGCGGACTTCAGAGCCAGACGCTTCACCTTCTTGTTGAGGGTGTAGCTGTAATCGCGGGGCTTGGGAGCGAACACGATACCACCGTGAGTCCACTGGGGAGCGCGGGTGGAACCCTGACGGGCGTGGCCGGTGCCCTTCTGGCGCCAGGGCTTCTTGCCGCCGCCGGAAACCTCGGCGCGGGTCAGAGCGCTCTGGGTGCCCTGACGGCAGTTGGCCAGGTGATTCTTGACCACCTCGTGGACCACAGCCTGGTTGGGCTCGATACCGAAAACAGCCTCGGAGAGCTCGATCTCACCGACCTGCTGGCCGGCCATGTTAAACACATTTGCTTTTGCCATGATTTACACTCTCCTTTCCTTACTTGTTGCGGGCGGAAGCCTTCTGCGGGTTGACACGGGCAGAGGCCTTCTGCGGGTTGAGGCTGATACCGGCAGCGCCCTTCTTCTCGGCGTTGTGCTTGACGGTGTTCTTCACGAAGACGATGCCGCCCTTGGGGCCGGGGATAGCGCCGCGCACGGCGATGAGGCCCAGCTCGGCGTCCACCTTGACCACGTCCAGGTTCAGAACAGTGACCTGCTCGTTACCCATCTGGCCGGCGCCGATCTTACCCTTGAAGATGCGGCTGGGGTCGGTGCCGGAGCCCATGGAGCCCGCGTGGCGGTGAACAGGGCCGGTACCGTGGGTTTCCTTCAGGCGGGCGGCGCCGTGGCGCTTCACAACGCCCTGGTAGCCGTGGCCCTTGCTGATGCCGGTGACGTCAACGAAGTCGCCCTCGGCGAAGAGGTCGGCCTTCACCTGGTCGCCCACTTCAAACTTGGAGCAGTCCTCCAGAGCGAACTCCTTCAGGACCTTCTTGAACTCCTCCAGACCAGCCTTCTTCTGGTGACCCAGCTCAGGCTTGGTGAGCTTGCGCTCAGGAACGGTCTCGTAGCCCAGCTGAATGGCGTTGTAGCCATCCTTCTCGGCGGTCTTCTTCTGCACCACGGTGCAGGGGCCGGCCTCAATCAGGGTGACAGGCACCACATGGCCGGCTTCATCGAAGATCTGGGTCATGCCGATCTTTTTGCCGATGATCGCTTTCTGCATTTGGATTTCCTCCTACTTCAAAGGTTATTGGTCGGAGTAGTTGACGGAAGGGCCCCGTTGGGCTGGGCCCTGTCACGCCTCACCTGCTCACAACGCACGGCTTCCCTTCGACTCGGGACACAAACATCCGGGCTTTGGCCCTTCTTGGTTTGTATCCCTCGCTCCGGTCCATCCGTGCTGCTCGCAACGGCTCGGTCGCTTCGTCATTGCTACGACGACTTGACCCGTCCGCCTCAATGACGCGGCGGACTGCGGTACTGATGAAATCAGGTGAGATTGGCTGTCCTCACGCTTCGCCTGTTCGCGACGCGCGGCTTCCCTTCGACTCGGGACACAAACATCCGGGCTTTCAGCCCTCCTTGGTTTGTATCCCTCGCTCCGGTCCATCCGCGCTGCTCACGACGGCTCAGACGCTGGTTTTTACAGCTTAATCTCGATCTCCACGCCAGCGGGAAGTTCCAGGCTCATCAGGGCCTCGACGGTCTTGGGGGAGGGCTTGACCACGTCGATGAGGCGCTTGTGAGTGCGGCGCTCAAACTGCTCGCGGGAATCCTTGTACTTGTGGGTCGCGCGCAGGATGGTGACGACTTCCTTCTTGGTGGGCAGGGGGATGGGGCCGGAGACGGAAGCGCCGGTGCGCTTGGCGGTCTCCACAATCTTCTCCGCGCTCTGGTCGATGAGCTGGTGGTCATAGGCCTTCAGGCGGATGCGGATCATTTCTTTCTGAGCTGCCATTGGGATTTCCTCCTTAAATACATACGAAAGTTGACTTTGTCCAGCCTTCGTACGGTGAGAGCATTTCGTGTGTCCACGCTTTCGTGCGTATCACTCCTGGCCACGAAAAAACCGGCGCATAGACAGGCCGGTTTCCTCCCTGCCGGGCGATATACGCCGTGGCACGGATCTCTCAGCCGCCCGATTTTACGGACATACTCCGCGGAAGTTACCGGTTTTCACCGCAATCTCCCGCATCATCGCAGACTGCGCCCTTACAGGCGCTCTGATATTCTACAACACAGTCCCGTGTGTGTCAAGAATTTTTTCGAAAAATTTTTACACGTTTTTTACAGGCCTCGGGTTAGGGAATTTGGGCACAATCCCTTGTGGCCCAGGCTTTTGCCTTCCACAAGCCCCACAAGCAGGGAAGGAGGGCAGAGGCCCGGCCCCTGCCCTCTACCTTATATATAATGAGCGATTCTCACAGCGGCTCAGGGATGGTGCCCTCCCGCTCCAGCAGCGGTTCGCCTGCGCTATCATAGAGTTTCAGGGTGTAATCCACTCTCCGATACCATGCGGCGTTAAAGACATCCTCTGTCTGTTCCACAGGGGCCAGCCAAATGCCGTTTCCCAGGTCGAACAAAGGGGCAACCTGGTGAAACTCCCCATCTTCCCATTCTGTAATCTTCAGCTCCATTTCGCCGCAGGCCGCCTCCTCGGGCACCCCTATCAGCAGAAGCGGGATTGCAGTACTGTAAAAACTATCCTCCTGTCCCTCCTGTACCACACCCATCCAGGACACAAAATTGGGATGGAGAGGGACGGGGGTGGGGCCGTCTTCCCGCTCATAGCACCGCAACTCATCGAAAGGATGGTCAGTCCGGTTGGCGTAGCCCACCAGCACCTGGTCATCCGTCACCCCGACCATCATGGGGCGGACAAAGATGTGCCTGCTTCCATCCTGGGCCTGCACCTCCAGATTCTTGCCCAAAGACAGCACCAGCTCCGACCGCTCCTCCAGGCTGGCCCGCTCCAGCCGACGAAACTCCATCTCCGCCGTGGGCAGGGGATAGCCCGCCAGCCCCCACAGCCATGCTCCGGCCACCGCAATGATCACCAGATTGAGGGCCAGTCTTTTTCCTCGGCTCAGCCGCCAAAGCCGTGGAAGCCGGTCTATCCGAGCCTTCCACTTGCTTTGCTCCCACCGGGTCTGCAATTTCTCTCTCATTCCATCACCACCCGTTCCAGCTGTCCCGCGTCCAGGGTAAAGCTGCCCTTTCCAAAGTCAAACTCCAGACAGACTGATTCGCCCTCCGGCCACTCCAGATCTCCATAGGCTACATAGGTGTCGTGGAACAGCCCCCACTCCGCCCGCCGGAGGCCGCACAGCGTCTGATTTATCCCCAGCTCCCAGTTGGCGTTCATTTTTCCGCCGTCCATCTCCCAGGCCCATCCCTCCGGGCCGGTCATGGTAAGGGCAGACTTGAGGCTCCCATCGTTGATCCGCTCCCAGAACCGTGGGGTGGACACCCGAAAGGCTACCTGCACGCCATTCATGTAGGGGCTGTCCTCGGGGTACTCCACATAGGCAGCCCCTACAATCTGGAAGGTGTAGCCGCCCAACTGGATTTTCTCTCCCTCCGTCTGGCCGTACACCGTACTGAATTGGCCCCAGAGGGGATACCCGGCGGACTGAAAGTAGTCGTTTTTCAGCACGTTGATGGCCACAAGGACCAGCACCAGTGCCGCGGCCGCCCACTTGCTGGCCCGCCATAGGTACCCCAGCCAGGGCTTGTGGAGCCGTGCCAGCTCTTTGCCGATCTCCGCCGCATCGCCCATCTCCTCCACGGCCCGTGCCTCCGCCTCCTCTGGGGAAATGTCCGGAAAAATCCGCTGGAAATCCGCCGTCTTGTCCTCCAGGTGGGCCGCCAGCTCTTCCCGCACTGCCTTCCGGTCCGGTCCAAAGCGGATACCGCCCACCGCTGTGTTCAGCCACTGCTGCATCCTGTTCAGTTTCCGGTCCACGGCGCTCCCCCCTGTTCGGTTGTGGCCAGCTGGGCCCGGCCCAGCTCCTGGCCCGCCCGGTCATAGAAGACCGCTTCCATATGGCAGTCCACCGCCCGCCGGTTCTGCTCCGCCCAATAGAGATCCCACTCATAGGCGTAGCTCAAAATCAGGCTCTCCATCTCCTGATTCTCCCACTGCTCCTCTTCCGCGGCCACATGGAACACCGCGGCTCCGTCCTCCAGCAGCTGCCCCTGGGCGGAGTAGCTCTTTTCCCACCGCTCCGTCAGCGTCGAGCCTCCGGGCTGTTCCGGCTGGCTGTCAATGGTCCAGCCATCGGCATTTCTCCGGTACCAGCAGCGGACCGTCAGCTCCAGCTGGGCGGAGGCGGTTCCCTCCGGCACATCTGCCGCCGCCACCCAGACCTCGCCCATGTCCACCCGTCTCTCAGGCACCGGGACCAGCGTGGTCCCCTCCTCCGCCCGGGGCCAGTACTCCAGGTCGGTCCCGCCGTCCCGCCAGACAATCAGCTGGTCCTGACAGGAGGCCACAACCCATCGGTCATAGCGGGTGTCAACAACCCCCTGAACATCCGAGGGCCCCGCCCAGTTGGCCTGCTCCGCCATCCGGAACCGGCCCCGCACCGTGGGCGCGGAAAAGCCCGTCAGCCCCCACACCAACACGCCCAGGAGGAGCAGCAGAATCAGGTTGCGGGCCAGCTTTGCCCCGTGGGGCAGCTCTTTTTTCCGTTTCATGCCTCCGCCTCCTCCGTCAAATCTACCCGCAGGGAAAAGCTCCGGCCCAGACAGTCGTAGTTCAGCTCAATCCACCGGGCCTCCGGGTCAATGCCGCTTATCCGCAGCAAATAGGTCTGGTGAAAAGGGCCCCAGCCGTCCCGCCGCACGGAGATGTAGCCCTGCGCCGACCAGCGGTCCATCCGGGTCCACTCATACTGGCTGGAATAATAGCCGCCCAGATCGTCCCGGGCGGAAACCAAGTCAAACTGTCCGCCGCCCTTTCGCCAGAAGCGGAGATCCTCCACCCGCAGGGCCACTTCAAGTTCCTTCTCCTCCTCGTAGGTCCAGACCACCGCCTGGGGGACCGTAATGGTGCAGCCCTCCACCGTCACTTCTTCCTCCACCGGAGCCAGAAATACCGCGCCATCCTGCTCGGTCCGCCGGTCGCTTTCTCCGTCGTACCAGCCGCCCAGGCCGTAGCCATTGATGAGCGTATTGGCTCCCACAACGGTCATCACCAGAAGCAGGAGGGCCAGGGCCCCCTGGCTGGCCCGCCACAACCAGCCCAGCCAGGGCCGGTGGATTTTTGCCAGGGCGGAGCGAAGCTCCTCCGCGTCGCCCATCTCTCCAATGGCCCGGGCCTCCGCCTCCTCCGCGGTCATATCCGGAAAAAACCGCTGAAGGTCCGCTGCCTTGTCCTCCAGGTGAGCCTCCAGCTCCTCCCGCACCGCCCGGCGGTCATAGCCGAAGCGGATGCCGCCCACCGCGGTATCCAGCCAGCTCTCCCAGTTTTGTCTCAAGTTGTCCACCGGCGTTCCTCCTCTCTATCCCTCTCCAACCCCAGCTTTACCCAGGCATTAAAAGGAGCGGCAAAATCTTCTGGAACGTTTTTCTCTTCCAGCCAACACGCCGCCTTCCCTGCACTCTCCTTGTGGTTCCATACCGGTGCCAAAGAAATAAAATGCAGTTTCACAGAACATTTTTGTTTCTTTCCCCCTTCGGGGACGCCGCTTCTTTCTGCCAACGCACCAGTCTGCCTCCGCTGCGCCCTCTTTGCAGGTCCACACTGGTATTAAAGAGGCGAAACGAAGTTTCGCATAAGTTCTTTTGCTCCTTTCCCCCTTCGGGGACGCCCTCCGCCCCCTGGGCGTCGGGACAGTCTTTTAAGAAAAGGAGAGGGCGTTGGCACCGCCGGAGAGGACATCCTCCACGCCCTTGTGGAAGGCGGCCCACTCGGCCCGCTTCTCGTCCAGGAGGTTTTTCCCCCTCCGGGTCAGCCGGTAGTACTTCCGCTGCCGCCCGGTGGGGGCCTCCTGCTGGTAGGACGCGAGGTACTTCCCCTTCTCCAGCGCGTGCAGAATGGGGTAGAGGGTCCCCTCCTTCATCTGAAACGCGTCGTTGGAGCGGCGGGCCAGCTCCTCAATCATCTGGTAGCCGTACATGTCGCCGCCCTCCAGCAGCGCCAGCACCAGCAGCGTGCTGCTGCCCGCCACCAGGCCCTTGTCAAACTTCATACAAACCATCCTTTCCCGGGAAATGCTCCCGACAATATGATGCCTAGACTTTCTAGGTATATGATACCTCGGCTTTCTAGGTATGTCAAGGACAAAAAAATCCCCCGTCCGGCGGGGCGGGGGGGAGAGGTGCTTTTTAGTTGAACTTGTAGATCTTCCGGGCCAGGCGGTACAGGCCCACGGACAGCCGCCGTCCCTGGTAGCCGGGGAAGGCGGTGAAGGCGGAGACGGCGCGGTATTTCATCTTGTGGTAGATGCCGCTGTCCACGCCGCGCAGGTACTCCCACAGCTGGGTGCGCTTGCCCAGAGCCTCGGGGGAACCGTCGATGACCAGGAAGATGGAGGAGATGGCCATCATCATGGCCAGGTAGCTGAACATATAGCGTCCCAGCTTCTTGTGCTGGGCATAGACCTCCCGCAGATCGTGGGAGTCAATCATGTGGTAGGTGACCCGCAGCTGCTGGTCCACCCGGGTGACCATGACCTTTTCGTTGACACTCTGGTCGGAGCGGCCGATGAAGTAGCGGTACAGGTCCACATCCAGGTAGTACATGTTGCGCACGGAGGGCAGGGGCTGGTAGACGAAGATGTTGTCCACATAGAAGGTGTGCTTGGGCAGCTCCAGGTTGCAGTCCCGCAGCAGCTGGGTGCGGTAGATGACCGAGTGCATCAGCAGGTACTGGGAGGGGCGGAAGCGGCCAATCTGGTCCCAGCCGAAGACCTTGTTCCGGGGGAACACGTTGCGGTAGTGCATGACCCGCTGGGTGTTGGTCTCGGCGTGCTCATAGACGTAGTTGCAGATCATCATGTCGATGGGCTTGCCGTCCCGCTGGAACTGGCGCAGCTTGTCCAGGGCCTTGTGCAGGGAGGGCACGTCCACCCAGTCGTCGGAGTCCACCACCTTGTAGTAGAAGCCCCGGGCGTTGCGGATGCCCTGGTTGACGCCCTCGCCGTGGCCGCCGTTCTCCTGGTGGATGGCCCGGACAATGTCGGGGTACTGCTCCTGGTAGCGGTCGCAGATGGCAGGGGTGTCGTCCTTGGTGGAGCCGTCGTCCACCAGAATAATCTCAATGTCGTCCCCACCCTGAAGCAGGGTCTCCACGCAGTGCTCCATGTAGGCTGCGGAGTTGTAGCAGGGGACGGCAAAGGTAATCAGCTTGTCCATTGGATTGTCTCTCCTTATTGTTCCGGCCGTCGTTCTCTCCGCCGGACTTATTTGGTCAGCAGGGCCTCCGCCAGGTCCAGCGCCCGGCCCGCAATCGCATCCATGTTATAATATTTGTACTCGGCCAGGCGGCCCAGCAGGTGCAGGTTGGGGAAGCGGTCAGCCAGCGCCTTGTACTGGCCGTAGAGGGCGTTGTTCTCCGGGTTGATGATGGCGTAGTAGGGAATCTCCCCCAGAATGCCGCCGTAGGCCCGGGAATATTCCTTGACGATGGTGGTCTTGCCGGGGAGCACCTGCCCGGTGAGGTGCTTGAACTCGGTGATGCGGGTGTAGTCCTGGTCCACGGTGTAGTTCACCGTGCCGTAGCCCTGGAAGTCGTCCTTCTCCAGGGTCTCGAAGCGGAAGTCCAGGGTGCGGTAGGGGAGGGGGCCGTACTGGAAGCGGAAGAGCTCGTCGGCCTGGCCGGTGTAGATGACCTCCCCCTCAAAGGGGACGCCGTCCACCTTCAGCACGTCGCCGGACAGGTCCAGCCGCTCCAGGGCGTCCGCTCCCAGCTCCACCTTGATGTTGGGGTGGTCCAGCATCTTTTGGAACATGGGGGTGTAGCCCTCCAGAGGCATGCCCTGGCAGGCGTCCTGGAAGTACCGGTCGTCCCGGGAGAGGAACACGGGCACCCGGGCGGTGGTGTTGGGGTCGATATCCTCGGGCTTCTGTCCCCACTGCTTCATGGTGTAGTGGACAAAGACGTGCTCATAGACGTAGTCGGCCAGGGCGGAAATCTCCGGGTCGGGGTTCTGGCGCAGCTCCAGGATGGTCACCTTTTTCTCCGCACCGTAGGCGGCGATGAGCTTGTCCCCCAGGCGCTTGCCCTCCTCGGGGCCGAAGGCGGTTTCCAGAGAGGTCAGGTTGAAGGGGACAGGGTAGCGCATGCGGCCGCCCTTCTCGTCGGGGATGTCGGCCACCACCCGGTGCTGGTAGTCCCGCCACTGGGTGAACCGGGACAGCCAGGCAAAGACCCGGCTGTCGTTGGTGTGGAAGATATGGGGACCGTACTGGTGGATGAGCACACCGGCCTCGTCCGGGCAGTCGTAGGCGTTGCCGCCCACGTGGCTGCGGCGCTCCAGCACCAGCACCCGTTTTCCGCCCTCGGCCAGGCTGCGGGCGCACACCGCCCCGGCGTAGCCCGCCCCTGCAATCAGTACGTCAAAGCTCTGCTCCATGGGATTGCTCCTTCCCGGCCCGCCTGCGGGAGGGGCCGAATCCGTTTCATGTCTATCAGTCAGTATAGCATAGATCTGGAAAAAAAGGAATTAAAAATCCTTGAAGATTGGATAAAATCCCCCCTGAGACAGGGGACTTTCCGCTTGACAATTGGGGTGCAAGCCGATAAGATAATAAGGTATATTTGGATTTATGCGCGGATGAGGACAGTAGCCCCGCTCCAACCCGCCCAGAGAGCCGCCGTTTGGTGCAAGGCGGCCGGGGGAGCAGGCGTGAAGATCACCTCGGAGCAGGGGGGCCGAACCCGTTTCGGTACTAAGCCCCTCCGGACGCCCCCGTTACCGGGCAGTCTGAGGGGCCGGACCTTCCGTCCGGCAATAAGAGTGGTACCGCAGAGGCTTTTGCCGCCTTTGTCTCTTAAGGGAGACAAGGGCGGTTTTGTTTTTGCAAAGGAAGTGTTTGAACATGAATTGTCCCGTATGCGGCGCTCCCATGGAAGAGGGCTACCTGGGAGCCAAATTCCCCCTGGTCTGGTCGCCCCAGCCCAAGCGCGTGCTCATCGTCTCCGGCAAGGAGGATGAATCCATCCGGGGCGGCTTTGCCGCCAAGCCCGTACCCGCTTTTCTCTGCCGGGCCTGCCGCAAGGTAGTGCTGGACTACTGACGTCCCGCCCCACGGGGCATATTTAGAAGGTAAATCAACAGAAACTGTAAGATAAACGGAGGAACACGAGACATGGACTACAACAAGACCATCAATCTCCCCAAGACCGACTTCCCCATGCGGGCGGGCCTGCCCAACCGGGAGCCGGGCATGCTGGAGAACTGGAACAAGCTGGACCTTTACAATGAGATGCTGAAGAAGAACGAGGGCAAGCCCCGCTTCGCTCTCCACGACGGTCCTCCCTTCTCCAACGGCAACCTGCACATGGGCCACGCCCTCAACAAGTCCCTGAAGGACTTCATCACCCGTATGTACGCCATGCGTGGCTACTACACCCCCTATATCCCCGGCTGGGACAACCACGGCATGCCCATCGAGAGCGCCATCATCAAGGAGCAGAAGCTCAACCGCAAGAAGATGAGCGTCCCCGAGTTCCGCACCGCCTGCCACAACTACGCCCAGAAGTATATCGACATCCAGATGGCCGGCTTCAAGCGCATGGGCGTGCTGGGCGACTGGGAGCACCCCTACAAGACCATGGACCCCGGCTTTGAGGCTGAGGAGGTCAAGGTCTTCGGTGCCATGTATAAGAAGGGCTACATCTACAAGGGCCTGAAGCCCGTGTACTGGTGCCCCAAGGACGAGACCGCTCTGGCCGAGGCGGAGATCGAGTATCAGGACGACCCCTGTACCACCGTGTACGTGAAGTTCCCGGTGAAGGACGACCAGGGCAAGCTGAGCCAGTACGGCGATCTCAGCAAGATGTACTTCCTCATCTGGACCACCACCATCTGGACCCTGCCCGGCAACCTGGCCATCGCCGTCCATCCCCGTGAGAGCTACGTGCTGGTGAAGGCGGACAACGGCGAGATGTATATCATGGCCGAGGCCCTGTGCGCCAAGGTGATGAAGATCGGCGGCTTTGACCACTACGAGATCATCAAGCAGTTTGTGGGCTCCGACTTTGAGTATATGCTGGCCCAGCACCCCTTCCTGGACAAAACCTCCCAGCTGTGCTGCGCCGAGTACGTCACCATGGACTCCGGTACCGGCTGCGTCCACACCGCTCCCGGCTTCGGTGCCGACGACTACGAGACCTGCAAGCGCTACAAGATCGACATGGTGGTGCCCGTGGACGACCAGGGCCGCCACACCGACTACGCCGGCAAGTACGCCGGTATGAAGACCGACGAGAGTAACCCCGTCATCCTCCAGGACATGAAGGAGAGCGGCATGCTCTTCGCCAGCGAGGACATCGTCCACTCCTACCCCCACTGCTGGCGCTGCAAGAACCCCATCATCTTCCGTGCCACTCCCCAGTGGTTCTGTTCCGTGGATGCCTTCAAGGACGAGGCCGTGGCCGCTACCGACGACGTGCGCTGGGTGCCTGCCTGGGGCAAGGACCGCATGATCTCCATGATCCGGGAGCGCGCCGACTGGTGCATCAGCCGTCAGCGCCGCTGGGGCCTGCCCATCCCCGTGTTCTACTGCGCCGACTGCGGCAAGCCCATCTGCACCGACGAGACCATCGAGGCCGTCTCCAAGCTCTTTGCCGAGAAGGGCTCCAACGCCTGGTACGAGCTGGAGGCCAAGGACATCCTGCCCGCTGACTTCGCCTGCCCCCACTGCGGCAGCAAGGCCGGCTTCACCAAGGAGGAGGACACCCTGGACGGCTGGTTCGACTCCGGTTCCACCCACTTCGCCTCCATGCAGAAGGATCAGGGCTTCTGGCCCGCCACCATGTACCTGGAGGGTCTCGACCAGTACCGCGGCTGGTTCCAGTCCTCTCTGCTCACCGCCGTGGGCGCTCTGGGCAAGGGCGCGCCCTTTAAGGAGTGCGTCACCCACGGCTGGACCGTGGACGGCGAGGGCAAGGCCATGCACAAGTCCCTGGGCAACGGCGTGGATCCCGCCGACATCTTCAAGAAGTACGGCGCGGACCTGCTCCGTCTGTGGGCGGGCTCTGCCGACTACCACGTGGACGTGCGCTGCTCCGACGCCATCTTCAAGCAGCTCTCTCAGAACTACCTGAAGTTCCGCAACACCGCCCGGTACTGCCTGGGCAACCTGGAGGGCTTCGACCCCAACCAGCTGGTGAAGCCGGAGGAGATGCTGGAACTGGACAAGTGGGCCGTCTCCCGCCTCAACCAGCTCATTGAGAAGTGCTTCGCCGCCTACGACAACTATGAGTTCCATGTGGTCTCCCACGCCATCAACGACTTCTGCGTGGTGGATCTCAGCTCCTTCTATCTGGACATCATCAAGGACCGCCTCTACTGCGAGGAGCGTGACGGCCTGAAGCGCCGCTCCGCCCAGACTGCCCTGTGGCTCATTCTGGACACCATCACCAAGCTCTTCGCCCCCATCCTGGCCTTCACCTGCGATGAGATCTGGCAGGCCATGCCTCACCGCGAGGGGGATGACGGCCGGAACGTGGTGCTCAACGAGATGAACAAGCCCTTTGCCGAGTATGCCCTCTCCGAGGAGCTGCTGGCCAAGTGGGACAAGATCATCGCCGTGCGCACCGCCGTCAACGGCGTTCTGGAGAATGCCCGGAACGAGAAGAAGATCGGCAAGAGCCTGGAGGCCGCTGTGGCCCTCACCGTGCCCGCCGAGGACGCCTTCCTGGCCGATATGGATCAGGACGAGCTGGCCGACCTGCTCATCGTGTCCCAGGCCTCTGTGGATGTGGGCACTGAGCTGAAGGTGGAGGTCACCCCCGCCCGCGGCGAGAAGTGCGAGCGCTGCTGGAAGCATCACCTGAAGGTGGGCGGCAACGCCGACCATCCCACCCTCTGCCCCCGCTGCGCCGCCGTTATGCCCGCCGTGGTTGTGGAGTAAATTTCATTTGTATTTTCCCCGGGGGGCGGTTGTTTTCAACCGCCCCCTCCGCTTTCTTGAAAGAAAGCTTGGCAAAGAACTTTCTGCGAAACTTCGTTTCGCCTCTGCGCCCGTAAGGAAAGACCAGGGTAGACGCAACCCTTCTCCTCGCCTTCGGGCTTTCCTTTTTACGTAGGGGCGGCCTGCGGCCGCCCGCTGCGGGCAGTTTTCCTTTTTGGGGTGGGGGCGGATATCATCCGCCCGTTTTATCAGGGGAGAAATGGGTGCGTGGGGATTTCGCCTGCGGGCGGGGGAGAGGATATTTCGCCTCCGGGCGAGTAACTTTCTGTGCAGACAGAAAGTTACCAAAGAACTGTCTAGGGGAAGGGGGATTTCGATTTCCCCCTTCCCCTAGATACCCCATCCCCTTGAAACGACCAATCAGGGGGGACTGCGGTCCCCCCTATTGGATGTACCCCCCGGGGGTTGGTGGTAACCTGAAAACCCCAGTACCGAAATAGGTGCCGAGGTCAACGGACCAAAGGACTGCTGCAAACCAAGAGGCGTGGAGCGCTGCACCCACTTCCTGCCCTAAGCACCAGCCCCGGAGACGGACCGACCACCGAACCGCTGTGCGATGGATGGAAGCCAGGCGCGACGACCCTTGTAGGAGCAAGTACCTGTTCAAGCAACATGGAGCGGCAGCGGGCGGCACAAGAAATGGTATCCTGTCTTTTTCCCGCGCCGGACAAATTTTTTCCACACCCCTTGGTGGCTCCCCCGTAGAAAAAGCAGGGGGTCCGGGGGAGGCGGCATAAAAACACGGAGTGTTTTTCGAGACGCCGTCCCCCGGCGGCGTTTTGCCTACTTTGCCGACGCGGGCAAAGTAGGTCGCCCCGCAGGGCGAAACGCTCCCCCTTTCCATCCCGCCCGCAGGTGAAACATCCCCCGTTTCATCCCCATCCTGCTCACAAAAAGGAAAGACCCGCGGCACATTCTGCCGCGGGTCTTCTTCACTTCTTCTGTTGTTCCAAATAGTCCTCCATCACCTTCAAAATAAGGGTGGAGACACTCATTTTTTCCTGCTTAGCCTGGACCTCCAGGGCCTCTTTAAACTCCGGGGTGGAGCGGAAGCTAATCTGCGCGCTGTATTTCGCCACGGCGGCTCCTCCTTTTGTGCACCCGGCAGCCGGGCGTTTTTTCCATTATACTCCGCCCCAATCCGACCTGCAAGCATCCGGTCTTACGGCTTCTCCTGCTGTTCTTTCAGGTAGTCTTCCATCACTTTCAAAATCAAATTGGAAACGCTCCGACGCTCTTTCTGCGCCTGAGCTTCCAGCTGCTCTTTGAACTCCTTGGTCACGCGAAGTCCAATCTGTGCGTCCGTCTTTGCCATACAATGCTCCTCCTTGTTAAACATCATATAGCATTTCTTTTACTTTGATTGACAAATATTGTTTAACTTTACTATACTTAGTATATCAAAGTTAAACCATATTATTTTAGGGGGTTATGTTATGGAAGAAAACAATTCTATGCTGACTGCGGAACAGTATAACGAGCTGTACTGCAAGGCCTTTGCCCGGCTGGACGACGTGGTCCGCCTGGCGGTACAGGCTATGCAGGAGCTGGAGGAGCTCCAGCTGGCCATGGGCGAGTGCCCTCCGCCCGCCCAGAGCGGGTCAGAGAGCGGAAAAATATGAAAATTTTCCCGGAAAACCTGGAGTTTTTCCTTTACAGCGGGGAAGAATTATGATATAGTATCACAGCATGAAAATGCGTAAGCCTGCCCATCTCCTTCGTTCCGGGGTACGGCCCGGGCAAGAGTCCGGGGCTTCACCCGCCCGAGACGCAGAAGATTGGTCCGCTTTTGGGCGGCCTGTGGGCAAAATATGATGAAAGGTGGAAATTCCCATGATCCGTAAGGACGAAAAGACGGCCGTTATCGAGGCCAACCGCACCCATGAGACCGACACTGGTTCTCCCGAGGTTCAGATCGCTATTCTGACTGCTCGCATCAACGAGCTGACCGAGCACCTGAAGGTGCACATCCACGACAACCACAGCCGCCGCGGCCTGTACAAGATGATCGGTAAGCGCCGCAAGCTGCTGGACTACCTGATGGCCAAGGACATCGAGCGCTATCGTGCCATCATCGCCAAGCTGGGCATCCGTAAGTAAGAAGAAGCGCGTAGGATAGGCGCGCAGGGGAGCTTGGACTGGAGCGACGGATACAAACCAAGCGGGGCAACGCCCGGCTGTTTGTGTCCGGAGTCGCAGGGAAAGCGACCCGGCCGCGCGCCCAATCCGCAGCGTGACATCACGAGGTGCGGATCGCCCGAGCCGCATCGTGATAAAGTTTGTGCCGCATAGGGCAGCGTTTTAACGCGCTGCCCTATGTTCACATATAAAACCAAACAAAAATCCGGAGCCCCGCCGCTTTTTTAGCAGTTGAAAGCAGGCTTGAGCGCCGTTCAAGCCCGGTTTCAAGTGCTAAAGAGTTGGCTCCCGGCTCCGGAACCATCCATCAACACATCAAGAAAAGGAGTAAGGACATGTCAACGATTATTAAGCACAAGCAGTTCCCCAAGTACAAGACCTGGACCATGGACCTGTGCGGCCGTCCCCTGACCATTGAGGTGGGCAAGGTGGCCGAGCTGGCCAACGCCAGCGCCCTGGTGAAGTACGGCGACACCACCGTCATGGTGGCCGTCACCGTGGCCCCCCGTCCCCGTGACGGCGTGGACTTCTTCCCCCTGAGCGTGGATTTCGAGGAGAAGCTGTACGCCGTGGGCCGCATCCCCGGCTCCTTCATGCGCCGTGAGGGCCGTCCCTCTCTGCCCGCCGTGCTGGCCAGCCGCCTCATCGACCGTCCCATGCGTCCTCTGTTCCCCTACGACTTCCGCAACGACGTGTGCATCCAGTGCACCGTCATGAGCGTGGACTATGACTGCTCCCCCGAGGTTGCCGCCATGATCGGCGCTTCCGCCTGCGTGAGCTACTCCGAGATCCCCTTCGCCGGCCCCATCGGCTGCCTGGAGGTGGGCTACTGCGACGGCCAGATCGTGCTGAACCCCAACCAGGAGCAGCGCAAGACCTCCCGCATGGACGTGACCGTGGCCGCCACCCAGGAGAAGGTGGTCATGATCGAGGCCGGTGCCGACGAGATCCCCGACGAGATCATGTACGCCGGCATCGTGAAGGCCCACGAGGAGATCAAGAAGCAGATCGCCTTCATTAACCAGATCGTGGCTGAGATCGGCAAGCCCAAGATGGAGTACGAGCATGCCCAGTTCAACCAGGAGCTGTTCGACAAGATCGTCTCTGAGTTCATGGACGAGGCCAAGGCCGCCATGGACACCGACGACAAGAACGTGCGCGAGGAGCGCTGGAACGCCATGATCGACCACTGGCACGAGAAGTATCTGGAGGAGTATCCGGATATGGATCAGTACCTGGAGGAGTTCACCTACAAGTTCCAGAAGAAGATCGTCAAGGCCTGGCTGCTGGAGGGCCACCGTGTGGATGGCCGTGCCAAGAACGAGATCCGTCCTCTGGCCGCCGAGGTTGGCGTGCTGCCCCGCGTCCACGGCTCCGGCCTGTTCACCCGCGGCCAGACTCAGGTACTGTCCGTTGCCACTCTGAACACCCTGGCCGCCTGCCAGAAGCTGGACACCATCTGGGAAGAGGACGAGAAGCGCTACATGCACCACTACAACTTCCCGCCCTACTCCGTGGGCGAGGCCAAGCCTCCCCGTTCCACCAACCGCCGCGAGTACGGCCACGGCGCTCTGGCCGAGCGCGCTCTGGTGCCCGTGCTGCCCTCCGTGGAGGAGTTCCCCTACGCCATCCGCGTCGTGTCTGAGGTTCTGTCCTCCAACGGCTCCACCTCTCAGGGCTCCATCTGCGGCTCCACTCTGGCTCTGATGGACGCCGGCGTGCCTATCAAGGCCCCCGTGGCCGGCATCTCCTGCGGCCTCATCCAGGACGACGACGGCTCCTTCCAGACCTTCATCGACATCCAGGGCGTGGAGGACTTCCACGGTGAGATGGACTTCAAGGTGGCCGGCACCAAGTCCGGCATCACCGCCATCCAGATGGACCTGAAGAACGACGGTCTGACCCACGAGATCATCAAGGAGGCCCTGGGCATCACCCGGGACGCCCGCTTCGCCATTCTGGACGAAATCATGCTGCCCTGCATCTCCGCCCCCCGGGCTGAGGTGAGCAAGTACGCTCCCAAGATGATCACCATGAAGATCGACCCCGACAAGATCCGTGAGGTCATCGGCAAGGGCGGCTCCGTCATCCAGAAGATCACCGCCGAGTCCGGCGCCACCGTGGACATCGAGGACGACGGCACCATCCACATCGCCTCCCCCAACGCCGAGGCCTGCGACGCCGCCAAGAAGATGATCGACACCATCGTGTTCGTTCCCCAGGTGGGCGAGCTGTACTACGGCAAGGTAGTACGCATCCTCCAGTTCGGCGCCTTCGTGGAGCTGGCCCCCGGCAAGGACGGCATGGTCCACATCTCCAAGCTGGCTGACCACCGGGTGGAGAAGGTGGAGGACGTGGTGAACATCGGCGATATGATCTGGGTCAAGGTCACCGATATCGACGACAAGGGCCGCGTGAACCTCTCCTACAAGGACGCCCTGAAGGAGATCAAGGCCAAGAAGGCCGCCGGCGAGAGCGTCAAGTAAGCAAAGTATTTCTTCAGCCGGCGGGGTTCCCCGCCGGCTGTCTTTACAGCGGCGCCCCTCCGGGGCCCGCCGCTTCATTTTTACCGTACCGGTAAAGCGAGGGATTTTTATGGATTACGGGCTGCTCAGCCGCCGCCGCTCGGAGCTGATGGGCGTCGCCATCCTGTGGGTGATGTTCTTCCACGCCCTGGACCTGGATTTGGGACACCCGCTTCTCAATCTCATCCGGGCCGCCGGCTTCGGCGGGGTGGACATCTTCATTCTCCTGTCCTCCATGGGACTGGTCATGTCCCTGTCCCGGCGGGAGCAGGACTACTCCGCCTTCATGACCCGGCGGGCCGAGCGCATTTTGCCCGCCTACTTCCTGGTCATGGTGCCCTACACCATCTTCCTGGTCTTCTACCAGGGGATCGGCTGGTCGGTGCTGCTGTGGAACAGCCTGCTGCTCTACTACTGGGTGAGCCCCACCGGGGCCTTCAACTGGTATGTGGCCGGGGCCATGACCTTCTACTCGGTCACCCCCCTGTGCTACCGCCGCCTGCGGGACAGCCGCCGCCGCACTCTCCTCACCGCCGGAGCCATTGTGGTGTCCCTGGCCCTGTGCCAGCTGCTCATCCACGAGGGCTACTGGTTCTATATGGACGTCTTTTACCGGGTGCCCGTCTTCTTCCTGGGCCTGCTCATGGGCTTTTACGTGAAGGAGGAGAAGAAGCTTACCCCGCTGTCTCTGCTCTTCTGGGCCGGCAGCCTGGTGGTGGGGGTGGTTTACATGTGGGTGAGCCTCAACCTGGACTGGGGCGACTGGCTCATCTTCTTCCCCCAGTGCCACATGTTCCTCTTCACCACCGTGCCCATGTGTCTGGTAATTGCCCTGTGCTTTGAGAAGCTGCCCCTGGGGTTGGTGGCCAAGTTCTTCCGCCTGCTGGGCAAGAACAGCCTGGAGATCTACCTGCTGAACGTGAGCGTGTTCTCCCAGATTGAGCTTTTGCGGAAGCTGGTGTCCTTCGGGCCCTCCAACCGGCTCTACTTCCTCCTTATGTTTGCGGTAAACATTGTGCTGGGCTGCCTGCTCCACCAGCTGGTGGAGTGGGGAAAGAGCCAGTGGAAAAACCGCCGCCGGGCGGTGTCCTCCTCCCAGCCCTCCTGACCTGTTCTGACGATTATCCCTCTGCGCATCGATGAATTTGACGCGCAGAGGGATTTTTTTACATAAAATCCCATCCCGCTTTTTGTGTATTCATACAATTTGTAAGGTTATATTAAGGGTTCTATATTGCTTTTTTACCGATATGGCGTTATGATCAAATCACGGTACACAAAAATCGGCCCGCATCCCGTCCGAAGCTCCCCTGCGGACCGGATACAAAACGTTCCATCCACCGGCGCGGCGCGCTGCCTTTCAACACGGAATGGAAGGAGGTTTCCCAGGCTTCGCCGCCGCGTCTCCGGGCGTTTCGCCCGTTTCGCAACCCTTCATCTACAGCAGTCCCCTTTTTTTCACAGTACGTATTGGTCTTATCCTGCGCTCGCTCTGTGCAGACTTGTACCATTCCGATGTTGTGTGCCGTCAGGGCAGCAGGATCCGTCCGTTCTTGAACCGAACCACCAAACATTCTGAGAAAATGAAAGGACGTCTTGCAGCATGAAACGAATTCAGATGAAACGAGCCCTCAGTCTCTGCCTGGCATTGGCACTGTCCCTGACCCTGGCATCCTGTAACTCCACCACCTCCAGCGGCAGCAGCTCCAGCTCCGCGGGAGATGGCTCCGCTGCCGGCGGCGCCGCGGCGCTGCTGTCCATGGAGAACCGCCCCGATGTCCCCGCCGAAATCCCCGAGGGACTGGACATTGACTGGAACAAGCAGTACCGCTTCGACGAGATTGAAGGCTTCCTGGAAGCTATGGCCGAGCAGTACCCCGATGTGACCGAGCTCTACTCCATCGGCCGCACCCACCAGGAGCGCGACCTGTGGTGTCTGGAGATCACCAACGAGGCTACGCCCAAGGAGGGCAAAACCGGCATCGGCGTGCTGGCCAACATCCACGGCGGCGAGCGTGAAAGCGCAGCCTCCGGCCTCTACACCGCCTGGTGGCTGACCCTGTGCTCCTCCGACGAGTATGTGAAGAGCCTGCTGGACAACTACGTCGTCTACGTGGTGCCCGTCATCAACCCTGACGGCTATGAGCAGTCCTTCGTTATCAACACCCGTCAGAACCTGCGTCCCCGCGACCTGAACGGTGACGGCATCCCCTTCAGCGATCCCTACACCGATCTGGACGGCGACGGCTACATCGCCACTCTGTACCGCGGCACCGCCGACTCTGAGCCCTCCACCGACCTGCCCCGCTTCGGCATGGAGAGCCCCGACTGGGACGACAACGGTATCCTGGGCGACGATCCCCGCAACAGCGGCATCGATATGAACCGCACCTTCAACTACCAGTGGAACCGCTATGACATCGACACCGACGTAGAGGGCGGCCAGGTCATCGGCAACAACTCCTGGAGCTCCGCCGGCCCCGGCCCCGCCACTGAGCCCGAGATTCAGGCTCTGCAGGAGTTCATGTATAACACCCCCATGAACGCCCTGGTCACCCTGCACACCGGCATCCAGTGCGTGCTCTACCCCTGGTGCTACCGTCCCTACGACGCCAACAACCCCGACGACGCCGAGATCCCCTTTATGAAGGAGACCGCCGCCAAGATGGCCCAGGTCTATCAGGACTACACCGGCCGCGGCTTCTACACCAAGTCCTCCTATGAGGATTATCCCACCTCCTCCGAGCTCATCGACTACGCCTACGGCCGTCTGAACATCCACGCCTACACCATCGAGGTCTATGACGGCGGCAAGTCCGAGGACGGCGACATCTCCGCCTGCAAGTGGGAGAACACGCTGCCCGAGGCCACCTGGGTGTTCTACTCCCAGGACGAGCTGAAGGAAATGGGTCTGGATCCCGCCGCCATCACCGACGCGGACGGCAAGGGTCTGGCTGCCAATGAGGGCCTGTGGTTCTACACCAGCTCCGACGCTCAGATGGCCGACCAGGCCCCCGAGGATCAGGACATCATGGTCCGCGGCTGCCGCGACGCCATCCTCACCATGATCCACAGCGAGCCCAGCGGCGAAGGCCCCCAGGTTCCCCTTTACTACAAATAAACCAAACCGCATGGTTTTCTTCCTTGACCGGTGGGGGAGCCTTTTGGGCTCTCCCACCCCTTTTTCTGTCATTCCCAGAATAAAAACGTCCCCCGCAGCCCCGGACATGGGGCTGCGGGGGATGTTTTGCGCTTATTCCTCGCTGTCGGGCACAGCGGTCCAGTCGGCCTGAAGCAAGCGGGAGAGGGTATCGGCCGTGGAGGAACTGAGGGCATGGACCATGTCCGCGCCCTCCTGCATGGCGTAGACGCGGTCGCTCTCTTCGCCGGTGAGGCTGCCGCACAGCAGCTTCAGGGTCTGTCCGTCGCCGTAGGTCACGGTGAGGGTGAGGGTGTCTGTCCCGGCAAGGCCCATGGCGTCCAGCTCCTCCTGAGCGGACTTATAGGCCAGACACTCCGTAAAGCTCAGCTGGGCCAGGGCGGAGAGCAGGTCGTCCACCGCCTGGCTGTCCTGGGGCAGCTCGGTCCCGTCCAGATACCAGGTGTACTCGGTAATCTCCTCGGTGATGGGGTTGCCGTCCTCGTCGTTCTCACCGGTCTCAAAGGTCTCGGTGCGGGCGGTCTTGGTGAGGGACACCGTCTGTCCGTTCTGGCTGAGCTCCACCGCCTCCACATTCTCCTCCTTCAGGGAGGGGAGCTGCTCGGCCTGGCCCAGCTGCAGCAGGGTGCAGTCGGTCTTGTCAAAGAGGTCGGAGGTAATAGTGTAGACCGTCTCCTCGTCTCCCTCCAGCATGGCGTAGTAGGCTCCGTCCACCTCATCCCCCAGCAGAATGGTCACGGAGGCGGCGCTCTCGCCGTCGGTGGGCTGGCCCTCCGCCGTCACGGTGCGCTGGGGCTCATCCAGGCCGTAGGAGGACAGGTCCTCGGGCTCTCCGATGACCTTCTGGGCCTCCAGGCTCTCAAAGAGCTGGGCAATGGCGTCCAGGTCCTCCCCGTTCAGGGGGAAGGTCTCGTCCCCGTCGTAGGTCCACACCGCGTCCCCGTCATAGGTGAAGGACATCTCCAGTCCGTCCTTGTCGAAGGTAATGTGGCTCACGTCGCTCAGCTGGGCCAGGTAGGTGTGCTCCGCCTCCTCCTGGGCCTGGTTCCAGCCCTTCAGGGCAAAGTAGCCCCCCAGGCAGGCCACCACCAGGACGGCCAGCACCACCAGGGTTCTGGTCTGTTTTTTCATCAGCGGCGCCTCCTTCTCAGCCAGATGACCAGGCCGATGATGAGGGTGCCCACAGGCAGCACCAGAACAAAGAGGAAGCTGAGGGGCCCGGCCAGGGTGATGGTGTTATAGGTCTCCTCCAGGCTCTTGGAGGGAATGGAGAAGGTGCTGGTCTGGTCCATATGGGCGGTGACGGCGTTGATAAACAGCTGCTCGTTGCCCATGCTGGGGTAGTAGGTGAGCACCGCCTCGTTGACGAGGGCGGCGGAGAAGACCGTCATGGTGCCCTCGTTGTCCCCCAGGGTGGCGATGGCTCCCAGCAGATACTGGCCCTGGACCTGCTCGGTCTGGGTGACGGCGTAGGCCTCCTCGGAGGTGGTGAGCACCTCCTCAATGGTCACGTCGTCGGGCAGGGTCTCCAGCTGAGTGAAGCCTCGGCTGTTGAGGATCATAAACTGGCTGTCGGCGGACAGGCTGTCGGACAGGGAGCCCATGGTGAAGTTGGGCGCCAGGCTGTAATAGCTGTCCTGGCCCTGGAGGCTGCGGTAGCAGCGCTGGGGGTCGGCAATATAGCCCGAGGCCATGGTGAGGCCCGCCCGCTCCATGAGGCCCTCCAGGTTGGGCAGCGCGCCCTTGTCCTGGTCCACCAGCAGCAGGAGGTGTCCGCCGCCGGTGACGTAGTCCTCCAGCAGCTGGACTTCCTCAGCGGCCAGGTCGGAGGTGGGTGCGTTCACCAGCACCAGGGAGGCGTCCTCCGGGACGGCCCCCTCCATGAGGAGGCTCAGGTCGCTGACGGTGAGGTTGGCCTTTTCCAGGTCCTCGGACAGGGCGGTGGGCAGCGCGCTCTCCCCGTGGCCGGTGAGGGTGTAGACGGTCTGGGTGCTCTCGCTGGTGACGTAGCTCACCGCGGAGGTAAGCTGACCCTCGGCGTCAAAGGCACTCTCGTAGCTGTACCAGTAGTTGTAGTCCATCTCATAGACGATGAGGTCATTCTGGGTCAGGGTGCGGGAGCGCCCGGTGTCCTCACAGGTGACCACCAGGCTGCCCGACTCGGACTGGTACTCCGCCGCCGCGGCGGGGCTGGCCACCGGGTCAATATAGGTGACGGTCAGGTGGTCGCTGAGGGCCTCATAGAGCTCCAGAAACTTGGTGATCCGGCCGTCCATGGAGCCCTCCTCGGCCAGCACCACAATCTCCACATCCTTGTCCAGAGAGGACAGGAAGTCCCGGGAGGTGTCGGTAATCTCATAGAGGCTGTTGTCGGTCAGGTCCTTCTCGGTAACCGAGGAGGGCAGCTGGCCCACCATCAGATTGAGGGCCACCACCAGGGCCACCGCTAGGGCGGTGGCGCCCGCCAGATAGCCCCCCCGGGCCAGGGAACGGAAGTGTTTTTTCATGATACGCCTCCTTCTCTCAGGCCCAGCGGCGCTTCTGCAGCGTCTGGACGGTCAAAAACAGGAACAGGCCCGCCATGGACAGGTAGAGCACCACGCCGCCCAGGTCAAAGAGGCTGTAATTGACGACGTTGTCCATGGGGGCGGTGAAGGAGAAGCGGGCGGCCAGCTCCCCCAGCACGCCGGGGAGGAAGTCGGCCACGTTGTCCCACAGGTACAAAATGAGCAGGGCGGCGAAGGTGCCCACGGCGGCGATGACCTGGCTCTCGGTGAGGGAGGAGAGGAACATACCCACCGCGGCAAAGACGCAGGCCAGCAGGAAGAAGGTGAGCAGGGCCGCGTAGTCGGCGGTGAGGTGGGCGGTGCCGCACATGGCCAGAATCATGGGGCACAGGGCGCTTATCACCATGGGGACGGCCAGCACGGTGACCATGGCCAGGTACTTGCCCCACACGATGCCCCAGAGGGTGACGGGGCTGGTGAGCAGCAGCTGGTCGGTGCGGCTGCGGCGCTCCTCGGCCATGCTGCGCATGGTGAGGATGGGCACGGCCAGCAGCAGAACCACCACCTGGCTGTAAAGAGCATAGGAGTAGTGGGTGTAGCCGTAATTGAGGTTGTAGGCCATGAAGTAAAAGCCGTTGAAGAACAGCAGCACGGCCATATACACATAGCCAATCATGGAGTGGAAGTAGGCCCCCACCTCCCGGCGGTAAATGGCTCTCATCCTTCCTCGCCTCCCTTCTCTTCCGAGGAATCGTCGTCGGTGAGCCGCAGGAACACATCCTCCAGGCTCACGGCGTCATAGTGCATGTCCAGAAGGGGCAGATCCGCCCCGGCGCAGGCGCGGAAAATGGTCTCCCGGGGGTCGCTGCCCGGGGTGGGCTCCACCCGGAAGGCGCTCTCCGCCCCGTCTCCGGCCAGGTGGATGACCCGTCCCCCGGGGACGGCCCCCTCCAGCAGGGTCTGGGCCTTCTCCGCCTCGCCCCGCACGGTCACCAGCAGTGCGGAGGCCCCGGTGAGCATGGCGGTGAGCTGGGCTGGGGTGCCGTCGGCCACCTTTTTGCCGTGGTTGATGATGAGCACGTGGTCGCACACCTCCTGCACCTCGGAGAGGATGTGGGAGGAGAGGAGAATGGTGTGGTCCTTGGCCAGCTGGCGGATGAGGGTGCGCATCTCCAGAATCTGCTTGGGGTCGAGGCCCACGGTGGGCTCGTCCAGAATGAGCAGTTTGGGGAAGCCCAGCAGGGCCTGGGCCAGCCCCACCCGTTGCTTATAGCCCTTGGACAGGTGGGCGATGAGGCGGTCGGCCACCGCTCCCGTGTCCGTCATCTCCATCACCCGGTCCACCTGGCTCTCCCGCTCCCCCTTGGGGACCCGCTTGAGCCGGGCGCAGAAGAACAGGTATTCCTCCACCCCCATGTCGGGGTAGAGGGGGGGCAGCTCGGGCAGATAGCCGATGGACCGCTTGGCCCGCTCCGGCTCCTCGGTCACGCTCACCCCGTCCACCAGCACCTGGCCCGACGTGGGGCCCAGATAGCCCGTCATCAAATTCATGGTGGTGGATTTTCCCGCGCCGTTGGGCCCCAAAAAGCCATACACCTGGCCCGGTTCCACCGTAAAGCTCAGGTGGTCCACTGCCAGGTGATTTCCATACCGCTTTACAAGGTCGTTTACCTCAACCAAGGCTCGTACCTCCTTTTCAAACTGGTTTCGCTCCATCTTACCCCCCGGTGCTGAAGGTAATCTGAATTATTTCTAAATTCTTTGTAAACTTCCCCCGCGGCGCTTTTCGGTTGCGCGGGGCTGGAAAATCCAGTATAATGAGATGTTAAGGCGCCCCGGAGGGGGCGCGGAGAGAGGAGCTTTTGCCTATGCTGCTGAACATACTGGCGGTTGGCGACGTGGTGGGCGAGGGGGGCCAGGACATCCTGGCCCGCCGGCTCATGGAGCTGCGGGAGGAGACCGGCGCCCACTTCGCGGTGGTCAACGGGGAGAACGCCTCGGGGGTGGGCATCACCCCCGCCCAGGCCCGGCGGATGCTGGACGCGGGGGCGGACGTCATCACCCTGGGCAACCACACCTGGAACCGCATTCAGATTGGGGACTACCTGGACAAGGAGCCCCGCATTCTCCGTCCACAGAACTACGCCGGGCGGGTCCCCGGCCGTGGGATGGGGATCTACTCCTGCAAGGGGTACCGCATCGCGGTTTTGAACCTGATGGGCCGGGTGGAATTAAACCCCAACCTGGACAGCCCCTTCAAGGGGGCAAACCGCCTGCTCCGGGAGGAGGGGTACGACCTGGCGGTAGTGGATTTCCACGCCGAGGCCACCAGTGAAAAGGGGGCCATGGGCTGGTACCTGGACGGCAAGGTCCAGGCCCTGTGGGGCACCCACACCCACGTGCCCACCGCCGACTGCCAGATTCTCCCCAAGGGCACCGGCTTTGTCACCGACCTGGGGATGACCGGCCCCAGCCGGTCCGTGCTGGGCATCAAGCCCGAGCACTCCATTAACCTCTTCCTGGGGGGCCTGCCCCGTCGGTACGAGGAGGCGGAGGGCCCCTGCAAGCTCAACGCCTGCCTCTTCACCATCGACACGGACAAAAAGCGCTGCACGGCGGTGCGCCGGGCGGACATCCAGGAATGATTCCCCTTACTTCACCCTAGGAAAGGCAGGCCTTTGCCCATGCTTCGAATCTTACATGCCGCCGACTTTCATCTGGACAGCCCCTTTGCCGGCCTCACCCCGGAGCAGGCCCAGCGCCGCCGGGGGGAGCAGCGGGAGCTGCTGGAGGACCTGGCCGCCCTGGCCCGAGCCCAGCAGGTGCAGCTGGTGCTCCTGCCCGGCGACCTGCTGGACGGGGACCGCTTCTACCCGGAAACCGCCCAGGCCCTCACCCGGGCGCTGGGCTCCATCCCCTGTCCCGTCCTTCTTTCCCCGGGCAACCACGACTTTTTTTCTCCCCAGAGCGTGTACGCCGCCCTCACCTGGCCGGAGAACGTCCATGTCTTTTCCTCCGGTGAGCTGGAGCGCTTTGACCTGCCGGAGTTAAACTGCGCCGTGTGGGGCCGGGCCTTCACCGCCCCCCGGGAGGATGGTTCCCCGCTGGCGGGCTTCTCCGCCCCCAGGGACGGAGTTTTCCACATCGGCTGTCTTCACGGAGACGTGATGGGGGGGACGGACTACGCCCCCATTTCCCCGGAGGAAATCGCCCAAAGCGGCCTTGCCTATCTGGCTCTTGGCCACATCCACCAGTACTCCGGCCTTCAAAAGGCGGGGGGCACCCATTGGGCCTATCCCGGCTGTCCCCAGGGCCGGGGCTTTGACGAGACGGGGGAGAAGGGCGTACTCCTGGTGGACGTGGACGCGGATTCGGTCAGCGCCCGCTTTGTCCCCCTGGCCCGGCGGCGGTACGAGATTCTCTCCGTGGACCTCACCGGGGCGGAGAGCGCCCTCGGGGCCATTGAGGCCGCCCTTCCCCCGGACACCCGGGACCACATCTACCGCATTCTGCTCACCGGAGAGGGGGAGACCCCCGACCTGGCCGCCCTGGAGCGGGCCCTGTCCGGCCGGTTTTACGGCCTCACCCTCCGGGACCGCACCCGCCTGCCCCGGGACCTGTGGCGGAGGAAGGAGGAGGACACCCTGACGGGGCTCTTCCTCCGGGAGTTATGGCCCCTCTGTGAGCAGGAGCCGGACAACGAAGTCTATCAGCTGGCGGTGCGCTTTGGCCTGGCCGCCCTGGAGGGAGGGGAGGACGCCGCCCTATGAGAATCAAATCCATGACCGCCACCTTCGGCAAGCTGGAAAAGGCCCGGCTGGAGTTGGGGGAGGGCTTAAATCTCATCGAGGCCCCCAACGAGGGGGGCAAATCCACCTGGTGCGCCTTCTGGCGTGCCATGCTCTACGGCATCGACACCCGGGACCGGGACAAGAAGGGCCATTTGGCGGACAAGAACCGCTACCAGCCCTGGTCGGGTGCCCCCATGGAGGGGGAGGTGGAGCTGGAGTGGCAGGGGAGGGCCATCACCCTCCGCCGCGGCCCCCGGGGAAACACCCCCTTCGGCTCCTTCTCCGCCGTCTACACCGGCACGGAGGAGCCAGTACCCGGCCTCACCGCCCAGACCTGCGGGGAGCTGTTGACCGGAGTGGGCCGGGAGGTCTTTGAGCGCTCGGCCTTCATCGGGTCCGGGGGTAATCTCACTGTCACCGCCGCCCCGGAGCTGGAAAAGCGCATCGCCGCCCTGGTGTCCTCGGGGGAGGAGGACGTGTCCTACTCCCAGACGGAGGGGCGGCTCAAAGAGTGGCTCAACCGCCGTCGGGTGAACAAGAGCGTGGGTCTCATTCCCCGGCTCACCCAGGAGCTGGATGAGGTGGAGGAGGCTCTCGCCCAGGTGGAGGAGACCGCCGGGCAGATTGCCGCCCTGGAGGCCCGCCGCGCCGCCCTGGAGGAGGCCCTTCGCCAGCTGGAGGGAGAGCGTGCCATCCACCAGCGCCTTGCCCGGCGGGACCTGGACCGCCGCTGCGCCCAGGCGGGGGAGGAGCTCCGGAAGGCCCAGGAGCAGCTGGATGCCCTCACCGCCGAGCAGGCCAAGTACGGCCCCATCCCCGACGGGGAGCGGCTCAAGAAGGCCCAGGGGGAGCTTCAGTACCTGAAGGTGCTGGATGAGGAGATCCGCCGGGGGGAGGAGGCCCTGAAGGAGGCCGACGAGGCCTATGTCCAGGCCCAGATTGCCGCCCAGGATCCCCACTTCCAGGGTCTTTCCGCCGACGAGGCGGCCCAGCGGGTGCAAAAGGACAAGTCCGACCTCACATCTGCCCTCCAGGGGGCGGAGAGCCGGGGCAAGCGGGCAAAGCTTTTCCCCATTCTGGGGGTAATTGCCGCCCTGGCTCTGGGGGCTGTGGGCTATGTCCAGGTGGGACAGCTGCTGTCCTACCCCCTGTATGCCGGTCTCGCCCTGTTGGTACTGGGTATCGCGGCGGGACTGTTCAGCGCCGGACAGACCAAAAAACAGCGGGACTGGGCGCAAAAGCGCCTTTCCGCCTATGGCGTGGACGAACTCTCCCAGCTGGATGCCCTTTTGAACGACTATCAGGCCCGGTGCCGCCGGGCCCAGGAGGCTGCCGACCACGCCAAGGTGGTGCGGGGGGACCTGAACGGCCGGAAGGCCCGCCGGGACAACAGCCGCGCCGCCCTTCTGAACTTTGTCCACACCTTTGCACCCCAGGTGCGGGACCTTTTCGGCGTCTCCGCGGCCCTGTCCCGGGCCCTGAACCTGGGACACGAGCTGGCTCTGGCCAAGGATCGGGTGGAGGAGCGCCGCCGCCGCCGTGAGGACCTGCTGGCCCAGGGGGGAAAGGACTTTGACACCCTGGAGGCCATCGTTCCCCCGGAGCGCTCCCCGGAGCAGACCCTCCGGGCCCTGGAGGAGGTGTCGGGGCGGCTGGAGCAGGTGCGCCAGGCCCTCAACCAGGCCCTGGGCCGTCAGAAGGCGGTGGGCGACCCCGCCGCCCTGGCCGCCCGGAAGGAGGAGCTGCAGGAGGCCCTCCGCCGCCGGGAGGGGGAGTATGACGCCCTCACCCTGGCCATGGACGCCCTGAAACGGGCCAACACCCGCCTGCAGGAGCGCTTCTCCCCGGAATTGAACCGGCTGGCCGGGCAGTACCTGAGCCGCCTCACCGGGCAGCGGTATGCCTCGGTCACCCTCAACCGGGAACTGGAGGGGGCCGCCGCCCGGGCGGGCGACGTGCTGCCCCGCAGCGCCCTTTACCTGTCCCGGGGCACGGCGGACCAGCTCTATCTGGCGGTGCGGCTGGCGGTGTGCCGGCTGTGCCTGCCCGAAAAGCCGCCCCTGGTGCTGGATGACGCTCTGGCCGCCTTTGACGATGAGCGACTGGGGCTGGCCCTGGGACTTCTGGAGGAGCTTTCCAAGGAGCAGCAGGTGCTGCTCTTCACCTGCCAGAGCCGGGAGGGTACCCTTCTGGAGGGCCGTCCCGGGGTCACCCGGCTGGCGCTGCCGCTATAAGAGTTGCATTTCCCGGGAAAAAAGCATATAATGCTCCCATTCCCGTATCTGTCCGTCCCCTGGCGGGACGAAGGAGGCGACATACCCTTGTCCGAAGAATTTGAAAACCGCACCCAATCCCAGCCGGAGGAGGAGCCCTTCCTGCCGGAGGAACCCGCGCCCAGACGGAGGCACTCCCGTCAGGCCGTCCCGGAGGAGGCGGAACGGAAGCCCGGTCGGGAGCTCTTCGAGTGGCTTCAGATGATCATGGGCTGCGTGCTGGTGGCGGTGGTGCTCTTTAACTGCTTTGCCCGGCTCACCCGGGTGGACGGCGATTCCATGAACAACACCCTCCAGGACGGCGAGCTAATGCTGGTCTGGTCCCTGGGCTACACCCCCAAGCAGGGGGACATTGTGGTGCTGAACAAGACCACCGCCGATTTCCTGGGCAACCGCGCCATTGTGAAGCGGGTCATTGCCACCGGCGGCCAGACGGTGGATATCGACTACAACACCGGCACCGTCTATGTGGACGGGGAGCCTCTGGACGAGCCCTATATCCGGGAGGAGATGTACCTGCCCTATGTCTCCACCATGCAGCAGACCCACTGGGAGGTACCGGAAGGGTCCATCTTTGTGATGGGAGACAACCGCAACGCCTCCACCGACAGCCGGGATGACCGGCTGGGCACCATTGATGAGGACTATGTTCTGGGTAAGGTGGTGCTGGGGCTGTGGCCCCCGTCCCGGGTTGGGACTATGTGAGAGATTGCCGTCTCTTTGCGTTTGGAACAAACCATTTTGCGTGAAATCAGGACCTGCTTTGCCGGCCGCCCGTTGGGGCGGCCGGTTTTTGCTGTGATCAGTATTGAATCCTTTGGGGACGAAAACGGGATGTGTGGATTTCGCCTGCGGGCGGGACGTGGGAAGGGGATGTTTCGCCCCCGGGCGAGTGACTTTCTGTGCAGACAGAAAGTCACCAAAGAACTGTCTAGGGGAAGGGGGATTTCGATTTCCCCCTTCCCCTAGATACCTCATCCCCTTGAAACGACCAATCAGGGGGCCTCGGCCCCCTATTGGATGTACCCCCAAGGGTTGGCAGTAACTTGAAAGCCCCCACACCAAAATAAGTCTGAGGATAACGAAACCGCTGGCGGGTGCGGACCTGGAGCAGGTACGTGTTCAAGGCAGTCTCACATATCTGGCATCAGCCACGGAGGCGAATCGACCACCGAACCGCCCCGCGATGGCTGAAAGTTAGGCGCGATGGCCCTTATAGAAACACAAGTGAGTTCAACCAACACGGAGCGGCAGCGGGCGGCGCAAGGAACGGTATCCCGTCCTTTGCCCGCGCCGAGCAAATTTTTTCCACACTCCTTGGTGGCTCTCTCGTAAATCAAATAGGGGGTCCGGGGGAGGCGGGATAGGGCATTGTAAATGCCCGTGAGCCTCCCCCGGCGGCGCTTTGCCTACTTTGCCGACGCGGGCAAAGTAGGTCGCCCCGCAGGGCGAAACCATCCCCACCCCCGCCCGCAGGCGAAATGGCCCGTTTGTTCCGCTCAGCAAGCAAAATAGTCGGACAGACAACTCACATCCTCCTGCAGATTTCTCTTGACAAGGCCTCTCCGTTATGGTATTTTGTCATTAGTTAGCAAACGCTAACCGTCAAAAACAAACACCTTCCACCTGCCCCTTGGGCAGTTTCTTTTCCCTTACAAGTTAGCAATAACTAACCAAAAGGAGGCCCACCCATGGAACCCCACTCTCTCAATTTTGAACGTACCCTGGCCTGGCTGTGCGCCCCCTCCCTGGCGGGCATCAAGCCGGCGGATCTCATCTCCTACCACCCCGAAGAGGGGGACCCGGCGGATCTCCCCGCCCGGTACGACCGCATGCTGTCCGCCCGGGGCATCCGGGTACGGGAGTTGTGCCGCTGTCCCCGGGGCTGTCTGCTGCTGGTGTACCGGCCGGAGCGGCTGGAGCGCTCTCTGTCCGACCCCCGGGTGCGGGCGCTCCTCACCCAGGCGGGCTATCCGGCCCAGGGCAGTCTGGAGACCATGCTGACGGTGCTGTCCGGGCGGCTGGGGCAGGGGGGACCCTTCCCCCACGAGGTGGGGCTCTTCCTGGGCTATCCCCCGGAGGACGTGGAGGGCTTCTGCCGCAACGGCGGCCGCAACTACAAGCTGAGCGGCCCCTGGAAGGTGTACGGCCGGGTGGAGGAGGCCAAGGTCCGGTTTGAGACCTTCCGCCGCTGCCGGGACGCTCTGTACCGCCATGTGGAGGAGGGCCGCACCCTGGCCCAGCTCTTCCCGGCGGCCTGACGCCTGTAACCGCCCTGGCGGATTGCAGATATACCACTTCACCAAACCGAATTGGAGGTTCTGATTATGAGTAAAATGGCTGTTATCTACTGGTCCATGTCGGGCAACACGGAGGCCATGGCCAGCGCCATCGCCGAGGGCGCCCGGGGCGCTGGGGCCGAGGTGGACCTGATGCAGGTGAGCGAGGTGTCGGTGGACCAGGCCCTCAGCTATCCGCTGCTGGCTCTGGGCTGCCCGGCCATGGGGGCCGAGGTGCTGGAGGAGTCGGAGTTTGAACCCTTCTTTGCCCAGCTGGAGGGCCGGCTCAGCGGCAAGAAGGTGGCCCTGTTCGGCTCCTACGGCTGGGGCGACGGCCAGTGGATGCGGGATTGGCAGGCCCGCACCGAGGGGGCCAACGCCAACCTCTACCAGGAGGGGCTGATGGTCAATGAGACCCCGGACGACGACGCCCTAGAGCAGTGCCGCGCCTTCGGCGCCGGTTTCGCCGCCTTTTGATCTGAATTTTTCCCCTTTGTGGGCCCGCGCTTTTGCAGCGCGGGCCCCTTTTTATTGCATTTGGGCCCGCTTTGGTGTAAAATAGGGGTACCCTGAATTTGGAAACAAGGAAAGGAGCGCATTCCTATGGACGACAAGGTAAAGGAACTGATGGACCGAATCCGCGGAACCGCGTCGGTGGCGGCCGACGCCTGCGCCGACACTGCCCGGGTAGCGGGGAAGAAGGCCGGACAGATGGTGGACGTGGCAAAGCTCAACGTACAGCTCTTTGACCTGAACGGGGAGTTCAACGACATCCTGCGTCAGCTGGGCCAGGTGATGTATAACACGCACAAGGGCCAGGCTCCGGAGGAGGACCCCCTGCCCCAGCTGCTGGCCCAGGCGGATGAGACCGCCGGCAAGATTGCCGACATCAAGGCCCGCATTGCCGACCTGCGTCAGGCCCAGACCTGTCCCGGCTGCGGCGCTCCCTGCGGCAAGGACGACCAGTTCTGCCGCCAGTGCGGCACCAAACTCTCCTGAAGGAGCACATTCTATGACCCATACAATGGAACACTACCGCCAGAGTGCCGGGGCCATCCGGTCCCGGCTGGGCGGCTTTACGCCTAAAATCGCCCTGATCCTGGGCTCCGGCCTGGGCTTTCTGGGGGACGAGGTGGAGAACCCCATCGCCGTGGACTACAAGGACATCCCCTACTTCAAAACCTCCACCGCCCCCGGCCATAAGGGCCGCCTGGTCTTCGGCACCCTGGAGGGGCAGCAGGTGGCGGTGATGCAGGGCCGGATGCACCACTACGAGGGCTACTCCTACGAGGAGGTGGCCTACGCTGTGCGGGTGCTGCGGCTTCTGGGCTGCGACACCCTCATTGTCACCAACGCCGCCGGCTGCGTGCGCACCGACTGGCAGGCAGGGGACCTGATGCTCATTACCGACCACATCAAGATGTTCTCCGAGTCCCCTCTGCGCGGGGAAAACCTGCCGGACTTCGGTCCCCGGTTCCCCGACGCCTCCCATCTCTACACCCCGAGGCTCCGCCAGCTGGCCCGCGAGGCCGCCGACGAGCTGGGCATTCCCCTGCGGGAGGGCGTCTACTTCTACTGCTACGGCCCCCAGTATGAGACCCCGGCGGAGATCCGGGCCGCCCGGATTCTGGGCGGGGACGCGGTGGGCATGTCCACCGCTCCGGAGGTCATTGTGGCCGGCCACTGCGGCATGGAGGTGCTGGGCTTCACCCTGCTCTCCAACATGGCCGCCGGCATTCTGGACCAGCCCCTCAGCGAGCAGGAGGTGCTGGACGCCGCCGAGGCCGCCCGGGAGAAGTTCTCCGGCCTCATCCGGGCCTGCCTGCGGAAGCTGTAACCCTTCCTTTTTGCGGCAAAGGAGCTGTTGAAGATGAGCACCCCCTTTACCCGCGCGGAATTGCTCATCACCCACGACTTAACCCGCTTCAGCCAGGTGCGTGACGCCCTGGCCGGGGCGGGCGTGGATTATACCTACCGCTGCAAGGACCGGACCTGGGACACCCGGGGCCGCACCGGCACCCTGGGCATGAACCAGGAGGTCCGGGTGGAGTACAAGCTGTACGTCCGCAAAAAGGACCTGGACCGGGCCCGGGCGGTAATACAAGGAGTTTAATATGGCCATTTTATTCCAATCCGTCACCGTTCTTCCCATGGACGGCGGGCGGAAGGTCCTTCGGGACTGCTTTGTGGCGGTGGAGGGGGAGCGCATCACCCACGTGGGCCCCACCCGGCCCGCAGGGGACTTTGAGCGGGTTGTGGACTGCGCCGGGCTTGTGATGCTGCCCGGCTTTGTCAATGCCCACACCCACCTGCCCATGACCCTCATGCGGGGGTACGGAGGCGGGTGCGACCTGCACACCTGGCTCAACGACTATATCTTCCCCGCCGAGGCCCGGCTGGACGACAAATCGGTGGCGGCGGGCACCGCCCTGGGGCTGGCGGAGATGATTGCCTCGGGCGTCACCTGCGTGGCCGACATGTACGACCACTGTGACGCCATCATCGGGGAAATTCTGAAGGCGGGGCTCTCGGCCAACATTGCCCGGGGCGTCACCCTCTTCACCGACGACTACTCCTTTGACTCCTTCCCCGGCTGTGTGGAGACCCAGGATCTTACCCGCCGGTGGAACGGCTACAACAACGGACAGATTAAGGTGGACGCCTGCGTCCACGGGGAGTACACCTCCCGCCCCGCCCTGTGGAAGGACATGGGGGCCTGGGCCAAGGAGAACAACCTGGGCATGCACGTCCACGTGTCCGAGACCCGCTCGGAGCACCGGGAGTGTCAGGAGCGCTGGGGCAAGACTCCCATTCAGGTGCTGGACGAGTACGGGGTGTGGGACTGCGGCCGGGCTCTGGCCGCCCACTGCGTGTATACTACCCCGGAGGACTGGGCTATCATGAAGGAGAAGCACATCTCCTGCATCCACAACCCCTGGTCCAACCTGAAGCTGGGCTCCGGCGTGGCCCCCATCCCCGCCATACAGAAGGCGGGAGTGAATGTGGCCCTGGGCACCGACGGCATGTCCTCCCACAACAGCGCCGATTTCTTCTCGGACATGAAACTCACCGCCGTCCTCCACAATGGAGTGGGGGAGGACCCCTCCGCCCTCTCCGCCTGGGACGCCCTGGAGATGGCCACCGTCCGGGGGGCCGCCGCCCTGGGCCGGACGGACACCGGAGTCATCGCCCCTGGAAAGGTGGCCGACCTCATTCTGGTGGACTTCACCGCCCCCAACCTCACCCCCTGCCACGACGAGGCGGAGAATCTGGTCTTTGCCGCCCACGGCTCCAACGTGGCCATGAATATGTGCCGGGGCCGCGTCATATATGAGAAGGGCGAGTTTTTGACCCTGGACCTGGAGCAGATCCGCGCCCAGGTAAAGGAGTACGCCCTGCCTCTCGTCTTCGGCGGGTAACCGCCCAATCCGCTTTCAATAGGAGGAGACCTATGTCCTCACACGGTCAAGCCCCCCGCCGGGTGGCAAAACAGAAACAGAATACCTTCTTCGGCGGCGCCGCTGTTCTGGCTGCCGGCATTCTGATTGTCAAGCTCATCGGAATGTTCTATAAAATCCCCCTGGTGTGGGTCATCGGGGACCAGGGCAGCGCCGACTTCTACAACGCCTACAACATCTACGCCGTGCTGCTCACCATCTCCACCGCGGGCCTGCCTGTGGCCGTGTCCAAGCTGGTGAGTGAGGCCAGCGCCACCGGACGCCACAACCAGGTGCGGCGGGTCTTCCGCCTGTCCCTGGCCCTGTTCCTGGTGCTGGGCGTGCTGTCCTTCACGGTGATGTTCTTCCGGGCCGACTGGCTGGCCGGGCTGATGCACGACACCAAGGCCGCCCCGGGTATCCGCGCCCTGGCCCCCGCGGTCATCTGCGTGGGCTGTCTGTCCGCCTTCCGGGGCTACTCCCAGGGCCACAGCAACATGACCCCCACCGCCGTCTCCCAGATCATCGAGGCCCTGTGCAAGCTGGTGGTGGGCCTGGGCCTGGCCTACTGGCTCATCAAGGGGGGCCAGGATGAGAGCGTGGCCGCCGCCGGCGCCATCACCGGCGTCACCGTGGGTACCATCGTGGCCCTGGCCTACATGGTGCTGGCCTTCTTCGCGGGCCGCGGCAACGAGCCCCTCAGCCGGGACGTGCCCGACGCCCCCCGGAGCATTCTCACCGACATCCTGCGCATCGCCATCCCCATTACCATCAGCTCCTCCATGGTGGGTATCGTCACCGTCATTGACTCCTCCCTGGTCCAGGGCCAGCTGCAGCGGGTGCTGCTGGAGAACCAGGACAGCTGGAAGCTCTACACCGACTTTGTGGACTTCTCCACCCTAAAGGAGGCCTTCAACGCCTGGACCGCCTCTCTGCCCTCCGGCGGAGCGGTCACCCTGTCCGCCCTCAGCCAGCAGGTACAGCAGGAGCTGGCCTCCGGCACCACCCAGAGCGCCGCTCAGACCCTCTACACCACCCTGGAGGATGTGAGCCGCTCCCTCTACGGCAACTACTCCGGCGCATTGAACATCTATAACCTGCCTACCTCCCTGATGGCGGCCATCACCTCCGCCGTCATTCCCGCCGTCTCAGCCACCCTGGCCCGGCGGGACCGCCGGGGCACCGCCCGGATTACCGGCTCCGCCCTGCGCATCACCGCCCTCTTGGCCTTCCCCATGGGGGTGGGACTCTTTGTCATGGGCGAGCCCATCATGCAGCTGCTCTTCGCGGGCAAGCTGGAGGTTGGGCTGGCCGGTCCTCTGCTGTCCACCCTGGGCCTTGCCACCGTGTTCGTGTGCATGATGCTGGTGTGCAACTCCATCCTTCAGGCCCACGGCTTTGTGAACCTGCCCGTGTTCATCATGGTGGCGGGCGGCGCGGTGAAGATTTTCGCCAACTATAACGTGGTGGCTCTGCCCGGCGTGGGCATCTACGGCGCCCCCCTGGGCAACATCCTGTGCTTCGGCCTGTGCCTCATTCTGGACCTGGTGGTCATCTCCCGGGTCATTCCCGGACGGCCCCGGTACCTGCCCATCTTCCTCAAGCCCCTTGTGGCCTCCGCCATCATGGGCGGCGCCGCCTGGGCGGTGTACGGCCTGCTGGCCCGTCTGCTGCGCAAGACGGTGGAAACCGACGGCGTACTCACCTACGTCCTCAGCTGGAAGGGCAACGCCATTGCCGCCCTGGCGGCCATTGTAGTGGCCGTGGCGGTGTACGGCGTGCTGGTGGTGGCCCTGCGCTGCCTGTCCCGGGACGATTTGGCTCTGATGCCCAAGGGCGACAAGATTGCACGGCTGCTCCATCTGGATTAAACTTGATTTTTCCTAAAAAATGCCTGTTTTTGGGCGCATGTTTCCTTTCCAAAGGGTAAATATTGAAATTTAACTTGATAAGGACGACAAACTGTGGTAGATTTTCATTACGCGAATTCTTACAAGATGGAGGATCTCCTCCGGATCATGGAGCTGCTCCGCGCCCCCGGGGGCTGTCCCTGGGACCGGGAGCAGACCCATCAGTCCATCCGGCGCAACATGCTGGAGGAAGCCTATGAGGTGGCCGAGGCCATCGACCAGCAGGACCCCGCCCACCTGAAGGAGGAGCTGGGGGACGTGCTGCTCCAGGTGGTTTTCCACGCCCGCATGGCTGAGGAGGACGGCCAGTTCACCTTTGACGACGTGGTGGACGGCATCTGCAAGAAGCTGGTCTTCCGCCACCCCCACGTGTTCGGCGGGGTGGACGCCCAGGACTCGGATAAGGCCCTCTCCACCTGGGAGGAGCAGAAGAAGGCCGAGAAGGGCCAGAAGACCGCGGGGGACACCCTGGACGCGGTGGCCCGGTCCCTGCCCGCCCTGATGCGGGCGGAGAAGCTCCAGGACAAGGCCCGGAAGGCGGGCTTTGACTGGAACGAGGTGGGTCCCGCCCTGGATAAGCTGTCCGAGGAGGTCAGCGAGCTCCGTCAGGCCGTGGAGGCGAACACCAATCCCCAGGAGGAGCTGGGGGATGTGCTCTTCGCCGCGGTGAAGGTGGGGCGCTTCTTGGGTGTGGACAGCGAGCTTACCCTCCACGCCGCCTGTGAGAAGTTCATCGGCCGCTTCCGGAACATGGAGGCGCTGGCCGGCGGCTCCCTGGAGGGCCTGGACCTGCCCCGGCTGGAGGAGCTGTGGTGCCGGGCCAAGGAGCAGGAGCACACCCAGACAACGACTTAAAGTTCCCGCTGTGGGAATTTAAGTATATTCTTTCGACAGTCGCCCCGGCGGCACTGTCCATTTACAGGAGGAAAACAAGCATGAACAAAACCGAGCTCATCGCGGCTGTCGCCGAGAAGGCCGAGCTGTCCAAGAAGGATGCTGAGGCCGCCGTTTCCGCCACCGTTGACGCCATCACCGAGGCTCTGAAGCAGGGTGAGAAGGTGCAGCTGGTTGGCTTTGGCTCTTTTGAGGTAAAGTCCCGCGCCGCCCGTACCGGCCGCAACCCCAAGACCATGGAGACCATCCAGATCCCCGCCTCCAAGACCCCCGTGTTCAAGGCTGGCAAGGCTCTGAAGGACATCGTGGCTGAGTAAATCAAGTTCATCCGACGGGGGCGCTGTTCAGCGCCCCCGTTTTCTCAATTTTCCAAAGAAGGAGCGTACCCTATGCGTCTGGATAAATGGCTGAAAGTCTCCCGCCTCATCAAGCGCCGCACCGTGGCCAACGAGGCCTGTGACAACCAGCGGGTCACTGCCAACGGCCGCCCTGTGCGGGCCAGCTACGAGGTGAAGGAGGGCGACCTGCTGGAGCTGCGCTTCGGCGAGCGCACCGTCAAGGTGGAGGTGCTGGTGGTGGCGGACAACGTGGGCAAAAACGACGCCGCCGCCATGTACCGGGAGGTGCTGTAAGGTGTCCCGGCGTTGTTTGGCCTTTGGGGCGGCCCTGGCCCTGATGATGGGGCTGCTCACCAGCTGCCGGGCCAAGGCCGCGGAGAGCACCGTCTTTGCCATGGACACCGTGATGTCCCTCACCGTCTACGGCGGGAAGGGGGAGGAGGCGGTGGAGGAGGCCACGGAGCTTATCTACAACCTCCAGGACCTGCTGACGGCCACCGACGAGAATAGCCCCCTCTACGCCCTCAACCACGCCGGCGGGGCCTGGACCACCCTGGACGGGGACCTGCTGGCCCTCCTGTCCGACAGCAAGGCGCTGTGTGAGAAAACCGGGGGCGCCCTGGACATTACCGCCTACCCGGCGGTGCAGGCCTGGGGCTTTATCTCCAAGGACTACCGGGTGCCCGACGAGGAAGAGCTTGCCGACCTGGCCTCCCGCATTGACTACACCGCCCTGGAGCTGGACTTGAAGGGCAGCCGGGCCCGCCTCCCCGAGGGCATGGAGGTGGAGCTGGGAGCGGTGGCCAAGGGCTACACCGGGGACCGCCTGGCCCAGCTCATGGCTGAGCTGGGGGTGGAGAGCGCCATTTTCAGTCTGGGCGGCAACGTCCAGGCGGTGGGAAGTAAGCCCGACGGCTCCTCCTGGCGGGTGGCCATCCAGGACCCGGACGGCCAGGGGAACCTGGCCATCGTGGAGGTCACCGACAAGGCCGTGGTCACCTCGGGGGGCTACCAGCGGTACTTTGAGCAGAACGGCGTGACCTACTGGCACATTCTGGACCCGGACACCGCCGCCCCCGCCCGCACGGGGCTCAAGTCGGTCACCGTCATCGGCCCGGAGGGCCTGGTGTGCGACGGACTGTCCACCGCCCTGTTCGTCCTGGGGGAGGAGCAGGGGATGGCGTTCTGGCGGGACCACCCGGAGCTGGGGGTGGAGCTGGTCTTTGTCCGGGAGGACGGCTCGGTGGCCATCACCGCCGGACTGGAGGACTCCTTCACCCTGGGGGACGGGTTTACGGACCGGGAAGTGCAGGTGCTGTCATGAGCCGGAACGCCAAAATCATTCTCCTGCTGCTGGTGCTGGTGGGGGCGGCCTGCGCCGCCTTTGTGCTGCTGCGCCCGGCAGGGGAGGGGACCGTTGCCCGCATCACCCTGGACGGGAAGCTGGTGGAGGAGATTGACCTGTCCGCCGTCACCGAGCCCTATACCTTTACGGTGGAGGGCCCCGGCGGCTTTACCAACACCATTGAGGTGGAGCCCGGCCGCATCCGGGTGCGGGAGGCGGGCTGCCCGGACCAGGTGTGCGTCAACCAGGGGTATATCTCCGACGGCACCGTGCCCATCGTGTGCCTGCCCAACAAGCTGGTCATTGAGATTACGGGGGGAGGGGACAGCCTTGACGCCGCCGCCGGCTAAGGGGGCAAGGCGGCTCACCCGCCTGGCTCTGCTCACCGCCATCGCCCTCACCATCTTCCTGGTGGAGGCCCAGCTGCCTCCCCTCACCGCTGTGCCCGGCATCAAGCTAGGCCTTGCCAACATCGTCACCGTGTACGCCATGTTTACCCTGGGGCCCGGGGATGCCCTGCTCATTCTGTGCGCCCGGGTCTTTCTGGGGGCGGTCTTTTCCGGGCAGATGATGACCCTCATCTACTCCGCCGCCGGGGGGCTTTTGAGCTGGTGCGTGCTGCTCCTTCTGCGGCGGCTCCTCACTCGGGAGCAGATCTGGCTGTGCAGCCCGGTGGCAGGCGTGTTCCACAATCTGGGCCAGCTGCTGGCCGCCGCCGGGGTGATGAAAACCTGGGCGGTGCTGGCCTATCTGCCCTATCTGGTGCCTGCGGGCATCCTGGCCGGACTGTTTACCGGCCTGTGTGCCCAGTTTCTCATGGCCCGGCTGGACAAGCTGGGACGGTAATAATAGAAGCGGAAAGAAATTTTTAAAAATTTCTTTCCGCTTCTATTTTATGGTTTAAATGTATTCTCCTGATTCGCTAACCTCTGCGTATAGCGGCATCGAGGATAGTTTGAACAGCCCCAGAATTTCTGTCCTGCTTGCGGCCCTTTCGACGCGGTCCGGAGTAAAAGCCGCCCTCCGCACCTGGGGCACATCAGGCCATCCCCTTCCCATTGGTAAGTTCCCTCTCGTTTCCTTCGCACACTTTCCCCATGGATAAACCTCGACAGGTCATCCGCCTGTGTAAAAGGATAAAGTTTCTCGTACCATACGTCAATTTGTTCGGGCAGAAGCTGCCCTCCCGCCATCTGCGATGTATACATAACGTGAGAAAGAACATTTCCGTAATGCGTTACAAAATGCCGGCCGCTTGTCAATGTCACATCCTTCAACGTACAGTTGTCTCCAAATACGATGTATGAATAAATGGGGATCGTTGGTTCATTCAAAATTCTCTGAAGGCATTTTATGTGTACTTCATTTTGAATGATGGGGTTAAAAAAACGGTATTTCTGGATCCCGCTTCTTCCTGCCGGAAGTGTTTGTGTCCAATATGTTTGATTTTCTGAGCCAAAAATCCATCCGCTGTAATTCTTAGACTCAAATACGTAGATTCCAGATTCATGGAGCAGAATAACATCCGCTTCCGTCGTTTCTCCATCCTCTTTGGGCAGATAGCAGTTGAATAAGAATCGCTTGTATCCTTCCAACGGACTCAGGCACCGATAAAGGTCATATTCTCCTCCCGTCCCTTTATCCCGGTTCACCGTGCCATAGGAATGGTGGGTCTGCGCAAAATACTCTGTTTTTTCGTATGCTCTTCGGCGTATGTAATAAACAGCAAGGGCAATTCCTATCACCAAAGCAAAAATTGCCATGATGCTCCCCCTCTTTTCCTTTTGCTGTTATTATATCATACCGCTCTGAAAATCTCACTCTTTCGGATTCACATGTTATAGAACCGCCGCACTTGCATCTACCAGATCATCGCGCCGCGGTTCGGTGGTCGTTTCGCCTCCGTGGCTGGTGCTGGATATGCAAAACAGCCGTGGTCACGCACCAGCTTCAGGCCCGCACCTACTAACGGTTTCGTTGACCGCAGGCCTATTCCGGCGCGGAAGTTTCCAGATTACCGTCCCCCGGGGGTACATCCAATAGGGGTGCCGCAATGGGGACCCAATGGAAGCCCAGCGCAGCGGGTTCCATTGGGAGAGGACGAGCGACGGAATGAGTGAGCCTTGCCCTTTCGGGCGAGGCGAAGGATATGAAGTCCGCGAGGACGAGGTTGGTCGTTTCAAGGGGATGGAATTTCAATCAGAGGGAAATCGAAATCCCCCTTCCCCTAGACAGCTCTTTGGTAACTTTCTGTCTGCACAGAAAGTTACTCGCCCGGAGGCGAAACTATCCTCATCCCGCCCGCAGGCGAAACCTCTTTTCCGCCCCAGAATAACACAAAGGGACGGATGGCGGCTACCATCCGTCCCTGTCAGCGTGTCAATCAGCGGTTGCGTCCCACTCGTCCCAGGGAAATTCCTCCCCCAGCTCCAGAGCCACCCCCGAGCGGGGCGGCACGGTGAGGGACAACCCCTCCCACCGGTGCTCCACATGGGCACGGCCCAGCAGCGCCCGGGCGGGACACCACAGCTCCAGCGTCTTTTCCACCGGCTCCTCCCCAGCGTTGAAGGCGCACAGGATGCGCTCGCCCTCAAACTCCCGCAGGAAGATCAGGAGCGACCCCTGTCCGGCCAGATACCGGATGGACCCCCGGCGCAGGGCGGGGTGGCTGCCCCGCAGGCCGCCCAGAGCCCGGTACCAGTCCAGCAGCTCCCGGTCCTCGTGGCCCCAGGGGTAGGTCTGGCGGTTGAAGGGGTCCTCGAAGCCCTCCATCCCCGCCTCGTCCCCGTAGTAGACGGTGGGGGAGCCGGGGAAGCAGAAGAGGAGCAGGCTGGCCGCCCGCAGCAGGTCCTTGCCCCGCCGACGCTGCTTGGGGGAGAGGCGGAAGGAGGCCCGCCAGTCCCGGGACTGGTCCCGGCACTCGCTGCCCGTCCCCAGCAGGGTGAGGATGCGGGGGGTGTCGTGGGTGCCCAGGGAGTTCATGGCGGAGTAGAAGGCGAAGGGGGGATAGTTCTCCTGGATGGTCTCCATGGCCTCCACAAAGTGCTCGCCGCCGCCCCCCAGGAAGAAGGAGAGGATGGCGTTGCGGAGGGGATAGTTCATCAGGCCGTCACAGTGGCCCCCCAGGATGTGCTTGCGGCGCACGCCGTAGGCAATTTTGGTGGAGCCGTCCTCCCACACCTCGCCAATGACCACCGCCTCGGGCTTCTCCGCCCGGGCGGCCTCATGGATGCCGTGGACAAAGTCATCGGGCAGCTCGTCGGCCACGTCCAGCCGCCAGCCATCCGCCCCCGCCCGCAGCCAGCGGCGGACCACGCTGTCCGCGCCGCCGAAGATGAAGTTGCGGTAGTCGGGGTTCCCCTCGTTGACGGCGGGCAGGGAGTAGATGCCCCACCAGCTCTCGTACTTCTTGGGCCACTCGATGAAGTTGAACCAGGGGCGGTAGGGGGAGTCCCAGCTCTGGCTGGCTCCCACCGTGGGGTAGAAGCCGTCCCCGTTGAAGTAGCGGCTCACGAAGCCGGTGTGGTTAAAGACCCCGTCCAGCATCACCCGCATGCCCCGCTTGTGGGCCTCGTCGCACAGACGGGTAAAGTCCTCGTTGGTGCCCAGCATGGGGTCGATGCGGTCATAGTCGGCGGTGCCGTAGCGGTGGTTCTCGGCGGCCTCGAAGATGGGGTTGAAGTAGAGGGTGTCCACTCCCAGCCCCTTCAGATAGTCCAGCTTCTCCAGCACGCCCTTGAAATCCCCGCCGAAGAAGTCCCGGTTGCGGATCTCCCCCTTGTGGTCGGGGCGGTACTCGGGCATCTCCTCCCAGCTCTGGTGGACGGTGCGGCCGCCCACCATGCCGGCGGGGTCGGGGATGCGGCTGCGGCGGAAGCGGTCGGGGAAGATCTGGTAAGTGACTCCCTCTCCGAACCAGGTGGGCACCTCCTCCGCGCCGTCATAGACGGTGAGCTGGTGGTGGCCCAGCTCCCGCTTGCGCCCGTCGATGCCCTCCATCACAAAGGAATACCACACCAGGCCCACATAGTCCCCGGTGTCCAGAGTAGCCCGAAACAGGTCCCGGCCCAGCTCCATGCCCACCCAGGGCATGGGCAGCTTGACCACCTGGCCGTCCCGGCTCTCAAAGCGGGCGGTCAGGGTGGCCCGGGAGAAGCCCTCCGCCCGTGGGGGCCGAAGGGTAAAGGTGACGGCAGTCCCGGAGGGCACCGCTCCGTAGGGGCTTTTATACCGGATGTCGCGGGAATCATAGGTTGGTTGGTACATGGAATCACTCCGCGTTTTCTAGGATAAAAAAGGTCTCAGGGCCCTCAGTGGTACTTGTAGCTGCCGCCGCCGATGAACTCCCGCAGCAGGGAGTCCTTGGGCACCAGGGCGGGGTCAATGGGCTCAAAGAACTGGAAGGCGTCAATGAGCTGCAGCAGCTCGTCGTGGCGGTCGTTCTCCTCGGGCACAGACTGGAGAATGGGGACGGCGTAATTGCGCATCACGGACACCTCGTAGGGCAGGGAGGAGTCGAAGATGATGTCCGCCCGGGTCTTGTAGGGGGAGATATAGAGCTTCTCGCCCCGGCGGACGTTGGCCCACATCTCCAGGGTCTCGGCCACGCCGGTGCCCCGGAAGTTGTAGTCCCGGACCGCACGGCGGGTCAGCCGCATCCAGGTCCCCTTGAACCGCAGGGTGGAGCCCTCGTTCACATTGGACCGGGCGGAGATATAGAGCTTGGTGGCCTCGGGATGGCGGCCGGCGATGTCGTCGTTGAGGGCGTGGATGCCCTCGAAGATGGCGATCTCGTTTTTCTCCAGCTTCATGGGCGTGCCCAGGGAGTCGTTGCGCATCTGCCGGGCAAACTCAAACTTGGGGATGATAATTTCCTCCCCCCGGCTGAGGGCGGCAAAGTGCCGGTCCAGCAGCTCCATGTCCAGACACAGGGGGGATTCGTAGTCGATGTCGCCCTCGGGGGTGCGGGGGGCGGTTTTGGGGTTCATGGTCTTGAAGTAGTTGTCCATGGCCACCGCCCGGGACTCCACGCCCCGGCGGCGCAGCTCCTCGGCAATTTTCATGGCCGTGGTGGTCTTGCCTGAGCCCGAGGGGCCGGAGAGCAGCACAATGGGGCTCTTGTCCAGGTTGGAGAGAATCTTGTCCGCCGCCAGGGACACCCGCTGGGCGTAGCTCTCGTCGCACTCGGCCAGGAAGGCCTCCACGTCCGTCTGAATCCGTCGGTTGATTTCCTGCAGTTGATAAGCCATAAAAGCTCCTTTCCATCGGGGCCGCCGCGCCCCGGCAGGGATTTATCGGGGCCGGGCCCCGGCGTAAAACCGGACCAGCTCCTCCTTCTGGGCCAAAACCTTGTCCAGGGAGGTGAGGTAGTCCTGGGGATATTTGGGGTTGGGCAGGCGGACAATCTGTCCTTTTTCCGGGTCCACCAGCTTGGTGACCCCGCCGCCGCCGATGGAGACCACGGTGTGCAGCTCCTCCATCATGGCGATGTTGTAGACGCTCTCCAGTCCGGGCAGGGTCCAGCCCACGTTTTCCAGGGAGCCGGACATGTACTTCTGCCGGTAGAGGTAGTAGGGGCGGTAGCCCCCGCCCCCCAGGGCGTCCAGGGAGTACTCCAGCATCCGGGCGGTCTCCTCGCCGGAGGGAAGAGTCCCACCTTTTTCCATCAGGGTGGAGCCCTTTTTCAGCGCCAGGGTGTGGACGGTGATGTTCTCCGGGGCCATGGCCAGCACCCCGTCCAGGGTGCGGCAGAAGCCCTCATAGCTGTCCCGGGGCAGTCCGGCGATGAGGTCCATATTAATGGAGTCAAAGCCCACCTCCCGGGCCAGGGCGTAGGCTTCCCGGATGTCCTCCGCCGTGTGCCGCCGGCCGATGGCCCGCAGCACCTCGTCCTCCAGGGTCTGGGGGTTGATGGACACCCGGCCGATGCCGTGGGCCTTCAGCACCTCCAGCTTTTCCCGGGTAATGGTGTCCGGCCGTCCGGCCTCCACCGTGTATTCCACACAGTGCTCCAGGGGCAAATGGGCCTTACAGGCGGCAAGCACCCGGTCCATCTGTCCGGCGGACAGGGTGGTGGGGGTTCCGCCTCCCATGTAGAGGGTGCGCACGGTGAGGCCCGCCTGGTTCAATGCCTTTCCGGTGGCCTCAATCTCCTTCAGCAAAGCCTCCACATAGGGGTCCACCAGCTTCATAGTCCGGCCCACATCGGCGGAGACGAAGGAGCAGTAGGCGCAGCGGGTGGGGCAGAAGGGGATGCCCACATACACCGACACCGTGCCCGTGCCCAGCACCTGCTGGGCCGCCAGGCTGGCTTTGGCGCAGTCCAGGGCTAGCTGGGCCCGGCGGGGGGACACCCGGTACTCCTCTTCCAGCTCCTGTCGTGCCTCCTCGGGGGAGACCCCCTCCTTCATGGCCCGGGTGGGCAGCTTCACGGGACGCACGCCGGTGAGGGCGCCCCAGGGGGGCTCGTGGCCCAGCAGGGCGGTGCCCGCCTGGTAAAAGGCCAGCTTCAAGGCGTGCTGCACCACGTGGTAGACCGCGTGGGGGTCCTGGTCAAGGTCCGCGGCGGGGAAGGTGCGCTTCCCCTGAGCGGTTTTGCCATCCCAGGCCACCTGGGCGGAGAGAACGGCGGTGTCTCCCTGGGGCTCCAGGGCGAAGAGGGCGGCGGAGGGCTCTCCCTCCAGTGTACGGGGGAGGTCCTCCGGGTATTCCGGCCGCTCCCCGGGAAAGAGGGTGAGCATCATCTGCTCGGCGGAGTAGCGGTAGCGCTCCGGCTGCCAGGGGGTGGAGGTTTCCTGAAAATAGAGCTTCATGCTTCACCTTCTCAATGGTTTCGGCCTGTGGGCCGGTGGTTTGTGTGGAAAAATTGGAACGATGGATGCCCCCGTCTTATGTCGGCTTACTCGTAGGGGCGGATATGATCCGCCCGCTCTGCTCTGGCAGGCTGCAGAAGGGGGACGTGGGAATCTCGCCTGCGGGCGGGTAGGGATGGTTTCGCCCTGCGGGGCGACCTACTTTGCCCATGTCGGCAAAGTAGGCAAAGCGCCGCCGGGGGACGGCGTCTGGAAAAACACTCCGTGTTTTTATGCCGCCTCCCCCGGACCCCCGTTTATTTACGGGGGAGCCACCAAGGGGCGAGTTATATCCATCCGGCGCGGGCAAAAGACAGGATACCGTACCTCGCGCCGCCCGCTGCGCAGCCGTTGGCGGCTTTGCCGCCTTACGGATGCGGCGTACCCCTTGCGGGTACTGCCGCTCCGTGTTGGTTGAACAGGCTTGCACTCCTACAAGAGCCGTCGCGCCTAGCTTTCATCCATCGCGGGGCGGTTCGGTAGTTGCTCCGCCTCCGGGGCTGGTTCCGCATGCACAAAGACTGCCGCAAAAACGCAACTGCTCCAGGCCCGCACCCGGCAACGGTTTCGTCAACCGCAGGCCCATTCTGTCACTGGCCTTTCCAAGTTACCGTCCCCCGGGGGTACATCCAATAGGGGGGCCAAGGCCCCCCTGATTGGTCGTTTCAAGGGGATGGGGTATCTAGGGGAAGGGGGAAATCGAAATCCCCCTTCCCCTAGACAGCTCTTTGGTGACTTTCTGTCTGCACAGAAAGTTACTCGCCCGGGGGCGAAACACTCTTCAAAACTCTAGCGCAGCAAATAACGCATGTTTTCCTCAGTGCGCCATAGCCTCCCGCAGGAAGGGGTTGCTTCTCCGCTCCCGCTCCAGGGTGGAGGTGACATCGTGGCCGGGGCAGACGTGGTAGTCCCCCTCCAGCTCACCCAGCCGCTTCAGGGAGGCCATAATCTCTGCATAGCTGCCTCCGGCCAGGTCGGTGCGGCCGCAGGACCCGGCAAAGAGGGTGTCGCCGCAGAAGAGCACGTCGCCCACCTTCAAAACCACGCTGCCCTTGGAGTGCCCGGGGGTGTGGATCACCTCAATGGTGAGGGAACCCAGGGTGAGCGTGTCCCCCTCGTCGTAAAAGAGCAGGCCGTCCACCTGACCGGCCAGGGGGAAGAGCTGGGAGCCAGCCCCGTTGGCGTCGGCCTTATGGATATAGATTTTGGCCTTGGGCAGGGCGCGGTGGAGCTCCGGCACGGCGGTGGTGTGGTCGTAGTGGCCGTGGGTAAGCAGAATGTACTCCACCTCCACCTTGTCCTCCTCCAGCGCCTTTAAAATCCGCCCGGCCTCGTCGCCGGGGTCAATGACCGCGGTCTTGCCGGTGGTGTCGTCCTCCAGAATATAGCAGTTGGTGCCGATGGGGCCCACCTGCATTACTTTCACCTTCATTCCAGCACCTCTTTCATGGTCCGTCAGGGTTTGTCCGTATCAAATAAAATGGTCACCGGGCCGTCGTTCACCGAGGCCACCTTCATGTCGGCGCCGAACTGGCCGTGCTCCACCTGGAAGCCCCGCTGGCGGCACCGCTCCAGGAACCGCTCGTAGAGGGGGATGGCCAGGTCGGGCTTGGCCGCCCGGGAGAAGCCGGGGCGGCGGGAGGAGGTGTCGGCGTAGAGGGTAAACTGGCTGATGACCAGCATCGCTCCGCCCACCTGTTCCAGGCTCAGGTTCATCTTCCCGTTCTCGTCCTCAAAGACCCGCAGGTTGCAGATTTTCTCCGCCAGCTTGTCGCAGATCTCCTCGGTGTCCTCCGGGCCCACGCCCAGCAAAATCAAATATCCTTTTTCGATGGCGCCCTCCACCGCTCCGTCAATGGTGACGGAGGCAGAGGACACCCGGGTCACAACCGCCCGCATGGTTTCACATCCTTTAATTTCTTCTTATCGCCCCGCGGGCTAAGCCTTGTTCCTGTTCGCCGCCATTCCTTCAGCCGCCGAAGGCGGCCACAAGATCGAAGCCCAGCCAAGCGGGTTCGATCTTGAAAGGAGGAGCGACGAAATGAGTGAGCTTTGCCCATGGGGGCAAAGCGAAGGATATGCAGTCCGCGACGACGCTGTCATGCTCCGGATTGGACGCACGGCCGGGTCGCTTTCCCTCCGTCTCGGCGCACAAACATCCGGCCCACTGGGCCTTCTTGGTTTGCACGCCTCGCTCCGGTCCAAGCTCCCCTGTGCGTCTATCCTCCGCACTTCTCATTTCCCAGACGCTCTTGCCACATGGTACACGCCCTGAATGTTGTTGAGCTTGTTGATGACCGCGTTCAGCTCCTCCTTGTCCTTGACCTCCACCACGATGTTGACCGTGGCGTAGCCGTCGGGCTGGGAGCGGGCAGAGAGGGCGGACACCTTCACCTTGGCGGAGGAGAGGGCCATGGCCACGTCCAGGGTCAGGCCGTCCCGGTCCTTGGCAGAGAGCTCCAGAGCCGTCTTGTAGTGGGGCAGACTGCTGTTGACCCAGGAGACCTTCACCCAGCGGTCGGCCTCCTCGGGCTTGCGCTTGTCGGGGGCGGCGTTGGGGCAGTCGGCCCGGTGGACGGAGACGCCGTAGCCCCGGGTGATGAAGCCCACCACCGGGTCGCCGGGGACGGGGGTACAGCACTTGGCAAACTTCACCAGGCAGTTGCCCAGGCCCTCCACGATAATGCCCGAGTCGGTGTGCTTGTTGGAGCCCTTCAGCTGTCCGGCCTCCACGGGGGCGCTCATGCCGGGGACAATGACGCTCTCGGCGGTAGTCTTGGCGGCGGCCGCCGCCTTCTCCGCCTGGAGCCGGCCCAGGCGCAGCAGCTCATCCTTGATCCGGGCCACCGCCTTGGCGGCGGTGGTGCCGCCGTAGCCGATGGTGGCATACAGCTCATCCAGGGTGCCAAAGCGCACCTTGCGCAGGATGTGGGGCAGGACCTCCTCGCCGGTGATGGCCGACATGGGGATCTTCATATGCTTGAGCTCGGCCTCGAAGGCGGCCCGGCCGGTGGCGATGTTCTCCTCCCGGCGCTCCTTCTTGAACCACTGGCGGATCTTGTTCCGGGCCTCGTTGGACTTGCAGATTTTCAGCCAGTCCCGGCTGGGGCCCTTGGCCGCCTTGGAGGTAATGACCTCCACAATCTCGCCGTTTTGCAGCTGGTAGTCGAAGGGGACCATCCGGCCGTTCACCCGGGCGCCCACCATGGTGTTGCCCACGGCGGAGTGGATGTTGTAGGCAAAGTCGATGGGGGTGGCTCCGGCGGGCAGGTTCACCACGTCGCCGTTGGGGGTGAACACAAAGACCTCGTCGGCAAAGAGGTCCACCTTCAGGGTGCGGACAAACTCCTCCGCGTCGGTGTCCTGCTGGTTTTCCAGCAGCTTTCGCACCCACTCGAACTCGTGCTCGGTGCCCAGGTTCTTGTTGGCCAGCCCCTGCTTATACTTCCAGTGGGCCGCCACGCCGTACTCCGCGGTCTGGTGCATCTCCCAGGTGCGGATCTGCACCTCGAAGGGGATGCCTTCCCGGCCGATGACGGTGGTGTGGAGGGACTGGTACATGTTGGGCTTGGGGGTGCCGATATAGTCCTTGAACCGGCCCAGCACCGGCTTAAACATGTCGTGAATACAGCCCAGGACGTTGTAGCACTCGGGGATGTCGTCCACAATCACCCGGAAGGCGTACAGGTCGTAGATCTCGTCCAGGGTCTTGTTCTGGGTGAACATCTTGCGGTAGATGGAGTAGATGTGCTTCACCCGGCCGTAGACGGTGCAGTGGATGCCCTCCTGGGCCAGGCGCTGCTGGATGCGGTGCTGGATGCCCGCCAGGAACTCCTCGTGGGCGGAGGAGCGCACAGCCAGCTCCTCCTCAATCTCCTTATAGCCCACCGGGTCCAGATACCGCAGGGCCAGGTCCTCCAGCTCCCACTTCAGCTTCTGCATACCTAAGCGGTGGGCGATGGGGGCGTAGATCTCCATGGTCTCCAGGCTCTTCTCCCGCTGCTTCCGGGGGGACTGGTACTCCATGGTGCGCATGTTGTGCAGCCGGTCGCAGATTTTGATGAGAATCACCCGGATGTCCTGGGCCATGGCCATGAGCATCTTGCGGAGGTTCTCCATCTGCTCCTCTTCCTTGGTGACATACTGCACCCGGGTCAGCTTGGTGACGCCCTCCACCAGGTCAGCCACCGTCTCGCCGAACTTTTTGGCGATCTCCTGGTGGGTGGACGCGGTGTCCTCGATGCAGTCATGGAGCAGGGCAGCAATGACGCTGTCCACATCCAGCCCCAGGTCGGCCACGATCTCGGCCACCGCCAGGGGGTGGATGATATAGGGCTCGCCGCTTTTGCGCAGCTGGCCGTTGTGGGCGGCGTCGGCGTAGGTGAAGGCGTCGTACAGCCGCTTGGTATCCAGATTGGGGGTGTAGGTGGCTACCTTGTCTTCCAGGGCATGATAGCGCTCCAAAATGGGATCCATAAAATCACCCTCTTTGTGAGATAGGAGTTATGAAACGAAATAGGAGACAGGGAATGGCCTTCTCTCTTCTCCTGGACATTCATATATGTTCCCGCGGATTGTTCTGCAATTTTTCCCCCGCGGGTCATTCTGCATTCTGCATTCTGCACTCTGCATTATTCCTGCCCCAGCGCTTCCCGCAGGCGGCAGAGAATTTCGGAGGCCTGCAAATCCACCTTTTTCTCCACATGGTTGATGGTAATGCGGATGCGTCCGGTGTGCTGGACCAGGGAGATGAGGCCCCGCTCCTCCATGACCTCCAGGCACAGCATGGTGCGGGCGGGAATCTCCCGCTGGCCCGCCGAGCGGGCCACGCCCCGTGCAATGCGTGGGAGGGTGTCCTCCACGGGGACGCCGGGGGCGCTGTGGCGCTCCAGATAGCGCCAAAGGTCCACAAACTCCCACCGCTCGGGGAGCAGGAACCGGGCCTCCTGAGGGGTGAGGGGCTCCTGACGGCGGAATTTTTCATAAATAGCCCGCTCCATCTGGGCCCGGGACAGGGCCAGGCGCAGGTCCACCACCTGGAGCTGCACGGAGCGCTGGCCGCGGAATTCGTTGATCTGGGGGTAAAAGGCCACATCCACCCGGCAGTCGGGGTACAGGCCCAGCTGGCTCCCGTCGGCGGAGAACCAGATGGCCTCCAGCACCGTCCCCCGGGACTCCAGCCGCAGCTTCAGATGCCGCCCCTGGCCCACCTGGCACAGGGACTGCACCCGGGCGCCCCGCAGCACCAGCAGGGGCCGGGGGTTGCCGGTGCCCCAGGGCTCCAGCCGCTCCAGGCTCTCCACCGCCTCCACGGTGAGCTCCCGGGCCTCCACCGCCGCGTCGGCCTCCAGCTGGGAGACGTACTCCTCCTCCCGGCCCGTCAGCAGCCCCCGCAGGGCCTGGGCCAGGGCGGGGATATTCTCCTCCCGCACGGTGAAGCCGGCGGCCAGAGCGTGGCCTCCGAAGTTCTCCAGCAGGGGGGCGCAGGCCTGAAGCAGTTCAAAGAGGTTCACTCCGCCCCAGGACCGGCAGGAGCCCTTGCCCACGCCCTTGTCCAGGCAGATCATGAAGGCGGGGCAGCCGTAGCGCTCCGTAAGGCGGGAGGCCACAATGCCCACCACGCCCTGGTGCCAGTGCTCGTCGGCCAGGACGATGGCCCCGGACTGGGGGCTCCGGTCCAGACGGCGGACGCACTGCTGGAAGATGTCTCCCTCAATGGCCTGCCGCTCCCGGTTGAGCTGGCACAGCTCCTGGGCCAGCTCCTGGGCCCGGGCGCGGTCGTGGGTGAGCAGCAGCTCCACCGCCTCCATGGCACGGCCCATCCGCCCCGAGGCGTTGAGCCGGGGGGCCAGGGTGTAGCCCACAAAGACGGAATTGACCGCCCGCTCATCGCTGGCGGCGCAGTGGAGAAGCTCTCCAAAGCCCAGCCGGTGGGGCGGATTGAGGGCACTGAGGCCCCGGCTGACGATGCGCCGGTTCTCCCCGGTCATAGGCATGACGTCGGCCACCGTGCCAACCGCGGCCAGGTCGCAGAAGCGGGCGAACAGCTCCTCCGCCCGGTCCGGTCCGGCCACCGCCATGGCCAGCTTCAGCGCCACGCCCACTCCCGCCAGACCCTTGAAGGGGTAGGGGCAGTCGGGGCGGCAGGGGTCCACCACTGCCGCAGCGGCGGGGATGGCCTCCTTGCAGGCGTGGTGGTCGGTGATGATGACGTCCATCCCCAGGCTCTGGGCATAGGCGGTCTCCTCCACGGCGGTAATGCCGCAGTCCACGGTCACAATCAGGGTAACCCCCCGGGCCGCCAGGGCGGCCACCGCCTCCCGGTTGACGCCGTAGCCCTCCTCCAGGCGGCAGGGGATGTAGGGCAGGACCTCCAGGCCCTCCCCCCGGAGAAATTCCGTGAGCAGACAGGTGGCCGTGATGCCGTCCACGTCGTAGTCGCCGTAGACCGCCACCCGCTCTCCCTTGCGGATGGCCAGGCGCACCCGCTCCACCGCCTTGTCCATGTCCGCCATAAGCAGGGGGTCGCACAGGGGCTCCCACTCCGGGGCAAAGAGGTGGGCGGCCTCCGTGGCCGAGGTCACGCCCCGGGCGGCAAGCACCGCGCTCAGCAGGGGGGACAGGCCGGCCTCCTCCAGAGCCTGCCGGGCCTCCGGCGCACCCTGGGAAACCTTCCATCGCTGGTATTTCATTGTCCTGCCGCCCCCTTTCCAAAACCAGCCCTTCCCCCGAGGGGGTAGACTGGGGCAGTATCAACTTATAGTATAGCATATTTGCAGGTCTTCCTTCAAGTGAAAATACATTCCCGCCGCCTCCTGCAGGCCCCGTCTGCAGTTTTTCCCGGGGGTACACCGTGTGCAATCGCCCGCAGAGGGTCTTCCGTAGGGGCGGTCCTTGCGGCCGCCCGTCCCCACGGAAAACAGCTTGGAAGCACAGGAGATTTCGCCTGCGGGCAGGGTGGGGGATGGGGATGTTTCGCCTCCGGGCGAGTGACTTTCTGTGCAGACAGAAAGTCACCAAAGAACTGTCTAGGGGAAAGGGGATTTCGATTTCCCCCTTCCCCTAAACACCCCATCCCCTTGAAACGACCAACACAGGGGGGCCTCGGCCCCCCTATTGGATGTACCCCCCAGGGGGATGGTAACCTGGAAGTTCCAGCACCGTAATGGGTGTGGAAGGCAACGAAAACGCTGGCAAGTGCGGACCTAGAGCAGGTGCGTTTTTGCGGCAGTCTTTGTGCATCCGGGACCAGCCACGGAGGCGGAGCAATCACCGAACCGCCCCGCGAGGGCCGAGCATTAGGCGCGACGGCTCTTGTAGGAGCAAGCACCTGTTCAAGGAACACAGAGCGGCAGCGGGCGGCGCGAGGAGCGATATCCTGTCTTTTGCCCGCGCCGGATGGATATAATTGCGCCCCTTGGTGGCTCCCCCGTAGAAAAAACAGGGGGTCCGGGGGAGGCGGGATAGGGCATTGAAAATGCCCGTGAGCCGCCCCCGGTGGCGCTTTGCCTACTTTGCTGACACGGGCAAAGTAGGTCGCCCGCAGGCGAAACCTCTCCCCCCATTCCCTTCCCACAAGCCGTCAGCTCTTGTCCTTGTTGAAAATTCGTGGTAAAATATTTTTTACTTTTTTGGGTGGATATCCCCCTCTGGGGTCATCCACACTCCAACAATCAGTAAGGACGGAAACCCCAATGGACACCTACTTTGCCGGACAATTTGACATCGCCGTCATCGGCGCGGGCCATGCGGGCATCGAGGCCGCCCTGGCCGCCGCCCGCATGGGCCTTCGCACCCTGTGCTTCACCGTCAACCTGGACGCGGTGGGCAACATGCCCTGTAACCCGGCCATCGGCGGCACGGGGAAGGGCCACCTGGTGCGGGAGCTGGACGCCCTGGGGGGCGAGATGGGCAAGGCGGCGGACAAGGCCTGCATCCAGTACCGGCTTCTGAACCGGGGCAAGGGCCCGGCGGTCTGGTCCCTCCGGGCCCAAGCGGACCGCCGCACCTACCAGCGGGTGATGAAGGCCACCCTGGAGGACCAGGAGAACCTGTGGGTGAAGCAGGCGGAGGTAGTGGAAATCCGCACTGAGAACGGGGCGGTGTCCGCCGTGGTCACCCACACCGGGGCGCTCTACCAGGTGCGGGCCGCCGTGGTGGCCACAGGCACCTATCTGGGGGGCCGCACCATTGTGGGCGAGGTGGTCCGGGACTCCGGCCCCGACGGCCTGGCCGCCGCCCTGCCGCTCACTCAGTGTCTGGTGGACCTGGGCCTCTCCATCCGCCGCTTCAAGACGGGCACGCCCCCCCGGGTCCACGCCCGGAGCGTGGACTTCTCCAAAATGGAGCTCCAGGAGGGGGACGAGGACGGCCTGCGCTTCTCCTTCCAGACCGAGGTGCCCCCGGAAAACCGTGCGGTGTGCTACCTCACCTACACCAACGAGAGGACCCACGAGATTATCCGGGCCAATCTGGACCGCTCCCCCCTGTACGACGGCACCATCGAGGGGGTGGGTCCCCGGTACTGCCCCTCCATTGAGACGAAGATTGTCCGCTTCCCGGACAAGGAGCGCCACCAGCTCTTCGTGGAGCCCATGGGGCTGGACACCCGGGAGCTCTACATCCAGGGCTTTTCCTCCTCTCTGCCCGAGGACGTGCAGATTGAGATGCTCCACACCATCCCCGGCCTGGAGCAGGCGGAGATGACCCGGGCGGCCTACGCCATCGAGTACGACTGTGTGGACCCCACCCAGCTGCTGCCCACCCTGGAGTGCAAGGAGATTCCCGGCCTCTACGGGGCAGGGCAGTTCAACGGCTCCTCCGGCTATGAGGAGGCCGCCGTCCAGGGCTTTGTGGCGGGGGTGAACGCGGCGCTGAAGCTGCTGGGCAAGCCCCCCTTCATTCTCCGCCGGGATCAGGGGTACATCGGGGTGCTTATCGACGACCTGGTGACCAAGGGCACCAACGAGCCCTACCGCATGATGACCTCCCGCACGGAGTACCGCCTCCTCCACCGCCAGGACAACGCCGACCGGCGGCTCACCCCCCTGGGGTACCAGCTGGGTCTGGTGTCCCGGGAGGTCTATGAGAGGGTAGAGGAGAAGTACCGGGCCGTGGACCGGGAGGTAAACCGTCTGGAGCACACGGGCACGCCCCCCACGCCGGAGCTGGACAAGCTGCTGGAGGAGCGGGGAGAGCCCCGGGTGAAGGACGGGGCCCGGCTGGCCGACCTCCTGCGCCGTCCCCGGCTGACGTACGCGGATCTGGCCCCCTTTGACCCCCAGCGGCCCGACCTGGACAGCGCTGTGGCGCGGGAGGCGGAGATCACCATTAAGTACGCCGGCTACATTGACCGGCAGCTTCGGCAGGTGGAGGAGATGCGCCGCCTGGAGGAGCGCCCCCTGCCCGATGACGTGGATTACCTGTCTTTGACGGGCATCCGCCTGGAGGCGCGGCAGAAGCTCCAGGAGATCCAGCCCCTGAACCTGGGCCAGGCCAGCCGGGTGTCCGGCGTTTCCCCGGCAGACGTGGCGGTGCTCATGGTCTACCTCAAACAACGGGAAGATCACACGCTTTCTTGAAAGAAAGCTTGGCAAAGAACTTTATGCGAAACTTCGTTTCGCCTCTATGCCCGCCCCGCTTTCTTGAAAGAAAGCTTGGCAAAGAACTTTATGCGAAGCTTCGCTTCGCCTCTATGCCCGCCTGAGAGGCTTGAAATGGGACACGGATAGCAGCCCGCCTGAGATCGTTCCGTAGGGGCGGATATCATCCGCCCGCCGTTCCAAGGTTTCGCCGAAGGCGGAACACCTTAATTTCTCATTTGCAATCCGTTCCGGTTATTTCCCGGGGCAAGTCACATACTACCCAAAACGCGTTGGGGCGGCCTGTCCGCCCCGTGGAGGCAACACCAATGAAGCTCTCACAAGTAAAAGGAAACACCTGGGTGGCCGAGGGAATGGAGCTCATTCCCTTCTACAACCTGGACGAACACCGGTGTATTTTACTGGACACCGGCCTTTCGGAGGAGCGGGAGGAGCTGGAGGCCGCCCTGCTGGAGAACGGGCTGACCCCGGCGGGCGTTCTGTGCTCCCACGCCCACATCGACCACTGCGGCAACAGCGGCTACTTCCAGCAGAAGTACCACATCCCCGCGGCGCTCAGCGCTCCGGAGGCGGCCATCTGTCAGAATCTTCTCACCCTCAAGTGCTATTTTCTCACCCTGTCTCCCGCCATGGTGGAACAGGAGTCCTCCTGCATGATCCACACCCCGGATGTGCTCCTGCCCCCCCAGGACGGTCCCTTTTCCTTTGCCGGGGCGGAGTTCACTCTCATCCACACCCCCGGCCATTCGCCGGGCCATGTGTGCACCGTCACGCCGGACGGGGTGTGCTACCTGGCCGACGCGGTGCTGAGCCACGAGCTGCTGGGGGCCAAGCTGCCCTACAACCTCTCCATGGCCATGTGCATGGAGAGCCGTGAGAAGCTGCGGGGGCTGCCCTATGACACCTACATTATGGCTCATCACGGGGTGTGCACGGGGGAGGAGCTGCCCCATCTGCTGGACGAGAACCAGGCTCTCATCCGCACCCGGGCGGAGGAAATCCGCTCCCTCATCACCCATCCCATGACCAGCAGCCAGATTGATGCCGCCGTGTGCGCCTACTACCAGCTCTTCACCCACAAGCCCAACCGGGCCCTGCGCTTTGAGCGCAACATCTGCTTTTTCGTGGAGTACCTGGTGGACAGCGGCCTCCTGGAGGTGCGCTGCCGGGGCGGCGTGGCCCGCTATTGTCCCCCCTCATCCAAGACCGCGGCCCAGTGACCGCCGCGTGACACCACCATACCGAAAGGAGTCTTTTTCATGAAAACCGTTATTTCCACCTCCAACGCCCCCTCCGCCATCGGGCCCTACTCCCAGGCCATCAAGGCGGGCAACCTGCTCTTCGTCTCCGGCCAGATCCCCCTGGATCCGGCCACCGGCAACCTCACCCCCGAAGAGACCATCCAGGCCCAGACCACCCAGGCGCTGAAGAACCTCTCCGCCATCCTGGCGGAGGCCGGGGCCACCCTGGACAATGTGGTCAAGACCACCGTGTTCCTCAAGGACATGGAGGACTTCGCGGAGATGAACCGGGTGTATCAGACCTTCTTTGCCGCCGACTGCCCCGCCCGCTCTGCGGTGCAGGTGGGCCGTCTGCCCAAGGACGTGCGGGTGGAAATCGAGGCCATCGCCGTCCTGTAACCCGGCCTATCTTGTGCTCTCCAGCCCGGATGAACCCCATATGGGCGAAACGCCCTGGGAATGTTGGATTTTTCCCAGAAAGGGCTTGCATTTGTCCCAATTTTATGATATCCTTGTTTCTGCGTCCGGATTACTCCCGGGGCTTTTTGTGATTTTTCGCCCGCTGCGGGCTTTGAAAGGAACGATTTTACCATGCTGAAGCTCATTGTGACCATCATTCAGGTGCTTTGCGGCCTGGTCCTCATCGCCGTTGTCATGCTCCAGTCGGGCAAGAGCGCCGGCCTGTCCGGTGCCATTTCCGGTGCAGCTGACACCTTCCTGTCCAAGAACAAGGCCAAGTCGGTGGACGCCAAGCTGGCCAAGGCGACCAAGTGGGTGGCCATCGCCTTCGTGCTGCTCACCCTGTCCCTGAGCATCATCCACTAAGTTTGGAAATTGAAAAAAGCGTGCGCTCCGTTGGAGCGCACGCTTTTTTTATTGTTTCCCGGGGGAGGAGAGGTCATTCCTCCACGGGGCGCATGGTGTGAATCCGGTCGCGGATGTACCGCTCCAGCAGGTCCACCGTCCCCTGAATGCCCAGCTTGGCGCTGTTGATGCACAGGTCATAGCTCCGGGAGTCGCCCCACTTGCCCTTGCAGTACTGGTTGTGGTAGCTCTTACGCTTGCGGTCCCGGCGGGACATCAGCTCCAGGGCCTCCGACTCGGGGATGGCGCCCCGGGCCATGGTCCGCTGTACCTTGAACCACCGGTCCGCCAGCACGAAAATGGAGACACGTCCGGGGTAGTCCTTCAGCACCTCCTCGGCGCACCGGCCCACCACCACAAAGGAGTCTCCCGCAGCGGCCCGGTCCCGGAGATACTGAAACTGCATCTCGGCAATCACATCCTCGGGCGCATTGCTGAATCCGTTCACCGTGCGGTAAAACACCCGGGTTCTGGGCGCCTCGTCGTACCGCTCCATGCGCTCGGGATTCAGGCCCTTCTCCTCGGCGATGTGCCGGAGCATGTTCTCCTCCAGCAGGGGCAGGGAGAACCGCTCGGCCAGCCGCCGGGCAATCTCATGGCCGCCGCTTCCAAATTCCCGTCCCAGAGTGATAATCAGTTGTTCCGCCATATGACTTCCCCCTTTTCAACAAATCAGCGGTCAGCCGCCTCAGAAGTAACGGACAAACATAAAGAGCATGGAGATCAGAATCACAATCACGGTGGCGGGGGCCATAATCCTGCAGTACTTGCCCCAGCTGATGGGGTGGCCGCTCTTGGCGGCAATGGAGGTGCCCACCACGTTGGCGGAGGCACCGATGGGTGTGGCGTTGCCGCCGATGTCCGTGCCCATGGCCAGGGCCCAGGCCAGGGTGTCCATGTGGATGCCCTGCACCTCCGCCAGGCTGCGGATGACGGGAATCATAGTGGCGGCAAAGGGAATGTTGTCAATGAAGGCGCTGGCCAAGGCCGAGCCCCAGATGATGATGGCAATGACCAGCATGGGGTTGCCGCCGCTGGCCTTGCTGATAAAGCCGGCCAGAATTTCCAGTACGCCGGTCTGCTCCAGGCCGCTGACCACCACGAAGAGGCCCACGAAGAAGAGCAGGGTCTTGTAGTCCACCCGCCGCAGCAGGCTCCCGGCCCGCTTTCCAGCCGTCAGCAGGGTGGCCAGGGCAGCCAGCACACCGATGCAGGAGACGGTGAGGTGGGTCTGTGCATGGGTCACCAGCAGCACCACCGCACAGAGGAAAATCACACAGCTGGTGACAAAGGCCCGGCGATCAACAATCGCCTCCTTGGGGTCGGGGTAGTGGGTGGGCCGCACCGCGCCGGAGGCGGGCTGCAGCTCCTTTCGGAAGCAGAAGTAGAAGTAAATCAGCACAAACACCAGGGAAATGGCTGCCATGACGCCGGTGTTGGTAATGAAGTCCACGAAGGAGTAGCCCAGGGAGGTACCGATGATGATGTTGGGCGGGTCGCCGCACATGGTGGCCGAGCCGCCCAGGTTGGCGCAGAAAATTTCCGAGAGAATGAGGGGCACCGGGTCCAGCTTCAGCATCCGGGCCAGCTCCACGGTGACGGCGGCCAGGAACATGATGACGGTAATGCTGTCAATGAACATGGCCAGGCCCGCAGACATCACCATAAAGGTGATGAAAATGGGCACCGTGCGGTAGTGCACCGCCTTGGCGATGGTCATACACAGCCAGCGGAAAAAGCCGCTGTCTCCCATGCCCTCCACCATGATCATCATGCCGGCGATGAAGGTGATGGTCTCCCAGTTGATGCCGGTGGAGCTGGAGGCTCCGCCCGCCTGGTACCAAAAGCCGATCTGCGTAAAGCTGTGGAGACTCAGAGCTTCCAGCACGGCCTCCTTGCTGTTCATAATCAGTCCGAATACCACTACCAGGGTGAGCAGCGCGCAGCCTAGGGTGACGATGTGCCGTTCAATCTTTTCAGATACAATGAGGACAAACATAGCCAGGAAAATGATCGAGGCCGCAATCTGAGCCATCATGGAATCCGCCTTCTTTCCGCTCTTTGGCGCGCCGGTCCCAACCGGGCGCATCGGTCATTATACCCTTGGGCGGAATAAAAAAGCAAGCGGCATTTCCCCACCTTTTTGTTCAGATTGCGCTAAGATTCCCCCCGTTTCCCCCGCCATCTCCGGCGTTCTGCCCGTTGTCCCCGGGATCCGTCCGTCCCCATTATACTCCAAAACCGCCGGGCTTACAAAGGGAATGGGAGAAATTTCCCCCCGGTCGTGAAAACCGACGGCACGGAAGGGCAAGGCCTCCGTGCCGCCGGAAATATTTCCGCACACAGCGGTACTGGTCCAGGAAAACAATTCCTTCAGGCGTACTGATAGAACAAAGACGCGAATCCTCCCGAGTGGACAAGGCAGGCCCCCTCGCTCTCCACTTTCCCGCTGGAGAGGAGATCGCACATCCCCCAGGCCGTCTTGCTGGTGTAAATTCGTTCCAGGAAAATGCCTTCCCACCGGGCCATTTGTCTGAGCATTTCCTCAGATTCCGTTGTGGGAATACCCCAGCCCTCGCCGCGGTACTGCTCATGGAGCGTCATGACCGCGTCCAACGGTACCTCGGGTGTAAGTCCGGTGTACTCCTCCAGTCCCCGGAACAGCTTGTCCAGAATGGCCCGCAGTTCCATTTTGGTGTTTTCCACTGTGATCACATGCACGTGGAAAGGGCCGCCCAACAGTGCGGTTCCAAACACCACCCCAGCTGCCAATCCTCCGTTCCCTCCCGGAACGAACAAATCATGGATGCCTTGCCCCACAGCGCTTTCCGACAGCTCAACAGGCAGATGAAAGTATCCAACCGCCCCCTGTACCGTTGTCGCTCCGTTTTCCACCACATAGGGTCTCCTGCCCTCCTGACGCAGCCGTGCGGCAAGCTCCTCCACATAGAGATTTCGTTCCTCCTCAGGCATTGGACCGACATAGTGCTCCTCCGTGCCTGAGAGCCGATTGAGCAGCATATTGCCCGCCAAGCGCTGGGGGGAAGGATTGTTGTGCACTAGGATACACCGTATGCCCAGCCGACAGCAGGCGGATGCGGCAATGGCGCACAGGTTGGAATTTTCTTGCCCTGAGGCGATTACCACATCGCAGCCCTGAGCCAGCGCCTCCCCCAGCAAATATTCCAGGGGGCGGACTTTGTTTCCGCCCGGCCCTACTCCGTTCAGGTCATCCCGTTTTATATAAACCGGACCGGTTTTCAGCTCCTGCTCCAGGCGATACAGCCGCTGCACAGGGGTGGCAAACCCGCAAAGCCGCCTTCTTGGAAAGGCAGACAACGCGGCCTCCAGTTCTTTTCTCGTCATGCTCCCACTCCTTAGACAGGTTTTCCGGTCTGCTTGTCATATTTCTTGCGCTTAAGCGTCAGGTGTACCGCTTCATCACTTTTGAATACACCAAATCCGACGTAGGCTGTAACCACCGCCAAAACAGGGGAAAGGATGGCCAGCAGATTGAAGGGCAGATACTGTATCACCGATACGCCAAACAGCCCGGTATAAAGGATGGCAGACGCATCCCAGGGAACAATGGAGCCCAGGACCGTTCCGGTACACTCCAGTGTCCGGGACATGACACAGGGATTGACGTCCATGTCATCAAAGGCGTCCCGGAAAGCGATGGCCGGCAGGCTGAGGGTACAGGACTGTCCCGCACCGCCAAACATCAGCGCAATTCCCGTCACCGTAAGGGACAGCACCAGGCCGCCCACAGATTTGACCACCTTGCACAGGCTGTCCATCAGCCGGTGCAGCACGCCGGTGCGCTCAAAGACGCCGGAAAACATGCCCGCGCCGATACACAGGAAAATGGTCTCCGCCATACCCAGCGCGCCGCCTCTGGAGAGCAGCTTGTCCACATCGGCGTTGCCCGTATTGCTCACAAAGCCGCTGATGGCCGCGGTAATCACACCGTCGAGAGACGCCCCCTGGAACACCATGGCCCATACGCAGCCCAGCACCAATCCGCCCGCAAACACAGGAATGGTGGGCTTCTTCATGGCGGAAAGCACCAGTACAAAAAGCAGCGGCACCAGCATAAGGATGCCCACGTTGCACGACCCCAGCAGGCTGTCGGAGAGCACTTTCACCGCAGAGAGATCCGCCTCTCCACTGCCGTAGCGCAGCCCAAGCGCCCCATAGACCACAATCGCAATGATGGAGGCCGGCACTGTCACATACAGCAGGGACACAATGTGATCAAACAGCTTAACCCCCGAGGTGGCAGAGGCCAGAAGGGTCGTATCCGAAAGCGGCGAGAGCTTATCACCCACCAGGGCGCCCGAGATAATGGCGCCGGCAGCCATCTCCACCGGTACCCCCAGGCCCTGGGCGATGCCGATGAGCGCGATGCCCATGGTTCCAGCCGTGCCCCAGGAGGTACCTGTGACGATAGAGGTAATAATACAAATAATAAACGCTACCGGCAAAAACAGCTTGGGATTGATCAGATTTACGCCGTAATAAAGCATAGTCTGGACACTGCCGGCAGAAATCCATACGCCTATGAGCATACCAATCAGAATCATGACAATAACGGTCTGGTTCACCCGGCCAATTCCTTTCATGGCCGATTCCTCCAGCTCCTCCCAGGTATAGCCCAGGAAAATGCCAAACAGTCCCTCCACGCAGATGGCTGCTGTCAGGCCCAGCATAATGCTGACCCCAAGGAAAATGAGTATCAGAAGTACAACCAAAGGAGCAAAAAATCCGAACAGTGCCAGGCCTGCGGTAAGTTCTCTCTTTTTTCTCATGTCAATGTCCCCCTTACTCAGAATAAGTTCCCGCTTCTCTACGCGCCTGCTTCCACTCAGACGCAGGCAATTGCCTCAATCTCGCACAGCACGCCCTTTGGCAGCTCCCGCACGGCCACGCAGGATCGGGCGGGCTTCTGGGTGAAGTACTCCTCATATACGGCGTTGAAGGCCCCAAAATCCCCCATGTCCGCCAGGAAGCAGGTGGTCTTGATCACCTGGTCCAGACTGCTTCCGCCCTCTGCCAGCACCGCGGCCACATTTTTACAGGCCTGATGAGCCTGGGCCTCAATGCCCTGGGGAATGCTGCCGCTCTCCGGGTCCACGGGGATTTGACCGGAGGTAAAAATCAACTGTCCCAGGGCAATGCCCTGAGAATAGGGTCCAACGGCGGCAGGCGCCTTGCTGGTATGAATTTTTTCCATAATCATTCCTCTTTTCTTTAGCCGGCTAGCGTACCACCATTATAGTAATAAAATTTTATTTAGTCAATAGTATTTTATTCATTCACAAAACTTTTTTTCATTCAGCCGTTGCGGCTGGAAAATTTTTTCGCTATAATAAAAAAAACATTTCTTGAACACGCGGGAAGGATTCAGAATGAGAGCGGAAGAATTGACATTGACAAAAACGGACCGGGCAATTCTGGCCTCCTATGAGACCATGCTGGATGGGCTGGCCCTCTATCTGGGGGACGGCTATGAGATCGTCCTGCACAGCCTGGAGGACCTGAGCCACTCGGTCATTAAAATTATCAACGGCCACTATACCCAGCGCACGGTGGGCGCCCCCATTACGGACTTGGCCCTCACCATGCTCCACGATATCCAGACCAAGCAGACCCCCCAGGCCATGGTCTACTTCAACCACAAGGACGGCCGCCCGCTGAAATCCACCACAATCCCCGTGGTAGGGGAGAAGGGGCGGATCATCGGGCTGGTGTGCATGAATTTTCAGTGTGACATGCCTCTCTCCCAGTTTGTAGCCGGGCTGTTCCCCCAGACCGTTCCCTCCGCCCCACCCAAGGAGACGGAGCGCTTCAACGCGGACATTGAGGACGTCATCTCCGTTTCCCTGGAGAAGGCCCGCCAGCAGGTGTACGCCTCCCCCGAGGTGGCCTCCGTCAACCGCAACAAGGAGATCGTCCGCCTGCTCTACGAGCAGGGGGTGTTCAACATCAAGGACGCGGTCATTCAGGTGGCTGACCGGCTGGGTATCTCCAAGAACACCGTCTACCTCCACCTGCGCAACCTGAAGCACGACTGAGCAGAAAAAAGCGGACCCGCCAAAGCGGGTCCGCTTTTTTACTGAAATTTACTCACATTTCGTGGGAGTTGAGCAGATCGTGCTTGATGTTCCACAGCTTCTGGGAGAGATCCACATAGTAGTTGTGGGGATTTTCGAAGCGCTTCACCTCGTCCCACAGGGAGTCCACCTGCCGCTGGCAGTAGGCGCGGCTGGTCTGCAGGTCGGGCACCTCGTACACCAGCTTGCCTCCCTGGAAGATGGGCACCATCAGCTCCCGGGCCTCCACGTTGGTAAAGACCTTCCGCTTCCAGGTGGCATCCGGGTCAAAGAGCTCCAGGGGCTGGTCAAAGTCAATCTGCTCGTCATGGACGCAGATGAGGTCGGCCTCCGCCTTGCCGGTGTCCTTGGAGAAGATGCGGTACACCTTCTTGAAGTGGGGGGTAGTAATTTTGGCCGGGTTTTCGCTGACCTTAATCTTGGGGATGATGTTGCCCTGGTCGTCCTCGATGGCGGCCAGCTTATAGACCCCGCCGAAGACGGGCTCAGACCGGGAGGTAATGAGCCGCTCGCCCACGCCGAAGGAGTCAATGCGGGCGCCCTGGCGCACCAGGTCCCGGATGATGTACTCGTCCAGGGCGTTGGAGGCCACAATCTTGCACTCGGTGAGGCCGGCGTCATCCAGCATCTTCCGGGCCTTCTGGGACAGGTAGGTGAGGTCGCCGGAATCCAGGCGGATGCCGCACTTGGTGATGCCCCTGGGGAGAAGGACCTCTTTAAACGCCCGGATGGCGTTGGGCACGCCGGACTTCAGCACGTTATAGGTGTCCACCAGCAGGGTAGCGTTGGTGGGGTAGAGCTCGCAGTAGGTCTTGAAGGCGGTATACTCGTCGGGGAACATCTGCACCCAGGAGTGGGCCATGGTGCCGGTGGCGGGAGAGCCGTAGCGCTGGTCGGCCATGGTGCAGGCGGTGGCGGAGCAGCCGGCAATGTAGCTGGCCCGGGCGCCCAGCAGGGCGCCGTCGGAGCCCTGGGCCCGGCGGGATCCGAACTCGGCCACGGGCCGGCCCTCGGCGGCCCGGACGATGCGGTTGGACTTGGTGGCGATGAGGGACTGGTGGTTCAGGGTGAGGAGGATGAAGGTCTCCACAAACTGGGCCTGGATGGCGGGGGCCCGGACGGTGAGGATGGGCTCGCCGGGGAAGATGGGGGTGCCCTCGGGCACGGCCCAGATGTCGCCGGTGAAGCGGAAGTCCTTCAGGAAGGTCAGGAAGTCCTCGCTGAAGCAGCCCTTGGAGCGCAGGTAGTCCACATCCTCCTGGTCAAAGCACAGCTCCTGGATGTACTCCACCACCTGGGCAAGGCCCGCGGCCAGGGAAAAGCCCCCGTTGTCGGGGACGGAGCGGTAAAACACGTCAAAGTAGCAGATCCGGTCCTTCAGCCCGGTCTGAAAATAGCCGTTGGCCATGGTCAGCTCGTAAAAGTCACAGAGCATGGTCATGTTGGTCTTCGCTTTCATTGCAGAGGAGACCTCCTTCAAGAAAAGGGGGTGACAAGACACCCCCGGTATTGTTGTCATTATACCCTTCGGTGGAAGAAAAGGCAAGAAAAACCGCCCCCGCTTTCTTGAAAGAAAGCGGGGAAAAGAACTTCCTGCGAAGCTCCGCTTCGCCTCTGCGCCCGTAAGGAAAGGTTGGGGTAGACGCAGCTCTCCTCCTCGCCTTCGGGCTTTCCACAGTTCCGTAGGGGCGGATATCATCCGCCCAATCCGGTTATGGAACCTCCGCCGCAAGGGGCGATATCTTATCAGCCCGTCACGCAATGTAGGGGCGGATATCATCCGCCCAATCCGGTTATGGAACCTCCGCCGCAAGGGGCGATATCTTATCAGCCCGTCACGCAATGTAGGGGCGGATACCCTCCGCCCGCCGTATCCCGTTTCCGTAGGGGCGGATACCATCCGCCCGACTCGGTCACGGAAACTCCGCCGCAGGGGGCAATGTTTTATGGGCCCGCAGCAAGGCAGCGCCCGGTCCGTTGCTCACCGCAGGTTCTAACCCCTGTATTCCGTCTCTTTCTGCTGCCGGGCCCAGTCCGCCCGGGTGAGGACGCTGATATGCTCGGTGCGCGTCTCGTCCAGCATGGAGCAGGGCACGTTTTCCCGGGTGTACTGGTAGACAAAGCCGCACTTCTCCTGCACCCGGCGGGACTTCTCGTTGCCGTCAAAGTGGCCGCACCAGATTGCCTCCAGCCCCAGCTCCTCAAAGCCCCGGCGCAGCAGTGCCCGGGACGCCTCGGGGATGAGGCCCTGTCCCCAGTAGGGGACCCCAATCCAGTAGCCCAGCTCCCCCTGGGTGTCGGGCAGGCCGATGTTGCTGGCCGCCCCTACCATCAGCCCCACGCTGCCTACGGGACGGTTTGTGGATTTGAGGACCACGGCATAGGTCTCGGGGGCGGACAGCACGCCGTGGATAATTTCCAGGCTGTTTTCCACACTGGTGTGTACCGGCCAGCCGGCCGCGGGCCCCACCAGGGGCGAGCTGGCATAGCGGTACAGGTCCTCTGCGTCCTTGTCCTCCCAGGGACGCAGCAGCAGACGTTCAGTTTCTATCACGGCAAGTTCCCTCCTTCTTCCGCCATTATGGGCGGTGAGAATAAAAAAATGGCCGCCGCAGCGGCCATTTTGATGGTACAAGCAAGCGCAGCTGCGCTTCTTACTTAATTTCGTAGTCCCGGCCGAACTGGAGGGTGCCGAAGTCAATGCGGCTGCCCCGCACCGGCTCGTCCTCTTCCTCCTCGTCCTCCTGCTCGGGAACCTCCACGGGGTCAAACTCCGCCGTGTCGCTCAGATCCTCAGGCTCCTCCCGGGTCTCCTCCTGGCGGGCCTTCAGGTTCTCGGCGGTGGCGTCCATCATGGCCTGCTGGAGCAGACGCTGTACGCTGTCGTCAATCTCCTCCACGGCCTCTTCCACCGGGTCCTCCTGCACCTCCTGCTGGGGCGGGCACAGCTGTTCCAGCTGGTCCAGGAAGGAAGCCTGCTGCTGGGTGAGGGCACGGATCTTCGCCACCATGGCGGCGGTGGCCTTCTGGGCCTCCTGCAGACGGTATTCCTCCGCCTGCAGCTCCCGGCTGATCTCCTCCTTGCGGCGGACGGCCTCGCCCTCCGCCTCCTTGAGGATGTCGGCCTTCTTCTGCTCGGCCTCCTTCACCAGGTCCTCCGCCATCCGCTGGGCGGCCATGAGGGCCTTGCGCATGGCCTCCTCGGTGGAGCGGTACTCCTCCACCTTGTCCACCAGCACCTTCATCTTGCTTTTCAGCACGGCGTTCTCGCTGTATAAGGTGGAGTAGTCCCCGGTGAGAATGTCCAGAAATTCGTCCACCTGGGACATGTTATAGCCGCCGAAGGACGCCTTCTGAAAGGCGCGCTCGGATACTTCCTGTGGTGTAAGCATACGAAAAACCCCCTTGTTTTGGCAGGGCACGCGCCGCCGTGGAACCCCCTCCGGGCGGTTCCGCCGCGCCCCTGCACCTTCTCTCTCTGCCGGGCCGCCTCACGCGGCAGGGGGCGCACTGGTCCCCTTGTCTCTCTCCTCAGCCTCCGGCGCAGCGGCCCTTCTCTCAGAAGTAGAGCCCGTTGTTCTCCAGCTCATCGATGAGATCGCCCAGAATGTCCACGTTGTAGGGCGTGATGATGTAGGTGGAGATGGCGACCTTCTTGATCTTGCCCTCGTTGGCGTAGGCCACGCCGGACAGGAAGTCCAGCAGACGGCGGGCAATCTCCTTGTTGGTGGACTCCAGGTTGAGCACCACGGTGCGCTTCTCCCGCAGGTGGTCGGCGATGGCGGAGGCATCCTCAAACTTCTCCGGCTTCACCAGCACGACCTGCAGCTGGGTGGCGGCGCGGATGTTGACCACCTTGTTGCTGCGGCGCTCGTTCTCCTCCATGGCGGGGCTATTGTATACCGGCTCGGTATTTCGGCTGCGCTCCCGGCGCTCCACCGGACGGGGGGATACGTCGAAGTCGTCCTCAAACTCCTCCTCGTCCTCATCCTCGTAGGGATGGGCCAGGCGCTTGAACTCGTCCAAAATTCCCATAGCTTAGTTCCTCTTTTCTTTTGTGTATCACTCCGGCCTGTCTCTTACCGGGCGGCGCCCATGGGGGGACGGGGCCCGAACAGAGCGGTACCCACCCGGACCAGCGTGGCGCCTTCCGCCACGGCGTCCTCATAGTCGCCGCTCATGCCCATGGACAGGCAAGTCATATCAGTTTGATTATCCGACATTTTTTCCTTTATGTCAACAAAAAGCTGCCGCATGGCTGAGAAATATGGACGGTTGGCGCCGGGCTCGTGGGAAACCGGGGGAATTGCCATCAATCCCCGCAGACGCACATGGCTCATAGCCTGGGCCGCCTCCACCAGCTGGGGCAGATCCCCAACGAGACAGCCGCCCTTGCTCTCTTCTCCGGCAATATTTACCTCCAGCAGAATGTCCTGCCGCAGGCCAAGCTTCTCCGCCTGGTGCTCAATGGCCTGGAGCAGGTGGAGGGAGTCCACCGACTCGATGAGCTCCGCCTTGCCCACCACCTTGTTCACCTTGTTGGTCTGGAGGTGGCCGATGAAGTGGAGCCGGGCGCCCGCGTAGGCTCCGGCGGCCAGGTGGGCAGTCATCTCCTGCACCCGGTTCTCTCCGCACACCGTGATGCCTCCGGCAATGGCCGCGCGGATGGTGTCGTCCGTCTGTACCTTGGTGGCGGCGCACAGGGTAATCTCCCCCGGGTCCCGGCCCGCCGCCCGGGCGGCGGCGGCAATCTTCCCCTGAACGGTCTCAATCCGCTTCTTCAGTTCTGTGGTGTCCATACAATTACCTTCTCTCTTTCTTCGGCCTCCGCGCTTTCTTGAAAGAAAGCGCGGCAAAGAACGTTATGCGAAGCTTTGCTCCGCCTCTGCGCCCGCACGCTTTCTTGAAAGAAAGCTTGGCAAAGAACTTTGTGCGAAGCTGCGCTTCGCCTCTGCGCCCGCCTGGCAGGCTTGAAACGGAAAACAGGTTACAGCCCGCCTGGCGTCATTTCCCAGGGGCGGACAGCATCCGCCCGCCGTCCCAAGGTTCTGGTGTTCGGTCTTAAATCAATCTTTTCATTCTTGATTCGCTGTGTTTATGTTCTCAGAATTCCAGCAGCTGGCCGTCATAGAGGCCGGTGGCCCGGGTGATGACCTCGTCCCCGGCCCGCAGAGCGCTGCTGCTGGTGTCGGTGGCCGCCACCACGTAGTAGTCGCTGCCCTCGGTGATCACTTCCACCGTCTTGAACTCGGCCTTTCCGCCCAGCAGCACATAGACGCCCAGGGTGTCGCTGCTTACCCGCTCTCCGGTCTCCTCGTTTAGGTAGGCCCCCATGCGCAGGGCCCCCTTGGGGATGCGCAGGCCGGACCAGCTGTCAAAGATAATTTCCACACTCTGGCTGCGCAGCAGGGTGGTGCGGGCCAGGTACTTGTCGGAGGAAAAAACCACTACCTGCTGTCCATTCTCCTCCTGGCCAATCTGCTCCACCGTCATGTCCACATCCTGGGTGAAGTCGCCGGAGAAGCGCACCTGGGCGGTGCCGCCCTCCTTCATCCGCTCGGTTACGTCCACAGGCAAGGAGGCGGCAAAATACCAGCGGTAGCCGCAGATGAGCTTGCCCAGTCCGTTTCCGGCGGTGACACCGTCCCCGTCCAGCAGGCCCTGGAGGGAGGAGGGGGTGAGCTGGAAGACGCTCTGGGGGGTGAGCACCGACTCATAGCCGTCCACCAGGGAGGAGAAAATCCCCGACTGGGAGGCGGTCACCTTGGTTGTGGCGGCGGCGGACTGGCTGGACAGGGTGGAGCGCTGGGTACGCAGCTCCTGGAGCCGGGCGGAGAGGTCCGCGCTGGTCAGTCCCTCGCCGTAGGTGTAGCCCCGCTTGAGCACTTGGCTCTTCACCGCCAGCACCTGGTCCTCCAGCTGGCTGTAATCCTCCAGCGCCACCGACGCCCGCAGGTCCACCACCGCCTGGAGGATGTCCTCGTCCAGCTTGGCGGCGGACTCCACGTCGCCGCTCTCGGTGGCGGCGTATTGCAAAAGGGCGATCTCCTGGTCCAGGGCCTCCAGGGCGGCCTGGTCGTCCTGGGCCTGGCTGTCCCGGTAGATCATGGCCACGGTCTGGCCTACGCCCACCTTCTCGCCCTCGCTGCGGGTGAGCTCTACAATGCCGTCCTGGGCGGGGAGCACCTGCTCCTCCCGCACCAGCAGTCCCTCCGCCTCCACACTGTCGTTGACGGTGTAGGTGTAGACCAGGGTGGTGGAGAAGGGGTCGTTAAAGGTATCAAAGACATAAAAGCCGAAGTAGATGGCCAGCGCCGCAGCCAGCGCCACCATGACAACGGTGATGACAGGTTTGCCTTGCTTCATATTGGTTCTCTCTCTTTATCGGGCGGGGGACAGCCCCCCGCGGGTTATGGCTGGCCCTCTCCCGGCGTGGTCAGGGGAATGGGGCGCTCGGGTACGATGGTGGAAATGGCGTGCTTGTAGATGAGCTGCTGTTGTTCCCATGAACGCCCCCGGGCGTTCATGGGGCCCCGGGATTTTTGCCTTGGGGCAAGTGAATTGCCCCGGCGGCTGAACGCGCTTCGCGCGGGGCGCTTCCGCGCCCGACGGCAAGCAGCCGCTCAGGTGTTCTCCCCCGGCATGGTCAGGGGAATGGGGCGCTCGGGTACGATGGTGGAAATGGCGTGCTTGTAGATGAGCTGCTGTTTGCCGTCGCTGGTGAGCACCACGGTAAAGGCGTCAAAGCCGGTGACGTAGCCCCGCATCTGGAAGCCGTTCATAAGGAACATGGTGACGCTGCGCCGGTCCCGGCGGGCCTGGGTGAGGAAGATGTCCTGAAGGTTGTTGGTTTTCTGCATATGTAGCACTCCTTTTTCTTTACGCCGCCGGACAGAGCCTGTCCCTTGGCTGAGTGCCTCTATACTAAACCAAATTCTTCCATAAAAACGGTCGAAGCCTGACACGCCGCCTCAAAATCCGGCTGGGTATCCCACAGGATGGGTTTGGCGGCGGCGTTGCGGCGAAACCAGGTGAGCTGCCGCTTGGCGTACTGCCGGGAGCGCAGCTTGATTTCCTCCGCGGCCCGGAGGGTGTCCCCGTCGTCCCGGAGGGCGGCGGCCATCTCCTTGTAGCCGATGGCCTGCATGGCGGTGCATTTTTCCGGCACCCCGGAGGCCAGCAGCTCCTCCACCTCGGCCACCAGGCCCTGCTCCATCATCACATCCACCCGCCGGTCAATCCGCGCCCACATGTCCTCCCGGCGGCGGAAGGCCAGGGTGAGGGTGAGGGCGTCGTACCGGGGCGGAATAGTCTTGGTCTCCTCGTTGTGCTCCGTGATGGTCTTGCCCGTGGTGTGGTAGACCTCCAGGGCCCGGACGATGCGCTTTTTGTCGTTGGGGTGGAGACGCTGAGCGCTGTCGGGGTCTACCTTGGAAAGCTCAGCCAGCATAGCCTCGCCCCCAACCTGGTCAAAGCGGGCCTCCAGCTCGCCCCGCAGGGAGCTGTCCGGCTCGAAGGCGGCGAAGGTGCGCCCGGAGAGGAGGGAGTCCACATAGAGCCCCGTGCCGCCCGCCACAATGGGCAGCTTGCCCCGGGCGAGGATGTCATCCACACAGGCGGCGGCCAGGTCCACATACCGGGCCACAGAGAAGTCCTCCGCCGGGTCGGCCACGTCCAGCATGTGGTGGGGCACGCCCCGCATCTCCTCCCGGGTTGGCTTGGCCGTGCCGATGTCCATGCGGCGGTAGATCTGCATGGAGTCGGCGGACACCACCTCGCCGCCAAAGCGGAGGGCCAGCTCCACCGCCAGAGCGGTCTTGCCGGAGGCCGTGGGGCCGGTGATGACTAAAATTTTTGGGGGCATATGCGCTCACCTCCCGCTTTCCCCGCTTTCTTGAAAGAAAGCTTGGCAAAGAACTTTCTGCGAAGCTGCGCTTCGCCTCTGCGCCCGTAGGAAAAGGATTCTGTAAACGGAACCGTCTCCCTCGCCTTTGGGCTTTCTTTTTTTGCGTAGGGGCGGCCTGTGGCCGCCCGCTGCGGGCAGTTTTTCTCTTTTGGGTAGGGGCGGATATCATCCGCCCGCTTTGTCAAGTTACGAAACAGGGTACGTGGGGATTTCGCCTGCGGGCGAGTTTCTTTCTCATCGATGAGAAAGAAACCAAAGAATCGCCGGGGCGGCTCACGGGCATTTTCAATGCCCTATCCCGCCGCGCCCCGGACCCCCGTCTATTTACGGGGGAGCCACCAAGAGGCTTTATATCTCCAACCGGCGTGGGCAAAGAACAGGACACCGTTCTGCTGCGCCGCCCACTGTCGTTCCATGCTTATTGAACAGGTCCGTACTCCTACAAGAGCAGTCGCGCCTGGCGTTCAGCCCTCGCGGGGCGGCTCCTTATGGGGGAGAGCCGCCCACCGCGTCGTTTCCGGTAATTACTTGGTCTCCACCGGCATGGGCCACTGGGTCACCGCCCGGGCGGCCTCCCGGGCCAGGCAAACCAGGGCGTCCAGCTGGTCAAAGAGCCCTGCATCCCGGCAGCGCTCCCCCTGCTGCTGGGGGGTAAGCTCTTCCCCGCTCCACTGAGGCTCATTCAGCCACTCCATGTGCATCCGGGCCGCCACCACGTGCTCCCGGCTGTCCGGGCCCAGGGGACAAATCTGAATGCTCATGTCGGGCATGCGGCTCAGCAGCTGCCGCAGGCCCTCGCTCTGAAAGATCCACTTGGCAAAGGCGGTCTCGCTGGCCTTGATGGGGCGCTTGCGAAGCTCGGGGTAGCCATAGTCCATGGACAGCTGGGTGTCCAGTTCCATCAGCTCCGCCCCCGCGTCCAGGGCCTTGAGAAGGGGACGCATCCCCGGCCGCAGGTCGTTTTCCGGCTTCACCCGCAGGGTGAAGGGCCGCTCCAGGGTGACGGACAGCCGGGCCGCCGCGTCCCAGTTGGTGTTGTAGCGGGTGAAGCCCCGGAGAACGGGACACAGCTCCACCGCCCCCTTTTCTCCGGGGAGCAGGAGGGTGGCGTTGGGCTCGTCCTCCTGGGAAAGGCCCAGAAAGGTGCCGCCGTGGAGCCGATAGTAGTAATAGAGGCCGGTATTCCAGAACACGGCGTTACTCCTTTCCGTCCGGCGGCATGGGCCACCGGGTCAAAGCGTCGGCAGCGGAGCGGAGCAGGGCCAGAAATTCATCCATCTGCGCCTCAAAGTGGGGGTAGGCCGCCCGATACGCCTCCTCTGTGTCAAGGCCGGAGCCGCTCTGCTGCATGGCCTCATTCACCCAGGGGCTGCCCCCCTTCACGGTGCCCTCCAGATTGGCGGGCCCCGCCTCCACGGTGTGCCAGCCCTCTCCAACGGGGGAGGGGTAGACCCGCAGATACTCCTTTTTCCGCCCGGCCAGGCAATTTCTCAGCTCCAGACTGCCCAGCACCAGCTTGGTAAAGGCCCGGTCGCTGGTGGTGACCATTCTGCCTCCCAGGGCCTCCGGGTAGCCGAAGTCCATGTCCCGGCCCAGCAGTCCGGCCACGCCGCTGACCCCTCCGCCCACCAGGCCCTTGGCCCGGATGTGCAGGGTATAGTCCCGCGCCAGCTTCACCATGGTGCGCCCACGCAGGGCGGGTACCTCGCCCCGGCCCAGGTTGGCGTCGTACACATTCACCAGCAGGGGGTGCTTTCCCTCCTGGGGGAGCACCAGCTGTGCGTCACAGCTCCAGTCCTCACCCCCGAAGAACCAGCCTCCCCGGGCCTGCTGATACCGGGCCAGATATTCATTCCAGTTCACCAGCATGGACGTCTCCTCCTTGGGGAAAGAATTTTGGACGGGCGGATGGCATCCACCCCTGCAACGGGGCGGCACTTTGCTCGGCGGGCGGCCACAGGCCGCCCCTACAACGCAGGGTGCAAACCACATATAGCGGGCGGATCATATCCACCCCTACGGAAAACGCCGTCAGGCGGGCAATTCCGTTTCTTCCCTGCAAAGTACACCCCTGCGGGCGCAGAGGCGAAACGAAGTTTCGCACAAAGTTCTTTGCCAAGCTTTCTTTCAAGAAAGCGGTTAGGCACGCTTGAACTGCTTCTCCAGCTCCTTTTTGGTCAGCTCGATGGCCACCGGCCGGCCGTGGGGGCAGTACTTCACGGTACCGTCCATGACCGCTTTGGCCACCCGCTCCAGCTCCGGTCCGCTGGTCTTCCAGCCCCCCTTGATGGCCGCCTTGCAGGCCATGGTGTGCAAAAGCTCGTCCCGGGCGGCGGCGGGGTCGGCCGACCCGGTGGTAATGAGCTTCCGGGCCAGCTCCTCCAGGGTGGCCTCAATGTCCCCCACCTCCACGTCGAAGGGAGCCTGACGCACCGCCAGATCCCGGCCCAGCTCGTCCACGTCAAAGCCGAACTCCTCCAGCAGCTCCTGGTGGGCCAGCAGAGCCTCCCGCTCCTCCGCACCCAGGCGGCACACCACCGGGGTCAGCAGGGTCTGGGCCATGGGGTCGTAGCCCTGGGCCTTCATGCGGTCAAAATTCATCCGCTCGTGGGCGGCGTGCTTGTCAATGAAGAAGACCCGCTCTCCCTGCTCCACAATAATGTAGGTGTTCAGCACCTCTCCGGCCACCCGCCAGGGCTCCGAAGCGGTCTCCGCCTCCTGGGAAATGGCCTGCTGCTCCGGGGCGGCGGGGCTTACGGTCTCCACCGGAGCGGCGACAGGCTGGACTACCGGCTCTTCCACCAAAACGGGTGCCGGCTCCGCCTTCGCGGTCTCCGCCACCGGAATATTTTCCACAGGGACGGCCTGCTCCATGACGTTCTGTTCCACAGGGGCCGCCTCTGCCGCGGGGACAACCCTCCGGCTCACCGGGGCGACAGGCTCCGGGGTTACCACCGCGGGGGCGGGCTTCTTCTCCGGCTCCATTTGCTTCACCGGGGCAGGGGAGGGGACAGGCTCGGCCACCCGGGGCCGGGCGGGGGAGGCCACGCCCCAGCTGCCCAAGGCACTGGCTTTCTTCGGCTCCCCGCTCTTGTTCCAGGCGGGAGCGGCAGGGGGCACGGGACGGACGGAAGCGGAGGGCGCCTGCACCGTGGCAGCCCCGCTCCGCACCTGGGTTTTGGGAGCCAGCACCGTCTGGTTGTGGGTGACGGTGTCCCGTCCCTCAAAGCCCTGAATGGTGGTGTTCTTGCCCTCCAGAGTGAGGGCGGGGCGGGAGCGGTCGGCCTCCAGGGCGGAGAGAACGGCGTGGTAGATGGCGGAAAACACCTGCCGCTCGTTGCCGAACTTCACCTCCGTCTTGGCCGGGTGGACGTTCACATCCACCGCCGACAGCTTGGTCTCCAGATGGAGGACACAGCCGGGGAACCGGCCCACCATCTTCTGATTCTTATAGGCCTCCTCCAGGGCGGCAGCCATCATGGGGCTTTTCACCTGGCGGCCATTGACGAAGAAGAACTGCCAGCTGCGGCTGGCCCGGCAGCAGGCGGGCATGGACACAAAGCCGGTGACGGTCATGTCCTCGCCCCCGGCCTTCACCTCCCGGAAGCCCAGGGCCAGCTCCCGGCCCAGCACGGCGTAGACGGCGCTCTTGAGCTGGCCGTCCCCTGGGGTCAGCAGCTCCTGCTTGCCGTCCCGGATGAACTTCACGCTCACCTCCGGGTGGGACAGGGCCACCCGCTGGACCACGGAGAAGACAGCCGCCCCCTCGGCGGTGTCCTTCTTCACAAATTTCAGCCGGGCGGGGGTATTGAAAAAGAGGTCCCGCACCACCATGGTGGTGCCCAGGGGACAGCCGGCCTCCTCCACCTCACCGGGCACGCCCCCCTCCAGGGCCAGGGAGGCCCCCAGGGGGCTGTCCGCCGTGCGGGACATGACTTCCACCCGGCTCACCGCGGAGATGGCCGCCAGAGCCTCGCCCCGGAAGCCCAGGGTGCCGATGGCCTCCAGGTCATATTCCGTGCGCAGCTTGCTGGTGGCGTGGCGGAGAAAGGCGGTCTTCAGCTCCCCGGCGGGGATGCCCCGGCCGTCGTCGGTCACCCGCAGGAAGGTCATTCCACCCCGGGCAATCTCCACCGTCACCTTGGAGGCTCCGGCGTCAATGGCGTTCTCCATGAGCTCCTTGGCCACCGAGGCGGGGCGCTCCACCACCTCACCGGCCGCGATGAGGTCGGCCACATGGGGGTCCAATACTTGAATCTTAGGCATGGTTTTCCTCTACATTCCGTAATTTTCGTTTGTTATGTTACAATTCGGACCTATTTTACTCCGCCTGTTCCACCGAATTGGGGTCCAGGGCCAGGGCCAGCTCCTGCATGGCCTTGGCGGAGGCGGGGGCATCCTTCCCCTTCATGAGGGAGTAGCAGCGCACCTGACGGCGGCCGCTGACCAGGTCCAGAATCCAGCTGTCCGGGCCGCCCCGGCCCTGGCGGCAGGACACCTTGGTGAGGGAGGAGAGGGGAATCTCCTCCTCGCCCAGCATCAGCCGCTCCTCGTCCAGGGTCCAGTTGACGGTGCGGACGTGCCAGCGGCGCAGCAGGGTAAATTTCAGCAGGATGAGCACCACCGCCACACCGGCGGAGATATAAATACCAGTTCTGCCCATTCCCTGCTCCCGCAGCACCATATAGCAAAGGCCGGTGATCACCACGGCGGCCATCCAATAGAGCTCCTCCCGTCCGGGGATGTAGAGCGTCAGTGTTCCCTTTTTCATGGCTTACCCCTCCGCTTCCTCAGCGCCGTCCAGGCGGTCAATGGTCTGCTTCAGTGCCCAGCCCATCTCCCGGATGCTGAGGATAGACGCATCCCGCTCCTTGCCCCGGACCAGAGCAGCCAGGCGCATGGTCTGCCGCCCCTTGATGATGAGGTAGAGGCTGCCCTTGGTGAAGGTGCCGTTCTTCAGCCCCACCGAGTCAATGTCCGACAGGGGCACCACCCGCGTCCCCACCGTCAGCTTCTCATCGTCCAGGGTCCAGGCCACCGTGTAAATGTGCCAGCGGCGCAGCAGCGTCAGGCGCAGGACGATTGCCGCTACAATCAGCAGACAGGTGGCTCCGGCCAGCGCGTCCTCAGTGGCGCTCTTCTCCAGGATGGACCACAGCACGGCCGTGGCCAGGAGCACCCCGACCCAGTAGCCTTCATCTCGGGCGGCGTTGCGTAAAATCAGGTTTCCTTGCTGCATCTTGTTCTTCCTTTCTCAATCGCTAAGGGTTCCACCGGTACCGCAGGGTATCCGGGTCCATCCAGGCCCGGTGGGGCCGGGCCGGGTCGGCGTAGACGGTGAGCCCGGGGCTGTCCGCCAGGGGCTCCTGCCACAAAAATCCACTGCTTACGGTATACTCTCTGCCGTCCAGGGTGTAGCTGCACCGGACGGACCAGGGGGAGTGCTGTCCGGGCAGGGTGACAAAATTATCCACATTCCAGGTGATAAAGGGGTGGCGCTGTACCTCCAGCACCCGCCCGGGCAGGGGTACGCCCTCCGCCCGCAGGCGCGTTTGTTCTCTCCGCTGCCGGGATTGGACCAGGGCACACACCCCGCACGCTCCCAGAAACAGGAGGCCCAGCGTCACGAAGAACCAGGGGCTTCCCCCCTTCACGGGCACACCCAGTCCCACGAAGGCCGCCCCAATGAGGGCAAAGACGGTCCCCATGCCGGTCAGCAGCACGGTGAGCAGTCCGGCCATGGACCTGGGTGCCCGCTTCATGTTCGGTCCCTCCCGTTCCTTTTGCAGCTCTTATCCGTTCAAATCCTGCTTCAGCTCTGCCAGCAGGTTCAGCGCCTCGATGGGGGAGAGAATGTTTACATCGGTCATGCGCAGCTTCTTGAGCACCGTCTGACCACCCAGATCCATAAGGGACACCTGCTCGCTCTCCCCCACAGCCGGGGCGGCGGGCTGCACACCCTGCCCCTGCTCCAGCTCGGCGAGAATCTCCCGGGCCCGCTTCACTACCCGGTCGGGCACGCCTGCCAGCTTGGCCACTTCCACGCCGTAGCTCTGGTCGGCGCCGCCCCGGACAATCTTCCGCAGGAAGATGACATCGCCGCCCCGCTTCTTGGCGGCAATGTTGTAGTTCTTCACCCCGGCAATCTGCCCCTCCAGAGCGGTGAGCTCGTGGTAGTGGGTGGCAAAGAGGGTCTTGCAGCCCAGCCGCTTGGGGTCGGCGCAGTACTCCAGCACCGCCCGGGCGATGGCCATGCCGTCGTAGGTGCTGGTGCCCCGGCCAATCTCGTCCAGGATGAGGAGGGACTTCCGGGTGGCGTTTTTCAGCAGGGCGGCCACCTCGGTCATCTCCACCATGAAGGTGGACTGGCCGGAGGACAGGTCATCGCTGGCCCCGATGCGGGTGAACACCCGGTCCACCACGCCCACGTGGGCGGACTTGGCGGGGACGAAGGAGCCCATCTGGGCCATGAGGACGATAAGGGCGGTCTGGCGCATGTAGGTGGACTTACCGGCCATGTTGGGGCCGGTGATGATGGCGCACTTGTCATCGCCGCAGTCCATGTGGGTGTCGTTGGGGACGAAGGGGGCGCCCTTCAGCACCTTTTCCACCACCGGATGGCGGCCCTCCACAATGGTGAGGGTGTCCGAGGCGTCCACCAGGGGCATGCAGTAGTTGTTGGCGGCCGCCACGGTGGCAAAGGAGTTCAAAACGTCCACCTGAGCCACGGCGGCGGCGGACTTCTGGATGTTGTGCACCTGGGCGCAGACCTGGTCCTTGAGGGAGCAGAAAATCTGGTACTCCAGGGCGGTGACGGTGTCCTGGGCGGAGAGGATGGCGTGTTCCAGCTCCTTCAATTCCTGGGAAATATACCGCTCGGCGTTGACGGTGGTCTGCTTCCGCGTCCAGTCGGCGGGCACCAGGTCAATCTGGGACTTGGCCACCTCGATGTAGTAGCCAAAGACCTTGTTGGACTTGACCTTCATGTTCTTGATACCGGTCTGCTCCTTGGTGCGCACCTCCAGCTGGGCCAGCAGCTCAGCGGAATGGTTCAAAATGTTGCGCTGGTAGTCCACCTGCTCGTCGTAGCCCTCCCGGATGAAGCCGCCCTCCCGTACGGAGAAGGGGGGCTCGTCCACCAGAGCCGCGCGGAGGAGCTGGCAGAGCTCGGGCAGGTCGTTGAGCTCCTCCTGCAGAGACTGGAGCAGAGCGGAGGAGCAGCCCGAGAGCAACGAGCGGATGCGGGGCAGCTTCTCCAGGCCGGCGCACAGGGACACCAGGTCCCGGCCTCCGGCGGAGCCGTACACCACCCGGCCCATGAGGCGCTCCAGGTCGGTGACCTCCTTCAACACGGCGGAGAGCTCCTCCCGGGTGATGATGTCCTCCACCAGGTCGCTCACCGCCTGCTGCCGCCGCCCGATCTGGACGGGGGAGAGGAGGGGGCGCTCCATCCAGCCCCGGATGAGCCGCCCGCCCATGGCAGTCTTGGTCTTGTCCAGCACCCAGAGGAGGGAGCCCTTCTTGTCCTTGGAGCGGAGAGTGGAGGTGAGCTCCAGGGTCTGCCGGGCGGTGAGGTCCAGCTCCATGAACTGTCCGGAGGTGTAGTAGGTGAAATTGGCGATGTGGCCGAGGTCGGTCTTCTGGGTCTCGTAGAGGTAGGCCAGCAGGCCCCCGGCGGCCCGCACCGCTCCGGTGTCCCCCTCGGGGAGGGTTTCCAGGCCGGTTTTGAACTGCTTCTTCACCAGGGCCTGGGCGGCCTCCAGCCGGAAGCGGCTCTCGCCGCCGTTCTCGCAGGGGCAGTCCAGCCGCTCCTTGAGAAATTCCCGCAGGCCCTCCGTCTTCCAGGCCCCGTCGGACAGCACCGCCTCGGCGGGGTGGAAGCGGCCCAGCTCGTTTTTCAGGTGGTCCTCCGCCTCCTCCCCGGCGGGGAAGGAGGTGGCAAAGACCTCGCCGGTGGAAATGTCGCAGAGACACAGGCCCCAGCCGGAGGCGTCGGTGAAGATGCCGCAGATGTAGTTGTTTTTGCCTTCCTCCAGCATGGAGGAGGCGATGACGGTGCCCGGGGTGATGATGCGGATGATGTCCCGGTCCACCAGGCCCTTGGCCAGGGCCGGGTCCTCTGTCTGCTCGCAGATGGCCACCTTATAGCCCTTGGCGATGAGCCGGGCGATGTAGCTGTCACAGGAGTGGTAGGGCACGCCGCACATGGGGGTGCGCTCCTCCGGGGGCTTGTTCCGGTCCCGGGTGGTGAGGGTCAGGTCCAGCTCCTTGGACACCAGCTTGGCGTCCTCGTTGAACATTTCGTAAAAATCCCCCAGACGGAAAAACAAAATGGTGTCGGGGTTGCGCTCCTTCATTTCCAGATACTGCTGCATCATGGGGGTCAGCTCTGCCATGGGTTCACCGTCTTTCTTTCTCGTTGTGTGGGTTGCTATTTGTGGTTTATAGGTCGGAACAGGCCGATTGGGGCCATATAGTAGGGGCGGATATTATCCGCCCGCTCGTTTCACGGGAAACAGGGAAACATTGGGGATTTCGCCTGCGGGCGGGGATGGAGATGGTTTCGCCCTGCGGGGCGACCTACTTTGCCCGCGTCGGCAAAGTAGGCAAAGCGCCGCCGGGGGACGGCGTCTCGAAAAACACTCCGTGTTTTTATGCCGCCTCCCCCGGCTCCCCTGTTTTTTCTACGGGGGAGCCACCAAGGGGCGAGGTTGTATCCATCCGGCGCGGGAGAAGGACAGGATACCGCTCCTCGCGCCGCCCGCTGCCGCTCCGTGTTACTTGAATAAGTACTTGCTCCTACAAGAGCGATCGCGCCTGGTTTTCAGACCTCGCGGGGCGGTTCCGTAGTTGCTCCGCCTCCGTGGCTGGTGTTTAGGGCAGGGGAGTGGTTGCAGCACTCCCGGCCTCTTGGTTTGCAGCGGCCCTTCGGCCCGTTGACCTCCGCACCTATTCCGGCGCCGGACCTTCCAGATTACCGTCCCCCGGGGGGTACATCCAATAGGGGGCCGACTCCCCCTGTCAGGGGGAGATGTCGAGCGAAGCGAGACAGAGGGGGTAGGGACCCGCAACGGGGACCCAATGGAAGCCCAGCGCAGCGGGTTCCATTGGGAGAGGACGAGCGACGGAATGAGTGAGCCTTGCCCTTTAGGGCGAGGCGAAGAATATGAAGTCCGCGAGGACGAGGTTGGTCGTTTCAAGGAGGGGGGATTTCAAAGGGGGAGGCCGATTCCCCCTGTCAGGGGGAAATGTCCCGGAGGGACAAAGGGGGTAGGGTACTCGAAATCCCTCCCACCTTTGACGGTTCTTTGGTGACTTTCTGTCCGCACAGAAAATGGGGCCCCCGCCGGAGCCCAGCGCAGCGGGTCCGGTGGGGAGAGGAGGAGCAAGGGAGCGTCGTGACGGATACTCATACTTGGGTGTCCGGAATACAGCGGACTTTGCGACGACGACGCCCGGGGGCGAAACACTCTTTATCTTCCGGTCTAATTCAGACTAGCTCTCCAAACAGGGACCACTTGTTGGCCCCGGTAATCTTCACATCCCGGAACTGCCCCACGGCCTCCTTGTCCCCCACAACCCGCACCAGGCGGTTGCCGGGGGTCCGGGCGGTGAGGTCCCAGCGGGAGTCGTCGCTGAGCCCATCCACCAGGCAGCGCACGGTCTTGCCCACATAGGCGCCGTGCTTCTCCTCGGAGATGGCGTCCTGGAGGGCCAGCAGGCGGTTGAAGTTCTGAAGCTTCTCCTCGTGGGACATGGGGTCCTCCATCTTGGCCGCAGGAGTACCCGGCCGGGGGGAGAAGATGAAGGTAAAGAGGGCGTCAAAGCGCACCTCCTCCAGCACCTTGAGGGTGTCCTCAAACTCCTCGGTGGTCTCCCCGGGGAAGCCCACAATGATGTCCGAGGTAAGCACGATGTCGGGAATCAGGGACTTCAAATCCCGGATTTTGTCCAGATACTCCGCCCGGGTGTGGCGGCGGTTCATGGCCTTCAGCACCCGGTCGTTGCCCGCCTGGAAGGGCAGGTGCAGCACGGGAGCCACCTTCTCGCACCGGGCCATGGTCTCAAAGAGCTTGTGGGTGGCGTCCTTGGGGTGGGAGGTCATGAAGCGGATAAGAAAGTCCCCGGGGATGGCGTTGACCTTCTCCAAGAGGTCGGCAAAGTCCATGGGCTCCTCCAGGTCCTTGCCGTAGGAGTTCACGTTCTGTCCCAGGAGGGTGATGTCCTTGTAGCCCTCCCGCACCAGGCCCTCCACCTCGGCGAGGATGTCCTCCGGCTTCCGGGAGCGCTCCCGGCCCCGGACGTAGGGCACAATGCAGTAGGTGCAGAAGTTGTTGCAGCCGTACATGATGGAGACCCAGGCCTTCACCTTGTCCTGGCGCACCACAGGGATGCCCTCGGCGATGGAGCCCGCCTCGTCGGCGTTCTGGAAGATGCGGCCCCGCTGGGTGAGCAGGGTGTGGACCATCTCCGGGAACTTCCACAGGGCGTGGGGTCCGAAGACCAGGTCCACATGGCGGTAGGACTGGCGGATTTTCTCCGCCACGCTGGGCTCCTGCATCATGCACCCGCACAGGCAGATAAGCTGCTCGGGGTGGCGGCGCTTCACGTGGACCAGGGCGCCCACGTTGCCCAGCACCCGCTGCTCGGCGTGCTCCCGGATGGCGCAGGTGTTGATGACGATGACCCGGGCCTTCTCCTCGTCAGTGGTGAAGCCGAAGCCCATCTGGGCCAGATACCCCCGGATGCGCTCGGAGTCGGCCTCGTTCTGCTGGCAGCCGTAGGTGTCCACAAAGGCCAGGGGCTTGGACGGCCACTGGGCGGTGACGGCGGCGACTTTCTGGCAGAAGTCCAGCTGCCGCTCCACGTCGGCGGGGGAGGTGGTGGTGGTGGTTCGTTCCATGGGGAAAAGCCCTCACTTTCCGGATGTTCAGGCGCCCCCTGGGGAAGGGAAGGCCCTGTCTGGGCAGCCCCCGGGCGGGGACTGCCTTAAGAATAATAGTATATCAGTTTTCCCCAAAAAACTCAAGGCCGTCCCCACCGGCCTCCACCCGCCTCAGGGCGGTTTTTCATTGCCTTTTAGGCCCGGAAGTGGTAAAATGAAGTGTTAAGATGGGTAAACTCCCAGAGAGACAGAAGGAGGCCTCCCTATGCGCAAGCTGGTCATTGAAAAAAGCGCCGTAAAAAACAACCTCTCCGTCATCAAGGAACACGCCGCCGGAGCGGTGATTTACGGTGTCCTCACCGGAGACGGAGGGGGCGCGGGCATTGTGCCCCTGGCCCAGCTGCTGCGGGACGAGGGGATTGGCCGCTTCGCGGTGTGCGAGGTGTCCGAGGCCGAGGCTCTGCGCAAGGCGGGCTTTGTGGACGAGGAGATCCTCATGCTCCGCTCCACCACCGACCGGGAGGAGCTGGAGCGGCTGGTGGACCTGAACGTGGTGTGCACCATCTCCTCGGTGGACACCGGCCTTGCCCTCAACGCCCTGGCGGAGAACCGCTCCACCGTGGTGGAGGCCCACATCCAAGTGGACACCGGCATGGGCTTCGGGGGCTTCCTGGTGGGGGAGCCGGAGAAAATCCTGCTGGCCTACCGCTCCCTGCCCAACGTGGCTCTCTCGGGCATCTATACTCAGCTTCACGCCGCCCGCCCCGGCGACCCGGAGGCCAAGCGCCAGCTGGACCAGTTCCACCAGGTGCTGGACGCCGTCCACGCCGCCGGCTTTGAGACCGGCCTTGTTCACGCGGCGGGCTCCTTCGCCCTCCTTCACGACGCCACCGCCCGGCTGGACGGGGTGCGGGCCGGGTCGGCCATTCTGGGCCGGTGCCGCCGCACCAAGAACGACGGGCTGAAAACGGTGTGCTACGGCGTCGCCCCCCTCAGTGAGGTGCGCTGGCTCCCCAAGGGCCACACCGTGGGGACGGACAAGCCCATCGTGCTGAAAAAGCCCACCCGGGTGGCGGTGCTGCCGGTGGGCTACCAGAACGGCTTCGGGGTGGTGCGCACCCGGGAGCTGGGCTTCTGGGCCATGTTCCGCCGCTGGCGCCGGAACAAAAAGCGCACCGTGCGCATCGGCGATCAGCGCGCCCGGCTGCTGGGTCCCATCGGCGCCACCGAGACCCTGCTGGATGTGACCAACCTGCGCTGCTCCGCCGGAGATCCGGCCATGTTTGAGATTGACCCCCTGTTTGCCAAGGGCTTTCAGCGGGAATACAAATAAAAACCGAAGAAAAAAGGATGTCTCTGACTATGAATCAAACTCGTTCCTTCCAGCCGCTGCTCTTCGGCGGTGACATCAACGTTTACAGCGTGGCCCGGGCCTTCCACCAGGCCTACGGCGTCAAGTCCGTGGCCTTTGGCAAGTACCCCTCCTTCCCCTGCAAGGGCAGCGCCATTCTGGACTACCGGGTGTGTCCGGAAAATGAGAGCGACGCCTCCTTCCTCAAGAATGTGGAGGATGTGTGCCGGGAGTTTTCCGACAAGACCGTGCTGGTGCTGGGCTGCGGCGACAGCTATGTGCAGCTGTGCGCCCGCTACAAGGACAAGCTGCCGGAAAACGCCATCGCCCCCTACATCTCCGAGGACCTTCTCAACTCCCTCATCAACAAGGAGAAGTTCTATGAGCTGTGCGATAAGCACGGCATCGACCACCCCGCCACTTTCATCTATGACAAGTCCATGGGCCACAACTTTACCCTCCCCTGGGGCCCGCCCTACATCGCCAAGCCCGCCGACTCCGTGGCCTACTGGGCCTGCGGGGACGCCTCCCTCAACAAGGTCTACGTCTGCCAGAGCTGGGAGGAGCTGCTGGCGGCTCTCGACAAGGTGTACGCCGCCGGCTACCAGGACCACATGGTTCTCCAGGAGTTCATCCCCGGAGACGACAGCTACATGCGGGTTCTGACCAACTTCTCCGACCACAACGGCCAGGTGAAGCTCATGTGTCTGGGCCACGTGCTGCTGGAGGAGCACTCCCCCCACGGCATCGGCAACCACGCCGTCATCATCACCGAGCGGGATGAGGAGCTGGAGCTGAAGATCCGGGATTTGCTGGAGAGCCTTCACTTTGTGGGCTTCTCCAACTTTGACATTAAGTTCGACCGCCGGGACGGCAAGTACAAGGCCTTTGAAATCAACTGCCGCCAGGGACGGAGCAATTACTATGTCACCGGGGCCGGGTGCAACATCGCCCGCCTGCTGGTGGAGGATGTCATTGAAGGCCGGGAGCTGCCCTTTGTGATGACCCAGAATCCTTCCCTGTGGCGGATGGTGCCCAAGGCGGTGGCCTTCAAGTACACCCCCAAGTCCTACCACAAGCAGATGCGGGACCTTATCCGCGCCGGGGCAGACCATCACTCCCTGGTCTATGAGGGAGACGCCTCCCTGAAGCGGCGGCTGCGGGTGTGGAAAAATCACCTGGGAAATATCAAGCGCTTCGGGAAGTACAACAAGGTTCCCACCGAGGATTAAGATCTAGGAATAAGCGGGGGGAGAGGGCTGTAAAAACACCCGCTTCTCCTGGTTTCTTCCTTCCCCGTAGGAGCGAATAATATCCGCCCGCTTTGTCAGGTCACGAAACGATATATTGGGATTTCGCCTGTGGGCGAGAGATGGGAGATATTTCGCCTGCGGGCGACCTACTTTGCCCACGGCGGCAAAGTAGGCAAAGCGCCACCGGGGGCGGCTCACGGGCATTTGACAATGCCCTATCCCGCCGCACCCCGGACCCCCTGTTTTTTCTACGGTGGAGCCACCAAGGGGCGAGGTTGTATCCAACCGGCGCGGGCAAAGGACAGGATACCGCTCCTCGCGCCGCCCGCTGCCGCTCTGTGTTCCTTGAACGGACTTATTCTCCTACAGGAGGCATCGCGCCTAATGCTCTGCCCTCGCGTGGCGGTTCGGTGGTTGCTCCTCCTCCGCGGCTGGTGCAGGATACGCAAAATTGCCGTGAACACGCACCTGCTCCAGGTCCGCACCCTCTGGTGGTTTCGTCGACCGCAGACTTATTTCGAAACTGGGACTTTCAGGTTACTGCCAACCCCCGGGGGGGTACATCCAATAGGGGGGACCGCAGTCCCCCCTGATTGGTCGTTTCAAGGGGATGGGTTTCCTAAGGGAAGGGGGAAATCGAAATCCCCCTTCCCTTAGGCAGCTCTTTGGTGACTTTCTGGCTGCACAGAAAGTCACTCGCCCGGGGGCGAAATCATCCCCACCCCGCCCGCAGGCGAAACACCCTATCCACAAAAACCTTCTGCTTTCAATTATGGTGAATGCTATGGAATACCGTCTCGGTGTCTTAGGCGGCATGGGGCCCGCGTCCTCGCGGGCTTCATATCCCTCGTTTCACCCTGACGGGTAAAACTCCCTCATTCCGCCGCTCGTCCTTTCCAAATGGAACCCGCTGCGCTGGGCTTCCATTTGGGGGCGGCAAAGCCGCCTCCTGTGTGGCCTGCGGCCCCCGTTCCCTCAACCTATTATCCTTTCCTGTATGGTGAATGCTATGGACTATCGTCTCGGTGTCCTTGGCGGCATGGGACCGCAGGCCACCAATACGTTTTATCAATTTGTTATCGACCGCACCGACGCCCGCTCCGACCAGGAGCACGTCAACGCCCTCATTCTCTCCGACAGCGGCATGCCGGACCGCACGGGGGCCATTCTGGGCACAGAGGAGCAGCGCCGTGCGGTTTTCGACCGCCTCCTGAGCGACGCCCGGCTGCTGGAGAACGCGGGCTGCACGGTCATCGCCGTGCCCTGCAACACCTCCCATTTCTTCCTGGACGAGGTGCAGAAGCACATCTCCATCCCCATCCTCCACATGATCCGGGAGACCGCCCTCTACCTGGCGGCCCAGGGCAAGCGCCGCCCGGGCATTCTGGCCACCGACGGCACCATTCAGACCGGCCTTTACCAGAAGGAGTTTGCCGTCCAGGGCATTGAGGCGGTCACCCCGTCCCCCGAGGCGCAAAAGCTGGTCATGTCCCTCATCTACGACGACGTGAAGGCGGGCCGGGACGGGGACCCGGCCAAATTTGCCGCCATCCACCGGGACCTGGCGGCTCAGGGCTGCGACTGCGGGGTGCTGGCCTGCACCGAGCTGTCCGTCTTCGCCGACAAGCACCACCTGCCCCCCTTCTATACCGACGCCATGGCCGTGCTGGCCGAGCGGGCCGTCCAGGCCTGCCACAAGCCCCTGCGGACCATCTTTATCAAATAAACTGAGGTGACCCACTTATGGATTTGATCCTTCACACCCTGGGCGACTACCTGAACCTGCTGGAGGAGCGCAATCTGCTCGCCGCCCCCATTCCCGACGGCCTGGACCGGACTGCCCCCGTCTCTCTGGTGTCCTACGACTCCCGGAACGTGGTGCCCGGCACCCTCTTTCTCTGCAAGGGGGCCCACTTCAAGCCGGAATTTCTCCAGAGCGCCAAGGACCTGGGGGCCGCCGCCTATGTGAGCGCCCAGCCCTACCCCCAGGTGGACCTGCCCTGCATCCTGGTCTCCGACATGCGGGAGGCCATCGCCCCTCTGGCCGACCTCTACTACAACCACCCCTCGGGGGAATTGAAAGTCATCGGCATCACCGGCACCAAGGGCAAGTCCTCCACCACCTACTACCTCAAGTACATTCTGGACGAGTACGCCGCCCAGGAGGGGAGAGGGGAGAGCGGGGTCATCTCCTCCATTGACACCTACGACGGAGTGGAGCGCTTCGAGTCCCACCTCACCACCCCGGAGCCCCTGGAGCTCCAGCGCCACTTCGCCCACGCCCTCCAGTCCGGCCTCCGGTACCTGACCATGGAGGTGTCCAGCCAGGCCCTCAAATACCACCGCACCCTGTGCACGGAATTTGCCGCCGCCTGCTTTTTGAACATCGGTGAGGACCACATTTCTCCCATCGAGCACCCCGACTTTGAGGACTACTTCACCTCCAAGCTGAAAATTTTTGCCCAGGCCCGGATCTGCTGCGTCAACCTGGACTGCGACCACGCCGACCGGGTGCTGAAGGCCGCCCAGGACAGCGGAAAGCCGGTCATCACCTTCTCTCAAAAGGACCCGGAGGCCGACGTGTACGGCTCCCAGGTGGAGAAGCGGGGGGGCGACACCCTGTTCCGGGTGAAAACCCGCCGGTTCCAGCGCCAGTTCCGGCTCACCATGCCGGGGCTCTTCAATGTGGAAAACGCCCTGGCCGCCATCGCCCTGTGCCAGGGGCTGAACATCCCGGAGCGGTGCGTCTATGTGGGCCTCATGAAGGCCCGGGTGCCCGGACGGATGGAGGTCTACTCCAACGCCGACGAGAGCGTCACCGCCATTGTGGACTACGCCCACAACCGCATGTCCTTTGAGACCCTGTTCCGCTCGGTGAAGGCGGAGTACCCCGGCCGGCGGATTGTCACCGTCTTCGGCTGTCCGGGCAAGAAGGCCCTGGACCGGCGGCGGGATCTGGGTGAGGTGTCGGGACAGTATTCCGACCTGGTGGTCCTCACCGAGGAGGACAGCGGGGAGGAGGACACCCTGTCCATCTGCCAGGAGATTTCCGGCTATGTTGCCGCCCAGGGCTGCGACTTCTCCATCGAGCCCAACCGGGGCGAGGCCATCCGCCAGGCCATTCTGGGCTGCACCGTGCCCTCGGTGCTGCTCATCACCGGCAAGGGGGCGGAGACCCGGCAGAAGCGGGGGACGGAGTATATTGACACCCCCTCGGACGTGGACTACGTCCACACCTTCCTGCGGGAGTACGACGTGCAGCACGGCCTGGACGGTCTGGAAAAGGTACGGAGCCTCCTGTCCATCCTCCCCGTCCTCAAGCGGGCGGAGGGCCAGACCGTGGTGGTGAAGTACGGCGGCGCGGCCATCGGGGCCCACGCCCAGGCGGATACCACCCTCCAGGATGTGGCCGCCCTGCGGATGGCGGGGGTGCGGGTGGTGCTGGTCCACGGAGGCGGCAAGCACATCACCGCCCTGCTGGAGAAGCTCCAGGTGCCCACCCACTTTGAAAACGGCTACCGGGTTACCGACGCCCCCGCTTTGGAGTGCGCCGAGCTGGCCCTGTCCGCCCAGGTGAACAAGGCCATTGTTCAGGACCTGGCCCGGCTGGAGGTGTCCGCCGTGGGCATCTCCGGAAAGGACGGCGGGCTCATCACCGCGGCGGTGAAGGATCCGGCCCTGGGCCGGGTGGGAGCCATTACCAAGGTGAATCCCAAGGTGCTGAACACCCTGCTGGACGGGGGCTTCCTGCCCGTGGTGTCCCCCATCGCCCTGGGAGAGGACGGGGACGGCCTCAACTGCAACGCCGATGACGCCGCCCGGGCGGTGGCTCAGGCGCTGGGGGCTGACCGGCTTATCTTCCTCACCGATGTGGGGGGAATCCTCATTGACAGCCACAACAGCAAGACTGCTCTGGACCGCATTGACGTGCGGAGGGCGGAGGAGCTTATCGAGGCAGGCCTCATTGCCGGGGGCATGGTGCCCAAGGTTCGGGGCTGTCTGGATGCCATTGCCGGCGGGGTGGGGGAGGTCTCCATCCTGGACGGCCGGGGCGAGCACGCCCTGCTGCTGGACATGCTGGGCCAGCGGGTCCAGGGGACGACCATCACACCCTGAGTCTGCAGCCAAAGCCGGGAAGGGGAGATCGCACCGTGCGGGAAAGCAGCACTGCACCTGAGCAGCTGGCGCAGGCCATCCGCTCCGGTGATCGTCGGCGCATTTGGGACGCCTGCTGTGAGATTGCCTCTCTAAGCCAGAACCATGGAAAAATTATGGCGCTGATGCCCTTGAAAGAGGAACTGATTCGTCTCTCCCGGGACGCAGCACAGAAAGGCGGCCTCTACGGACAGCCAGTGTGGCTGAACCGGGCGCTGAGTGTTCTGGAGTTTCATGAACATCTCGCCACTTGTCCCTGCGCCCTGTTTGGGGAACAGGATCGGCCTGACTTCCGGCTGGAGGAAGGCTATGTGGCGCTGATTTGGAAGGGCACGCCCAATTATATGGGAGAGTGCGGCTATACCGTGCGCTGTACCCGGTGCGGCACAGTTTATCAGGTGGAGCCTCGGGAATATCACTCCCTTTGGTGGGAGTGGACACCTGTGGACAAACAGCCGTAATAAAAAGGAAAGGCTGGCGGATTACTCCGCCAGCCTTTTTTCATATTTTTTCAACAGGTCCTCAATGGCCTCGTCAATAAGCCGGGATTTGGGAATTCTGGTTTCCTCGGCCAACTGGTTAAATTCTTTCATCAGCTCATTTTTCAATGAGGAGGTAAACCTTGTCCGGTTCACCAGCACAGCCTCCGCCATTTTCCCACCACCTTGCATCAACTTGCATCTCCTAGTGTATCCAATGGGTTTGTAAAAAACAAGTGATTGCACCTTGCACCTAATGATGTATAATAGTGCAAGGAGGTGTGTTAGAATGGAACTCAACCAGCAAGAAAAAGTAGACCTTTCTGTGGAAGTGGATAGTAAGACGGCAAAGGCTCTGGATTATATTGCTCGCTTCCATGGCTGCACGGTGGAGGAGTTGGTGGAAAACTACATCAAATCAGAACTGGACAAGCTGCCGGATCCGCCCGACGATTTTGAGCAGTAACGGATTCCGCCTGCGGGCGGGGGAGGGGATGTTTCGCCTCCAGGCGAGTAGGGGATAGTTTCGCCCTGCGGGGCGACCTACTTTGCCCGCGCCGGCAAAGTAGGCAAAACGCCGCCGGGGGCGGCTCACGGGCATTTTCAATGCCCTATCCCGCCGCGCCCCGGACCCCCTGTTTTTTCTACGAGAGAGCCACCAAGGGGCTATGTATCTCCATCCGGCGCGGGCAAAGGACAGGACACCGTTCCTCGCGCCGCCCGCTGCCGCTCCATGTCGCTTGAACGGGCTTATACTCCTACAAAAGCGATCGCGCCTACTTTTCAGCCATCGCGGGGCGGTTCGGTGGTCGCTCCGCCTCCGTGGCTGGTGCTGGATGGGCAAGACTGCCGTAAACACGCACCTGCTCCAGGTCCGCACCCGCCAGCGGTTTCGTCGACCGCAGGCTTATTCTGGCGCGGAAGCTTGCAGGTCACTACCAACCCCTGGGGGGTACATCCAATAGGGGGGACCGCAGTCCCCCCTGTGTTGGTCGTTTCAAGGGGATGGGGTATCTAGGGGAAGGGGGAAATCGAAATCCCCCTTCCCCTAGACGGTTCTTTGGTGACTTTCTGTCCGCACAGAAAGTCACTCGCCCGGGGGCGAAATATCCCCACCCCCGTCCCGCCCGCAGGCGAAACCATTTCCCCTCTTCAATGCACGACAAATAGAAATCAAACATGCCTACACTCCAAAAAACAAAAACGTCCGGTATTTTACATTTCATAAAATACCAGACGTTTTGAATTTTACCACATATCAGGCTGTTTTAGCCCTTCTTCTTGGAAGCCTCACGCATCCGCAGGCCGTGGTCCAGAATGCGCTTGCGCAGACGCAGATTCTCGGGGGTGCACTCCAGCAGCTCATCGTCAGCCAGGAACTCCAGGCACTGCTCCAGGCTCATCTGCTTTGGGGTGGTGAGCCGCAGGGCATCGTCGGAGCCGGAAGCACGCATGTTGGTCAGCTGCTTCTTCTTGCACACGTTGACGGAGATGTCCTCCTGCTTGGGGGTCTCGCCCACGATCATGCCGGCGTAGACCGGGGTGCCGGGGCCGATAAACAGGGTGCCGCGCTCCTGGGCGTTGAAGAGGCCGTAGGTCACTGCCTCGCCAGTCTCGAAGGCCACCAGGGAGCCGTTGCTCCGGCGCTGAATCTCGCCCTTGACGGGGGCGTAGGAGTCAAACACGGAGGCCATGATGCCCTCGCCCTTGGTGTCGGTGAGGAACTCGTTGCGGTAGCCGAAGAGGCCACGGGCGGGCACCAGGAACTCAATCTTCATCCGGTCGCCCACGGGGTTCATCTGGACCAGGTCGCCCTTACGGGAGCCGATCTTCTCCATGACAGCGCCCACGCTGTCGGCGGGCACGTCCACCACCAGGCGCTCGATGGGCTCGCACTTGACGCCGTCAATCTCCTGGTAGAGCACACGGGGCGGGGAGACCTGGAGCTCATAGCCTTCACGGCGCATGGTCTCGATAAGGATGGACAGGGACATCTCGCCGCGGCCGGCCACGTTGAAGGAATCGGTGGAGTTTTCTACCTCGCTCACCCGCAGGGACACGTCCTTCAGCGTCTCACGGAACAGGCGCTCCCGCAGCTGACGGGAGGTGACAAACTTGCCCTCCTTGCCCGCGAAGGGGGAGTCGTTCACGGAGAAGGTCATCTCGATGGTGGGGGCGGAGATCTTCACAAACTCAATGGGCTCCACACAGTCGGGGGCACAGATGGTGTCGCCGATGGTGATGTCGCCGATACCGCTCATGGCAATGATGTTGCCGGCGGTGGCCTCGGTGACGGGCACCTTGCCCAGGCCGTCGAACTCATAGAGGGCGGTGGCCTTGGCCTTCTTGGGGGCAGCGTCGGGGTCGTGGTAGTTGCACACGGCAATCTCCTGGTTCTGCTTCACCGTGCCCCGCTCAATGCGGCCGATGGCGATACGGCCCACAAACTCGTTGTAGTCGATGGAGGACACCAGCATCTGGAAGGGGGCGTCCACATCGGCCTCGGGGGCGGGGATATACTGGAGAATGGTGTCGAAGAGGGGCTTCAGGTCGCTGCCCGCCACGTCGGGCTGCACGGAGGCGGTGCCCTGACGGCCGGAGCAGAAGAGCATGGGGCTGTCCAGCTGCTCGTCGGTGGCGTTCAGGTCCATCAGCAGTTCCAGCACCTCGTCAATGACCTCGTACACACGCTGGTCGGGGCGGTCGATCTTGTTGACCACCACGATGACCCGGTGGCCCAGCTCCAGGGCCTTGGAGAGCACGAAGCGGGTCTGGGGCATGGGGCCCTCGGCGGCGTCCACCAGCAGGATAACGCCGTTGACCATCTTCAGAATACGCTCTACCTCGCCGCCGAAGTCGGCGTGGCCCGGAGTGTCCACAATGTTGATTTTCACGCCGTTGTATTCAATGGCGGTGTTCTTGGCCAGAATGGTAATGCCGCGCTCACGCTCCAGGTCGTTGGAGTCCATGACACGCTCCACGGTCTGCTGATTCTCCCGGTAGATGCCGCCCTGCTTGAGCATCTCGTCCACCAGGGTGGTCTTTCCGTGGTCGACGTGGGCAATGATGGCAACGTTTCTCAATTTCTCATTCCGCATATATACGTCTCCTTACTTTCTATGGCAAAGGCCGCCCGCCGCCCCGGGGCGCACCGGCGGCACCTACATACAAAGGTCCCCAAACGCAGGGTTCGGGGGCTCTCTCCACGATCTGACGGAATATTATATCCCCATTTTTAAAAAAAGGCAACGCCTTTTCCCAGGAAAAAGGAGAAAACAGGAAAATCTTCTTTAAAATTTCCCCTTCAAACACAAATCCGGACAATAAAAAATGTCCCTCCGCGCTTCTCACCCCCACAGGGGGAACCCAAAAGAGGGTCTGGCCAGAAACTCACAGCCCGGCGGGGCGGGGCGATGAGACATCGGCCCCTACCCACCGCAAAAAGCTTGATGCGGTTTCAGAATAACGGGCGGATAATATCCGCCCCTACGGGAGCGGCCAACGGGCTGAGCTGCAGACCGGGGACAGACGGGCGAATACCATCCGCCCCTGCCCAAAAAAGGAAAACCGTCCGCAGCAGGCGGCCGCAGGCCGCCCCTACGCAAAACAGGAAGGCCCAAAGGCGAGGGAGAGGGCGTATCTGCCCGAGCCCTTTCTTACGGGCGCAGAGGCGAAGCGAAGCTTCGCAGAACGTTCTTTGCCAAGCTTTCTTTCAAGAAAGCTTGGGGAGGTTCAGGATGGCGTCCACTTCGTTCAAATCGGAGATGATATAGTCCAGGTCCATTCCCTCGGGCGCGGGCAGCTTTTTGGGGTTATACCAGCAGCACTGCAGCCCGGCCGCCAGCCCGCCGGCCATGTCGCTGGTGAGGGAGTCCCCCACCATCAGAATGCTACGCCGGTCCACCGGCCCGATGGCCGCCAGCACCTGGTCAAAGAAGGCCTGGCTGGGCTTCTCCGCCCCCAGCAGCTCGGAGATGAACACCCCGTCCAGCAGCCGGTCCAGGCCGGAATTTTTGAGCTTCCGCTCCTGGGCGGTGCGGGTGCCGTTGGTGGCGGCGTACTGCCTTACCCGTCCTTTGAGCCGGGCCACCAGCTGATCCGCCCCGTCCTGAAAGCGCACCGTGTCCCCCAGCTTCTCCTGGTAGCGGGCGTTGAAGGGCTCGGCCAGGTCGGGGGAGAAGCCCTCCCCGGCGAAGAACTCCCGGAACCGGCCCACCAGCACCTGGGGCTTGGTAATCTCTCCGCGCTCCAGCCGCTGCCAGTAGACCCGGTTGAGGGCGGAGTACCGCTCCAGCCGCTCCGGGGTCAGCTCACCCAGGCCGAAGGCGGCAAAGCAGTCCTCCATGGCGGCCTTCTCCGCCGCCAGAAAGTCCAGCAGGGTGCCGTCCACATCCCACAAAATGACCTCAATCATCACACTTCTCCTGTTCCTTCGGTTTGTTTTCCGTCTCCCGGCCCCGCCAGCAGATCGCCCGGTTGCCGCAGGAGGAGCAGCCCCGGCCGCAGCCCCGCTTCTTCCCGTAGTCGTTTTTCAACAGCAGGACGATTGGCACAATCACCACTGCCGCCCAGAACAGGGCCTGGACAAAGTCCCCCATAGCGTTCTCCTCTCTCCCGGTCAGGCGCCGGGGACAACCTTATTTTCCCGGTAGTACTGGGCCCCCAGGAAGGCCTGGAGGAAGTTGCTGTCCTCCGGTTCCAGAGTGTCGGTAACAGCTCCGTCCACCAGATAGAGGTCCTGTCCGTGGACCATAGGGGTGATTTCCCGCATCTGGCGGGACAGCTGCATGAAGGCGGGACCCTCCCAGCCGCACTGGTTGAAGAGCTCGGTCATGAGGAAGGCGGGAGAGAAGTCGCCGCCGTCGCCCACAAAGTCGTTGCCCAGCACCTCCTTGGCCGCGGAGTTGGCCCAGATGAGGTAGGGAGTGGAGTAGTAGTCGTAGAAGCCCTCGGTGGTGGACAGGTCGAAGGTCACCCCCAGCTCCCGGTAGCCGGAATTGCCGTTGCCGCCCCAGGGCTTGTGATCTCCGAAGAGGACCAGCACCACCGGCTCCTCCATGGACTCCAGCTCCTCCGTCAGCCACACCATGGCGTCCATGGTGTCGGCTACCCCGTTGAGGTAGTTGTTCCAGATGTTGCAGCTCTCCTGGCTGAGGCCGGAGTTGGTGGGGGTCAGGTGCTCCACCGCGGAGGTGAAGGTGGTCTCATAGGGCCCGTGGTTCTGGTAGGACACGGCGAAGGAGAAGCAGGGGCCATTCTCCACCTGGTCCTCCAGCTGGTTGGCCAGCTCGGTCACCAGAATGTGGTCAGAGTTGTAGATGGCCGACAGGGGAGAGACCAGCGCCTCGTAGTGGTTGTCGGTGAACCACTGCTCCTCAAAGCCCAGGTATTCGTTGACGTTCTGGCGGTTATAGAACCAGCCGTAGCCCGGGTGGCTGAACATGGTCTGGTAGCCCTGGCTGCGGAAGTACCAGACGTAGGAGTCGGTGGGCTTGCGGAAGTCGTCGTGGGTGGTGTAGCCGGTGAGGAAGCCCCACTCGCTGTCCACGGTACCTCCGGCGAAGATGTTGGTGAGCAGGTTGCCCGTCACCGACTGCTCCTCCAGCTGGTGCCAGGGCTCGTAGGCCCGGACCACCGCCTCGTGCTCTCCCAGCACCGGCAGGTCGGTGAGGTCGCAGAAGGCCTCCAGCATGATGCCCATGACGCTGACCTTCTTCTCCGCGGGGATGTCCTGGTCGGCGAAGGCAGACAGCAGGGTTTGGGCGTTCCCCTCGTTGTAGCCCTCAGGGGGCGTGGGGAACATCTCCTGGAAGGAGTAGAGGAAGGGGTAGACGCAGCCCTTGGACACAAAGACCTCCACATCGGACCACTGGTTGATGAAGCGGTTGTTGGCGGTATTCTGGTAGAGGGTAGGGCTGAGGTACCAGGAGTAGAAGGCCACTCCCATGAGGGCCAGGCAGCTGAGGGTGCCGAAAGCCCGGTTTTTCCAGTCCCGCAGGCCACTGGGCATGAGGAAGATGGTGAACAGCAGACCGGCCACGAAGCAGAAAACGGTGAACCAGGTCAGCCAGGTGATGTCCAGGGTGTAGCCTCCCACGATGCCGCCCGCCTCGGCAGCCAGACGCAGGTCGGTGGCCAGCAGGGGGTCGGATCGCAGGCGGATTTTGAAGTAGTTCACCATGGAAATGCCCACGATGGGAAGGAAGCTGAGCAGGAAGCCCGCCCAGGCCCGGCGGAACAGGAAGTAGCCCAGCCAGATGAGGGCCACGGCGGGCAGCAGGTTCAGCGCCAGAATGACGGGGTGGGTGAGGTAGGAGTAGAGAATGGCCATGGAGTTGAGCTTTGTGTAGGCGGTGGCGGCGTAGAAGAGCCCCAGCCCGCCGATGCAGCAGCCCATGGCGGTGAGGGAGATGGCCAGCCATATGGTATGCGCCCGGGCCAGCCGGGGGTCGGATCCCTGGGGCAGGCGCATAATGTTCAGCAATCGCTTCATGGTTTGTGATCCTCTTTCATGTCGGAAAATGGGGTTTTCTGAAAAATTGCAGCAAGTAGTATAGCACAAAATCAGAAAAATTCCAACCCACCCCCGCTTTCTTGAAAGAAAGCTTGGCAAAGAACTTCCTGCGAAGCTTCGCTTCGCCTCTGCGCCCGTAGGGAAAGGATATGGTCAACGGAATGGTCTCCCTCGCCTTCGGGCTTTTCCTGGGGGCACGGCTCCGGAGGGGGACTTTGGGTTGGTTTCGCAAGAACCTATGGCCTATGTGGCTGTCCTCGGCCGGGGGTGATGACCTTTTACCCGAGCAAAAAGCTGTATAGGGGATTTGTCCCCAAAAATTGGGTGAAATTCTCTTGACAGCGGGGAAAATCTGTACTAAAATGCGGTTTACAGCCACAGCAGGGAACAGTACCCCGAACACCGGAGTGCAGAGAGAGAGCGGTTGGTGCAAGCTCTCCCGGGACGCGGCGCGAAGGCCCCCTGCTTGCCGCGGGCAGGAAATGGCCCGCCGGCTCCCCGCCGTTACCGGGACGAGAGTGCGCATCAGCCAGATGCGAATTCAGGTGGAACCACGGACAAAGTGTTTTTGTTCGCCCTGAGCCGACAAAACGGCTCGGGGCGATTTTTTATTCCAGCGTGAGATAAGCTGCCTTGAGCCAAACCATCTTGATGAAAAAGGAGTTTGGAACATGAAAAACACCGAAAAGACCATGGAAAAAATCGTCGCCCTGTGTAAGGGCCGGGGCTTCATCTTCTCCGGTTCCGAGATCTACGGCGGCCTGGCCAACACCTGGGACTACGGCCCTCTGGGTGTGGAGCTGAAGAACAACGTGAAGAAGGCCTGGTGGAAGAAGTTCGTCCAGGAGAACCCCTACAACGTGGGTCTGGACGCCGCCATCCTGATGAATCCCCAGGTGTGGGTTGCCTCCGGCCACGTGGGCGGCTTCTCCGATCCTCTGATGGACTGCAAGGAGTGTAAGGAGCGCTTCCGCGCCGACAAGGTCATCGAGGACTGGTGCCAGGAGAACAACTTCGACCTGGGCCACAGCGTGGACGCCATGACTCAGGCCCAGATGAAGGAGTTTGTGGAGGAGCACAACATCCCCTGCCCCACCTGCGGCAAGCACAACTGGACCGACATCCGTCAGTTCAACCTGATGTTCAAGACCTTCCAGGGTGTCACCGAGGACGCCAAGAACACCGTGTATCTCCGTCCCGAGACCGCCCAGGGCATCTTCGTCAACTTCCAGAACGTCCAGCGCACCACCCGCCGCAAGCTGCCCTTCGGCGTGTGCCAGATCGGAAAGTCCTTCCGCAACGAGATCACTCCGGGCAACTTCACCTTCCGCACCCGCGAGTTCGAGCAGATGGAGCTGGAGTTCTTCTGCCAGCCCGGCACCGAGCTTGACTGGTTCGCCTACTGGAAGAAGTTCTGCCACGAGTGGCTGCTGGGCCTGAACATGAAGGACGAGAACCTGCGTCTGCGTGACCACGAGCCCGAGGAGCTCTCCCACTACTCCAACGCCACCACCGACTTCGAGTTCGTCTTCCCCTTCGGCTGGGGCGAGCTGTGGGGCGTGGCTTCCCGCACCAACTTCGACCTGAATGCCCACCAGACCACCTCCGGCAAGGACATGACCTACTTCGACCAGGAGAAGAACGAGCACTATATCCCTTACGTCATTGAGCCCTCCCTGGGCGCCGACCGCGTCACCCTGGCCTTCCTGGTGGACGCCTATGACGAGGAGGTTGTGGACGCCGAGAAGAACGACGTACGCACCGTCCTGCGCCTGCACCCCGCTCTGGCCCCCTACAAGTGCGCTGTGCTGCCCCTCTCCAAGAAGCTGGGCGACAAGGCCCGCGAGATTCAGGCCGAGCTCTCCAAGTACTTCATGGTGGACTACGACGACGCCGGCTCCATCGGCAAGCGCTACCGCCGTCAGGATGAGGTGGGTACCCCCTACTGCATCACCGTGGACTTCCAGACTGTGGGCTCCGACACCGAGGAGGCCGACAACGCCGTCACCATCCGTGACCGCGACACCATGGAGCAGGTCCGCGTGCCCATTTCCGAGCTGAAGGCTTGGCTGGAGGAGAAGCTGGCTTACTAACTTTTCTTGAAAGAAAAGTTAGCAAAAGAACTTTGTGCGAAACTTCGTTTCGCCTCCGCGCCCGTAATAAGCATCAGGCAGGAGTGACGTCTTCCGTCGCTCCTGCCTTTTTCTTGTTTTTTGTGGGGACACATAGTATTTGCCCACCAATTCGTATTATTGAACTTGATGCAAAAAGATGTTTCGCCACCGGGCGAGTAACTTTCTGTGCGGACAGAAAGTTACCAAAGAACCGTCAAAGGGGAGAGGGATTTCGATTTCCCTCTCCCCTTTGAAATCCCCACTCCTTGAAACGACCAAGCACAGGGGGGACTGCGGTCCCCCCTATTGGATGTACCCCCCAGGGGTTGGCAGTAACCTGGAAACTTCCGCGCCGAAATAGGCCTGCGGTCGACGAAACCGATGGCGAGTGCAGAACTAAAGCAGATGCGTATTCATAAGCAGTCTTACATATTAAGCACCAGCCACGGAGGCAAAGCAACCACCGAACCGCCCCGCGATAGCTGAAAACCAGGCGCGATCGCTCTTGAAGGAGCAAATACTTATTCAAGCAACACGGAGCGGCAGCGGGCGGCGCAAGAAACGGTGTCCTGTCTTTTACCCGCGCCGGATGGATACAACTTCGCTCTTTGGTGGCTCTCCCGTAAAAATAACGGGGGTCCGGGGCGCGGCGGGATAGGGCATTGTAAATGCCCGTGAGCCGCCCCCCGGCGGCGTTTTGCCTACTTTGCCGACGCGGGCAAAGTAGGTCGCCCCGCAGGGCGAAACCATCTCCATCCCCGCCCGCAGGCGAAATCCCCATATCCTTTCACATAACAAAATAGTCGATTCTATTCTTAATAAACATTCCAAAAACAAAAAAGCGACCCCCCAAAGGGCCGCTTTTGCTGAACTTATTGCAAGAGATCATCATAGGTGGTATCCAGCGCATCCCGAATACCCCGAAGCTGCACAGCTTGGATGTGCTGAGTTTCCCGCTCAATCTTCACCAAGGTTTCCCGGGTCATGGAGATCCCTTCCAGCTGCAGCCGCCGTACCAGTTCAGTCTGTCCAACACCTTTTTCCAGCCGAATGCGCCGGATATTTTGTCCGATGTGAATTTCGTCCTGTTTAATCTTTTGGCCTTCCATGTCCTGCCTCCAAAAAAAGAACCAAAACTGGTCCTGCTATTATAAAATTATGGGGGCCCCTGACAACGAGGGGCCCCATTTTATTGTGTTACTTAAACTTCTGGCTCTCCGCCACGGCCAGCTGGTCGCAGCGGTTATTGTAGGGATTTTCCGCATGGCCCTTGACCCAGTGCAGGTGAACGGTGTGCTTCTCGCACAGGTCCAGCAGCCGTCCCCACAAATCCGGGTTAAGAGCAGGCTTTTTGTCGCTCTTCACCCAGCCCCGGGCCCGCCAGCCCTTGGCCCAGCCCTTGCCCAGGCCGTCAATGACGTACTTGGAGTCGGAGTAGAGCTCCACAATGCAGGGCTCGTTGAGCGCCTCCAGGGCGGTGATAACCCCGGTGAGCTCCATGCGGTTGTTGGTGGTCTGCCCCTCTCCCCCGGAGAGCTCCTTCTTGTGGGGGCCATACATGAGAATGGCGCCCCAGCCTCCGGGGCCGGGGTTGCCCGAACAGGCGCCGTCGGTATAGATGGTCACGGTCTTCATGGTTTGCTCCTTTGCTGCGTGGTAGTCTGCCCGGGCCGACGCCCGAAGGGATTCCCTCTGCCGCGGGAGAAAATCCCTTAAAAATAGAAGAGATCTTCAAACTTCTTGTCCAGGGCGATGCACAGCACCAGAGCCAGCTTGGCTGTGGGATTGAACTGGCCCGTCTCAATGGAGCTGATGGTCTGCCGGGACACGCCCACCAGCTTGGCCAGCTCCCCCTGGGACAGATTTTTTTCCGCCCGGGCCACCTTCAGCCGGTTTTTCAGCTCCAGTCCTTGCTCCATTCACTCACCACCCTGTCATATATCTTACCAGATTATACACCAGGAAGGCAAGACAAACGAGGGCCAGAACCAGCTGGGACCTCTGCTTCAAATTCACCGCCTTGTAGAGATAACACCCCAGAGAACAGGCCCAGAACATGGACAGAATATCCCCCACCGGAATGCCGTGGGCCATCTTCCAGGTGGTCAGCAGCAGACCAATGCCAAAGACGAAAATCAGGCTGAAGGACTCCCCCTGGATGCGGATGATCCGCTCCCGCTCGTCCTGGTTTTCATTTTCCCGGCGGCTCTTTTCCAGAATTTCCTGTTTTTCCATGTGGAAAACTTCCTTTCTCAGCTTGCGTCGGCCCGGCCGCGGCCTCCGCTGTTGAGGAGAGCATAGCACAGCCGATTCAATGTGTCAAGTATACTTGTCAAAAAAGCAAGTATACTTGATAATCCAAAAAAGAAAAAGGGCGGCTGAGGTCAGCCGCCCCTGTGGAAAAAAATCAGCGCTCTTCGGGGGAAATGGGCCAGGCCTGGCTCTGAGCCCAGGCGGCGTAGCGGACAAAGCCCTCCTCCTCCCCCGCGGGATAGGTGAGGGAGAGGCGGCAGGCCACGGTCTGTGCCGCCTCAGCAAAGAGGGACTGGGCGCACTCCACCGCCTGCCACAGCTGGGCGAAGCTGCCGCCGGGGTAAGTCTCACAGTACCGGCGGTAGAGCTCCGGGGGCAGATACCGGCCAAAATAGCGGCTGTGCTTGCCGCAGGAGAGGGAAAAGTCCGTCTCTGTCCCCACGTACCAGCTCAGCATCTGGTCCAGCATGGCCCGGGTCTGGCTGTGGTAGACCCCCATGGCAAAGGGCAGCTCCTGCCGGGCGATTCCCTTGACCACGTCGCACAGGGACCAGAAAAACTCGTTGCAGCAGCCGGTCAGCTGGCGCTGGTCGGGGCGCTGCACCCAGAAGTCGGCGTCGGTGGGGGGCGGAAGCTGGGGCAGGCAGCCCACCTTGTCCAGCAGCGGGAGAAAGAGGCGGTTTCGGAAGGCCCCCCGGTTCAGATGGTCCACCGTCTCCACCCCCAGGTCGATGCGGGTGCCGTCGGCAAAGAGCAGCAGCCAGGAGTAGGCCTCCCGGTCGTCCCCCAGCAGGCCGAAGCGGGCCCCGTAGCCAAAGGGGCTGTTCTGCTCCTGCTTCAGGAGAATGGGGCCGAAGCTCTCCAGCCAGGCGGGGTCGGAACGAAAGCCGGCCACCTCCCGGACTACATACATCACATCAAAATCCTGAAAGACGTCCCGGGATACCCGGGGGTTGGCCCGGGAACCCTTCAGATAGGCGGCCAGCACCCGGTCGTCCTCCCGGGCCCGGGACAGAATCAAATCCATCATCTGACGGTCACTGCGCACGAGAAAAGACTCCTCTCCGCCCGCCCGTTACCGGGCTAGCAGCTTTTTCATGCCCTCCTCCAGGCCCTCCACGGTGAGAGGGAACATGGGGAACACATTGGCAATGGTGTCGTAGGTCTGGGACCAGTACTGGCCCCAGTCGGGGCGGGAGCTGGGGTTGAGCCAGATGGAGCTCTTGTACCGCTCCCGGATGCGCTGGAGCCAGTCCAGGCCGCACTGGGGACCGTCGGGATCGCCGCTGCGGCCGTAGTAGCCTCCCAGCAGCTCGTAGGGGGCCATCTGAGCATCGCCTACCAGGATAACCTTCCAGTCCCCGGGCAGGTTGGACAGTACCCACTGGGTGGTGACGCTGTCCCGGCTCAAAAGGTGTGGGGTGTTGTAGAGCCGGGTGTAGACGCAGTTGTGGAAATAAAAGACCTTCAAGTCCTTGAAGTGGCCGGACTTGCTCACCGCCTGGAAGAGGGCGGAGCACAGCTGGGAGTAGTAGTCCATGGACCCGCCCGAGTCCATGAGCAGCAGCACCTTCACCGTGTTCTCCCGGGGACGCTTGTAGCGCACCTTCAGCATGCCGCCGCTGTCGGCGGTGTCCTGGATGGTGTTGTCCACGTCAAACTCCGTGGGCGGCAGGTCCACCAGGCCCGAGTACTGGCGAAGCCGCCGCAGGGCCACCTGGAACTGGCGGGTGTCCAGGGTGTTGTCCCGGCGGAAGTCCCTAAACTTCCGCTCTCCCGCCACCCGGAAGGCCCGGTGGTAGCGGGACTCGCCCCCCACCCGGATGCCCTTGGGGGACAGGCCGGAGTTGCCGAACACCGACATGCCGTGGGTGCCCACCCAGTAGTTGCCGCCGTTGTGCTCCTCGTTCTGTTCCTGCATCCGCTCCTTGAGCATGCGCTCAATCTCTTCCTCGGAGAGGCCCATGTTTTTCAGGGCCTGCTCCTCGTCCCAGTTGGCGTAGTCGTTCAGAACGTCCGGCCGGTTCAGCCAGTCCATCAGCTCCTGGGATACCTCCTGTTCCAGGGGCACGTCCTTGAAGTACTCCAGAAAGCAGCGGTCAAAGCGGTCGAAGTCCGCCTCGCTCTTCACCAGCAGGCAGCGGCACAGGTAGTAAAACCCAGTGAAGCTGGAGCCGTGGAGCCCCTTGTCCATAGCCTCCATCAGGCTCATCCACTCGGTGAGGGACACTTTCAGGCCGTTTCGCCGCAGCAGATAGAGAAAATCTCCGAACATTATGGTTCCTTTCCCCTCCACAGCTGGGGATAGATCCCCAATCCTATATTTTTTGTATAGGAAAACCTGTGGAAGTTCTTTTTGGTTCTTTTTCTTTCAAGAAAAAGAATCATCTCCACGCCCGGCGCAGGGCGTCCATATCCTCGTTCTTCTTCAGCAGCACACCCAGATAGGGGACCTCCTTCACCACCCGCTTGGGGTCCACGCCCCCATGCTGGAGAGCACGGATCCAGTCGATGATCTCGCTGGTGGAGGGCTTCTTCTTGATCTGGGGCAGCTGGCGAATCTTATAGAAGGCCTCCAGCACCTGGGTGAGGAGCTTCTCGTCCAAATCGGGGAAGTGGACCCGGACGATGTCCGCCATCAGCTCCTTGTCGGGGAACTCGATATAGTGGAAGACGCACCGGCGCAGGAAGGCGTCGGGCAGCTCCTTCTCGGCGTTGGAGGTGATGATGACCACCGGGCGGTGCTTGGCGGTGATGGTCTCCTTGGTCTCGGGGATGTGGAACTCCATGCGGTCCAGCTCCCAGAGAAGGTCGTTGGGGAACTCCAGGTCGGCCTTGTCAATCTCGTCAATGAGCAGAATGACCTGCTCCTCAGCGGTGAAGGCCTCGCCCAGCTTGCCCAGCTTCACGTACTTGGCGATATCATCCACACCCTGGCCTCCGAACTGGCTGTCGTAGAGGCGCTGGACCACGTCGTAGACGTACAGGCCGTCCTGGGCCTTGGTGGTGGACTTGATGTTCCAGATAATGAGCTTCTTATTCAGGGCCTGGGCGATGGCCTCGGCCAGCATGGTTTTGCCGGTGCCCGGCTCGCCCTTGATGAGCAGGGGCTTCTGGAGCACCATGGCGATGTTTACCGCCCGCAGCAGCTCGGGGTCGGCCACATAGTTCTGACTTCCGCGAAATTCATCCATGTTCTAAAATCCTTCCCGGCCCCGAAGGGCCTTTGTATTCCATGGCTCAAATTTTATCGGCTTTTTTCCAAAAAGGCAAGCCCTAAGGAGTGCCCACAACCCCTCCCCCCGCTTTCTTGAAAGAAAGCTTGGCAAAGAACTTTTTGCGAAGCTTCGCTTCGCCTCCGCGCCCGCCCGGTGGTCTGGGATGGGATGGAACCTATATTTGCCCGCCTGTGGAGTCCGCTTCGTAGGGGCGGATAGCATTCGCCCGAAATTTTGGAACGGCATGGGGTCCTTTGAGGTAGGCAGGGGCCGATGTTCCAAATGGGGAGAGCGCATTTTTGGTGCAGCGGTGCGAAAAAATCAGGAGGTCCCCCGGCGGGGACCTCCTGTTATGATTCCGATTGTCAGCTGAGGTAGTTGAGGGGGTTCACTGCGGTGCCGCGAACACGGACCTCGAAGTGACAGTGGACGCCGGTGGCACGGCCGGTGCTGCCGGCCTTGGCAATAGCCTGACCCTGGTAGACCTTGTCGCCCGCCGACACCAGCAGGGAGGAGTTGTGGGCGTAATAGGTCTGAGTTCCGTTGTCGTGGGTGATGATGACCAGATTGCCGTAAGTGCCCTTATATCCGGCGAAGGTGACAGTGCCGCCGTCGGCCGCCTTGATGGTAGCGCCGTAGGAGCAGGCAATATCCAGTCCGGAGTGGTAGCTATAACTGCCGAAGATATACCGTCCGCCGAAGTAGGAGGTAATCCGTCCGGATACGGGCCACTTGTAGGTGCCCTTGGAGGCGGTCTTGGGTTTCTCCTTGGTGCCCACAGCCTTGACGGTAATGGTGGGCTCCCGCAGGGTGGTGGTGGAGGTAACGGTGCGCTCCTTTTCATAGCCGTTGACGAAGGTCACATCGGCTTCCACCTGCTCCTCGCCCTCCACGCCCTGGGTGACGATCTTGGTGTCGCCCTTATACATGGAGTCATCCTCCACTTCCTCCACCGGGCAGGCGATGGACTGGGTATAGACCTGGTGCTCAGTGGTCTGGACGGACAGGACGGGGATGAGCTCCTTCACGTTGAGCACGTCGCCCACCATCAGGCGGTTGATATCCACATCGGGGTTGAGGGCCTTCAGGTCGCTGACCGACATATCGTTGGCGTAGGCGATGGCGTTGAAGGTGTCGCCCTGCTGAACGGTGTAGGTGGTCTCGCCGGTGGAGTTGGCCTTCAGGGCGGCCTCCATCTCCTCCACCGTCATCACGTTGTCGGAGGCGTAGACGTAGTTGATGGACACATCCTCCACAAAGTCCACGGAGGTGGTATTCTCCGTTACGTACTGGTCCTTCAGCTCCTGGAGCATCTCATTCAGGGCGTCCTCGTCCTTGACCACGCCGATGCTCTTGCTGTTTACCACCACCTCGCACTTGCGCAGGTGGCTGCTGACGGAGGACAGCTGGCCGTAAAAGTAGTTCTCAATCTCGGTCTCGCTGCTCAGGTCGCTTTTCAGGGTCAGGGTGAACTGGTAGTCCAGCTCGCCCTCCACCTGGTACTCATAGCCCAGCAGGGAGGATCCCTCCTCCTCCACCTGGCGGATGGCGTCGGTCACCATGGCCTGGTCGGCCACCACGCCCACCGCCTCACCATCCATGGTGACGGCGTAGCTGGGGGAGTAGAGGGTGGTGATGGTCAGCGCCACACCCAGAGCCGCGGACACACCCAAAAAGGAAATGGGTCCCACAGCCCGGTGGCTGGCCACCGCTCCGTGGAACACATGGCTCCAGCGGCGCGTATGGATGCGGGACCACTCCTTCCAAAGGGCCCAGCGGCGCTTGGCCTCCTGGCGGATGGCCTCCCAGTCCGGGCCGTTGGATTTGCTGCTATTTGATTCTCCCTTGGGCGCGGACGACCCGCGCCCCCGGCGATGTAAGTCCAACATAAAATCCCTCACGGTAAAAAATGACAATCCGGAAAAAAGAGTTACAAATCGGTAACAAAAATAATATACACGTTTTCCGCTCTTACGTCAACCCCTTTTCCCGGTTCAAACCCTTGATTTTCTTGCTTTTTTGGCCCTGGGGAAAAACGGCAACATCTTGTGGCCCGGGGAGGGGAGAGGGTCTTTTCTCCACAAAAAACAGAAACCCGCCCCACCGGAACCACT